>NZ_QUGF01000016.1:0-43569 GCF_003479275.1 Clostridium sp. AF20-7 | reverse complement strand
TTCTTAGAATTTTCAGGGTTTTACATACTGTTCAGTTTTCAAGGTTCTTTGTTATTGCCTCAGCAGCAACTTTTATAGTTTATCAAAAGTTTTTGCTTTTGTCAACACTTTTTTATTTTTTACAAATCCACGTTTTTCCGAAATTTTTTCTGAGTTCATCAAGAATTTTCAAATCATTTCTTTCGTTTCGTGTTTTGTTTTTGTCCTTGTCTCGAGGACGTATGTTATGATACCAGAGCATTCCCGGAAAGTCAAGCATTTTTCTAAATTTGCTATTTTATATGTTTTTTTGTGATTTTCAAGAATATTCTGGCATCATTTAAACAGAGCTATTTCTATATTGCTGTTCTTTCTTCTACAATTTTATCTTCTCATCAGCAGCCGGAACAGTTCTGACAGGTTCTGCAATCGCGTGCTGTCTGGTTCTATTGATTTTTATTGCTTTCCCGGGTTTTCTTAGCAATGTGTTCCTTCTTTCCCATCCGTCCCGCTATCTTTCTGGCACTCTCGGTCACTGCCAGACCGCCTTCACTCGTCTCGCGTAAAGCAGCCGGAAGCGCATTGCCGATCCGACGCATGGAATCGATGACCTCGTCTGCCGGGATTGCACTCTTGATTCCCGCCATTGCCATCTGCGCACTGACCGCCGCATTGACGGCGCCGGCGGAATTCCGCTTGATACACGGAACTTCAACCAGACCACAGACCGGATCACAGGTTAGTCCCAACATATTTTTGAGGGCAAATGCCGCTGCATTCGCGATACACTCCGCATCGCCGCCCTGCAGATATGCCAGCCCCCCTGCTGCCATCGCACTTGCTGAACCAATCTCCGCCTGGCATCCACCCGATGCACCGGCGATGCTCGCATTTTCTGCAATAACCGCACCGATTCCTGCACTGACAAAGAGCGCCTCGACCATCCGGTTCTCCGTTTCCTTACAATATTCCTCATACGACAAAAATACCGCCGGAATCACCCCGCATGCGCCCGCCGTCGGAGCCGCCACGATTCGTTTCATACAGGCGTTGGACTCTCCCATTTTCACCGCTTTTTCCATCACAAGCCCCATGTATCCGCCCGCCAGGCTGCGACCGGAGGCATTGTATGCGTGCAGTTTTTCTCCGTCGCCGCCCGCCATTCCACTTGCCGAGACGATCGAGCCGTCGTATTCCTGATCTGCCTGGCGCATCGCCTGATACATCTGCCGCATTGTTTCAAACGATTCTTCCACCGTCACCTGGCGTTCCTGCACATCTGCCAGAAGAACCACCTTCCAGAGCGGAATTTGATGTTCGTTCGCTAAGCGGACCAGATCACTCACTGAATGATATAACATTTCCATTTTCCCGTTCCATTCCTTTTCTTATATGAACCTTTCCTATCGAAGACTTAAATATGTTACCTTTCGGATACCCTCCTGACGGCGCAGCCACACAAGCCCTTCTTCCGGAATCTCTTGATCGCACTCAATAACCATCACTGCCATGCCGCCGCGCGCCGCACGGTAGAGCTGCATCGTCGCAATATTGATCGATTTGTGCGCCAGCATCGCCGTCACATCCGCCACATGTCCCGGCTGATCGTCGTTGTGGACAACCAAGGTTGGATAACTGCCGGAAAAATTGGCTTCAATCCCATCGACCTTCGCAATATTGATCCGGGAACCGCCCAGTGATTCACCTACTACCGTCAGACTGCGCCCAGAAATGCCCTCAAGCTCCAGTTCCGCCGAATTTGGATGCGCCTCTTTTAAATTAGCTTCCTCAAAGGAAAACTCAATCCCTTTCTCCTCTGCCAGGTGAAAGCTGTCCGGAATCCGCATGTCGTCCGGCACCATTCCTAAAAGTCCCGCAATCAGCGCTTTCTGGGTTCCGTGTCCGGTTCCCGTTGCCAGAAATGAGCCGTACAGACCAATCCTTGCCCGCTTAACCGGTTCCCCAAGAAGCTTCTGCGCCACAAATCCAATCCGAACCGCGCCCGCTGTGTGGGAACTGGACGGTCCGACCATCACCGGACCTACTATATCAAATAGATTCATATTTCTTTCCTTTTCTCTCGTTTACTTCGCCAGGTAGCCGCCATCCACCGGGATTACCGCTCCCGTTATATATTCTGCCGCGTCACTCGCTAAAAACACGGTAATTCCTGCCAGATCCTCCGCCTTCCCCCAGCGGTGCATCGGGATCCGCGCCGTTACCTCTTCATACTGATCCGGATTTTTGGCTTTCATGTCCGATGTGAGCTTTGTCTCCATATAACCAGGTGCGATCGCATTGACGGTCACACCACACGATGACCATTCATTGGAGCAGGCTTTCGTGAGCTGCGCCACACCGCCCTTACTTGCCGCGTATGCCGGTATCATCACACTTCCGAAGAAGGAGGTCATCGATGCCACATTAATAATCCTGCCGTATCCACGCTGCAGCATATCCCGCGCCGCCAGCTGAGACATCTGGAACATAGCACCTAAATTTACTCGCAGAATCCGATTCCACTCTTCCATCGGAAAATCTTCTGCCACGCACCGGTGCTGAACTCCCGCACAGTTTACCAGTATATCCGCCTGACCATCAAGACTTTCCACCAGACGCTTATAGATATTCGGAACCTCCTCTTCTCTTACCAGATCTCCCACTATTCCGTGAACCACCACACCGGTTGTCCGTGCAAGCGCATCAGCGCTCTCCCGCACCTTCTCACTTGTTCCCAAAATAGCAACCTCCGCCCCAGCTCTGCACAGTCCCTCTGCCATGCCATAGCCGAGTCCTCTGGTTCCGCCCGTAACGATCGCTTTTTTCCCCTTTAAGCTAAATAAATCCATGAAATCGCGCATCTTTTATTTTCCCTTTCAAAAGCACACATCTGTAAACAGCCCCTCTGCTGCAGATTACGAACTAGCGATATATTTGTTTTTTATTTCCATATATAAAAGCTGCCGCGAAACAAGAATTTCATTCTTTTCACAGCAGCTTTTTTACTTTTATTCAATGCATTTTCTTCCGCTGCCTGACTGGCTGCATCGAGCGATTCGCTTATGCCAGCTTTTCGCCGGTCAGCATCTCATAGCTCTGAAGATATTTTTCAATGGTCTTGTCTACAATCTCCTGCGGGAGTGTCCAGTCATTGCCCGGATGAGCGGTCAGCCAATCGCGTGCAAACTGCTTGTCGAAGGACGGCTGGGAATGTCCTGCCTCGTAGCCCTGTGCCGGCCAGAAACGGGAGCTGTCCGGAGTCAGCATCTCATCACCAAGAACGATGTTGCCATTCTCATCCAGACCGAACTCAAACTTGGTATCTGCGATAATGATACCTTTTTCCAGTGCGTACTCCGCACATTTTTTGTAAAGTGCTATCGTGTATTCACGCAGCTTATCTGCATACTCCTTTCCCTTGCCCGGGAAGTATTTTTCCAGATGATCTACGCTCTGCTCATAGGAGATGTTTTCATCATGATCGCCAATCTCTGCCTTAGTGGACGGTGTGTAGATCGGCTCCGGCAGTTTGTCAGACTCTTTTAAGCCTTCCGGCAGTTCAATTCCACAAACCTTTCCGGTCTTCTGGTAGCTTGCCCAGCCGCTTCCTGTGATATAACCGCGGACGATGCACTCAATCGGAAGCATCTCAAGCTTACGGCACATCATGCTCTTTCCTTCGAATTTCTCCTGCTGGAAGAATTCCGGCATGTCTTTTACATCTACGGAAATCATGTGATTCGGGATAATATCTTTCGTAAGGTCAAACCAGAACTTAGACATCTGTGTCAGTACCTTGCCTTTGTTTGTCACTTCATTATGTAAGATAACATCAAAGCAACTGATACGATCCGTTGCAACCATAATCAGACTGTCTCCATTGTCATAGATTTCACGGACTTTTCCTTCTTTAATCGGTTTCATCTCCTGCATTTTTCGCACCTCATTCTTAAATTTTATGGTGGAATCCAGAGCCCCCCTATATCACAAATGTACAGCTCTGTATCCTTCTATCTGATAAATTACCACTTATCCGCCCTTATTGTCAAGACTCGCCTCCCCGTTTCCCCCTTAAATCCCAACAATTCAGCATTTTACCCTGTAAAATGCAGTTTGGCATGAATTTTTCTACGCCATTTTCTTCCAAAATGGAATAGCAAAAATGCAGCGTCATCTGCCGTTCTTCCCTGTTTTAAAGAAGAGTTTTCAGATGACACCGCATTTTATCAATTCATTATTTATTATGTATATGTCTCGGATTCTCAGACCGACACACTCTTACTTATTTCAGAGCTGCAAATCCACGCTCCAGATCCTCGATGATATCGTCGATATGCTCAGTACCGATGGAAAGACGGATGGTGTTCTGCTTAATGCCCTGATCTGCCAGCTCCTTGTCAGTCAGCTGGGAGTGGGTTGTTGTTGCTGGATGGATAACCAGGCTCTTTACATCTGCTACGTTTGCTAACAGGGAGAAGAGCTGCAGATTGTCGATGAACTTATGAGCTTCTGCCTGTCCGCCCTTGATCTCAAAGGTGAATATAGAAGCGCCGCCGTTCGGGAAATATTTCTCATACAGTGCATGATCCGGATGATTCGGCAGAGACGGATGATTTACGTGCTCTACTAACGGATGTTTGGACAGGTACTCAACAACCTTCTTGGTATTTTCTACATGACGGTCGATACGCAGAGACAATGTCTCAGTTCCCTGAAGAAGCAGGAATGCGTTGAACGGGGAAATCGTAGCGCCCATATCACGCAGAAGGATCGCACGGATGTAGGTAACGAATGCTGCCGGACCTGCTGCCTCTACGAAAGATACGCCGTGGTAGCTCGGATTCGGATCTGCGATTGCCGGATATTTGCCGCTTGCTTTCCAGTCAAATTTACCGGAATCTACGATGATGCCGCCCAGAGTGGTTCCGTGTCCGCCGATGAACTTGGTAGCGGAATGTACGACAATGTCTGCGCCATGCTCGATCGGGCGAATCAGGTACGGTGTACCAAATGTATTGTCAATGACTAACGGAAGTCCGTGTTTGTGTGCAATCTCAGCAATCGCGTCGATGTCCGGGATATCACTATTCGGATTTCCGAGAGTCTCCAGATAGATAGCACGGGTATTTTCCTGAATTGCACTTTCTACCGCTTCAAGATTATGAGCGTCTACGAAAGTTGTAGATACACCGAAATGGGAAAGTGTATGCTCTAAAAGGTTGTAGCTGCCGCCGTAGATGGTCTTCTGTGCTACAATGTGACCGCCGTCCGCTGCCAGTGCCTCGATTGTATATGTAATAGCAGCTGCGCCGGATGCGGTTGCCAGTGCTGCAACGCCGCCCTCCAGTGCTGCGATCCTCTTCTCAAAAACATCCTGTGTGGAGTTGGTCAGACGTCCGTAAATGTTACCGGCATCTGCCAGACCAAAACGTGCTGCCGCATGTGCTGAATTTTTAAATACATAAGAAGTGGTCTGATAAATCGGAACGGCTCTGGAATCGGTTGCCGGATCCGGCTGCTCCTGACCTACGTGTAACTGAAGAGTCTCAAATCTATAGTTTCCCATCTCAAAATACCTCTCTTTCTATTTCTGAAAGTTTATTTCCTAGTATGTAAATTTGTTTTTATTTTATATTCATTTTTTATTTGAGCAAGCGTTTTTCCATTTATTTTCAAGTTTTATATAAAATAATTGCTTTTTCCGCAATATTATATTTGCTTATGCAAATGTATATTTAGCTTTTTGGGTAAACAAAAAGCCGGACCGCTTAATTTTCTTTAAGCTCCCGGGCAAATGGCTTGCATCTTAAATCGTTGTCATTCTCTTAAATGGCAGATATGCAAATTTACCTGACCATATAAAATGCCCGGGAATTACACATTCGACAACAACACATCAGATTTCCGTTCCATATAATATTCTGTCTTGCCATTGTATCTGCCTCCTTTTTATTTTCATGTTCTTTCTGAACTCGATGGCTTAATGATACTCTTATAAACCAACTTTGTCAATAGGTATTAGAAAAAAACTTTTTTCTATGTTTTCCACGCTTTTCTCCTTGAAAGTCCTATTACCTTGCGTTATAATTGGTTAATAGTAAGGAGGTTACCGAATGATATCGACAAAAGGAAGATACGCTCTGCGCGTTATGATCGATCTGGCGGAACAAAATTCTGCTGGATATATACCACTGAATGAAATTGCCACCCGTCAGCAGATTTCTGAAAAGTATCTGGAAATCATCTTGAAGGTTCTGGTCAAAAATAAATTACTGGAAGGACAGCGCGGCAAAGGCGGCGGTTACCGTCTGACCCGTCCGATTAATGAATATACCGCCGGAGAGATTCTGGAACTGACCGAAGGCTCTCTCTCTTCCGTTGCCTGCCTTGCACCGGATGCGCCGCCGTGCGAACGTCAGACAAGCTGCGTGACCCTGCCGATGTGGAAACGCTTTGATCAGGTTGTACACAATTTCTTCTATAATATTACTTTAGAAGATCTGGTAAAAGAAAGTCAGTCTTTGCCGAAAAGTACGAATTAGCATTTATAAATGAACGAAGGCATTCCATTTTGACCGAATGCCTTTTTATATATAGATTTTTCTATTTATTTCAGTATTGAAGCATCTCAAATGTTATTTTTTGATGCCTTTCCGCTCTTTTGCCCGCTCGAGCAGTTTCCCCGCCTCTTCCAGTGCTCCCGGAAGATACGCTTCCGTCCACTCTTTTCCGGCTTTTTCCTGCTTCTTGATTGCATCCCAATCCGTGACCGGTTCTCCCTGTTCGGACAGCATCGACTTACCAAACACGTGCGGATGGCGGCGGATCATTTTTTCGCTGGCGCCATCCATGACCTCCCGTACCGTAAACAGTCCTTCTTCCTCCGCGATCTGCGCGTGAAGAAGAATCTGCAGCATTAAATCCCCCAGTTCTTCTTTCAGGTTCTCCGCATCGCCGGTCGCCTCCCAGATATTGATACCGCCAATCACCTCTGCCGCTTCTTCAATGCAGTACGGTTTCAGCGATGTATGCGTCTGCGCCCGATCCCACGGACAGCCGTCCTCGGCACGGAGATGGCGGACTACCTCGCAGAAGCGCATGAACGATGCGGCGCGGTCATTTTCTTTTTTTATCTCATTTGATTCTCGTTTCATTCTCTCTATCCATTTTCTTGTCTGCTTTTATTTCTGAGCTTGTTTATATGCTTATTTTTTTATTATATTCCAAATTTTGCTTTCTGTCAGCCGTAAAATGAATTTGGAATTGACAGTCTGATATTTTTCATTTACAATACAATTATAATAAAATAGATTCTTTTATTTATCGGGACTCCTGCCCGGATGCTCCCTTCGTAAATAAGAGCCATGAATCTTACAGGATACGTGGGTCTTTTTTTATTGCACATGATTCCGATACAGCTACCATACCGGACTGCTGCCAATCTTTTTTGATTTGGAAATTATCCAGTAAATAAGCGCTCGGATCATCCAGATAGAAAATCCCCTGTCAATTTCTGCACAATGCAGTATACCTGGAGGATTGATACCATGACTTTTTATGAAACTTTAGATTCAATTATGAAACAGGATTTTGGCGGTCGCGGACTTTTAGCATCTCTGCCTGCTTCCCCACTTGCGGCTGTATCTGCTTCTCTCGCCCATGCGAAAAGAGCCGTTCTTCTGACCGGTTTCCCGGTTCGAATGCCAGACGGTTCTATTACCGGCGAGACGGATGGACCTTCCGGAACTGCCAACCTCGCAGCAGCGCTGACGGCAGCTGGCTGCGGCGTGTCAGTCGTAACCGACTGGTCTTCTTATCCGCATCTGGAAGCGGCTCTCCGCTTCCGCGCTCCGCAGGCAACCTTGATCCGTCTGCCGGAACAGAATACGGATAACTTTATCCGCACCTTTATCCATGATGCAAAACCGACCCATCTGATCAGCCTGGAGCGCCCAGGTAAAGCTGAAAACGGACATTATCACAGCATGCGCGGTGAACAGCTCGACGACATGATCACGGATTCGGCTCTTTTCCTGTCTGCTGCCAGAGAAGCTGGTGCCACGGTCATTTCCATCGGAGATGGCGGCAACGAGATGGGAATGGGGACTTTCCGCCGTGAAATTCTCGCAGGTGTTCCACACGGCGAACTTATCTGCACCGCAGAAGCAGCAGACCTGACGCTGGCAAGCGGCGTTTCCAACTGGTGGGGCTGGGGCATTGCCTCCCTGCTCTCCCTGGAATTAGGACGGAATCTTCTCCCCTCTGACCGCACCGAGACAGAATTGCTCCGCCGGGTTGTGGCAGCAGGCGGTGTGGATGGATGCACGAAAAAAGCGGAACTGACCGTTGATGCACTCCCTCTGGAGACGCATCTGAGGATTTTGCAGTCTGTCCGCGAATTGACCGATGAAACGCTTAAAAAGCAGACAGCAAAGAGAGAAACTCCTTATTTTTACAGAGAGCGGAAGGTAATGGCAGCTGTTTAGGGACTTTTGGTTTTTTATTTGTTTTCATTTTCATAAAAAAGACCTGCTTATGTATTTCACTACATAAGCAGGTCTTTTTTGAATGATTGTTTAATGCTCGCTTTTTACGCTTACAGTTACCTTTTATCTTCTCTTTATTTGCTCTTACTTTTCTTCTGCAGCCCGATATGCCTGTGTCACATTTTTCGTGATCGCTTCCGCTTTCCGGTCAGCCGCCACAACCACATGACTCAATGCAAGTAATGCCAAAACGTTCGGAATAACCATCAGCGCGTTGAAGAAATCTGCCAGAGCCCATACTAAATTTACCTTTAACATAGAACCAATGACAATACAAATCACTACGATGAAGGAATAAACCTTTGCCGCGCCCTCGCCGAACAGATATTTCGCATTCGTCAGACCAAAGAAATGCCATCCCAGAATCGTCGAAAATGCGAAGAACAGCAGGCAGATCGCAATAAAAATAGAACCAAAGTTTCCAAAGCTCTGCATGAATGCCGCCTGTGTCAGCGCTGTACCATCCTTGCCGGAGCTCATCGCATCCGTTGTCAGGACTGCAAATACGGTCAGATTTAAAATAACAAATGTATCAATAAAGACACTGATCATCGCACAAAGCCCCTGATGATGCGGGCTTTCTGCTTTCGCACGTGCGTGAGCATGCGGTGTGGAACCCATACCTGCCTCATTGGAGAAAAGTCCTCTCGCTACACCAAAACGGATTGCTTCGCGGACGGTGATACCAGCACCAGCACCCATTACCGCTTTCGGATCAAACGCGCCCTTGATGATCATCATAAATGCTGTCGGCACATGATTGATATGAAGACCAATCAGAATCAGGCTTCCTACAATGTAAACGCCTGCCATAACTGGCACAACCTTCTCTACCACAGCTGCCAGACGTTTGGTTCCACCAATGAAAATGAATCCTGCCAGTACTGCCAGCACAAGACCGATCGTGATCGGCGGAATATTGATTCCATATACCTGAAATACCTCTGTAAACGCAGCACCGATCGAGTTGGACTGTACCATATTGCCCATAAACCCAAGTGCTAAAACAATAAAGATAGCAAACAGAGTGGATAATACCTTTCCAAAATTACCTTTAAATGCCGCCTTGATGTAGTAGACAGGTCCGCCTGTCACCTCACCATTTACCTCTGTTTTGTAGGTCTGTGCCAGAACCGCCTCGGAGTAGATGGTCGCCATTCCGAAGAACGCGCTCAGCCACATCCAGAAGATTGCACCCGGACCGCCGCCAAACAGCGCTGTCGCCGCACCTGCCAGGTTACCAGTACCAACCTGTGCTGCGATCGCCGTCATGATCGACTGAAACGGGCTCATTTCCCCTTTTTCATGTTTTTCTCCGTTCAGGCTGAAATGTCCAAACACATGCTTGCAGCCCTCGCCAAATTTTCTTACCTGGATGAATTTGAGACGAATCGTGTAATAGATGCCCGTTCCACACAGCAGAATCAGCAGAAGAAAACTCCACAGAAAATCATTGCCTTTGTTTACCAGTGTCAAAATCGTGTCCATTTTTTATCCTCCTCTATGTTTTCGTTACGATTCCGGCTCTTTTGTAAATCCGGGATCGAGTAATAAAATAAGAGCTGATACAAATCAGCTCTCCAAAGAGTAGAACATATGCATACAATAGAACTCATCCCCTGGTTCCATTGTGATTGGTTGTATGCCCTGTCCTTTTGCCTGAGAGATCAACGAATACCATGGACGTGCATCCGTCTTACACCTTCGGCGCTCCTTCTTGGAGACTCTCCAGAGTGTCCCTGCCTGACTGACCTTCGATCACTCGTCAGGACGGTTCAGTAAACAGGAACGAACTTATGTGAGGTATGCTATCACATTTCTTCTGCTTTTTCAACTGATTTTTATAAATTATACGAAAATCCTCAAAATATTACGGTTCGCGACACGTTTTCCCCCTTTTCATTAAACTGCTCATACTTTTCCCCAATCAAAAGAGAATCCATCTGCGGGTATGCACCATCTTTTAAAATATACGATGGAATTTCCCCTTCTGGCTGCCATCCCGGCTTTTTCCCTCCCCATTCTTCCCGTTTTTGAGCTGCCTCTGCCTCCGTCACTTTCCTCCATGCCGATTCTGCTGCCTGACCACGCTTTCCCTGCTTTGTCAGAGGAATCACTTTAAAATGATATACGCCCGCAGTCTGCATCAACGGTACAAAATCGTACTGTTCAGCACTCGTCCGATGCGGATGTCCGACACGCTTCGCATCCCGGTAAAGCATCACCAAATATGCCGAAGCCCCCGGCGCTTTCTTCCACCTGCCAATTCCTCTTTCCGCCCAGACTGCTGCATCCACCGTCCCTATTATCTCTCCGGCATCCTGTAATTCGATCGTCAAAAGCAACGTAGTGCCATTATCCTTCCGAACTGCCTTGCTGCATACCGCGCCAAGCCCTGAAAACTGGATGTCCTCCTGGCGAAGGACGGAAAAAGAATCATCTGCGTCGGATTCCAGTTCTATTTCGTATAGAATTTCCGGAGCAGGTTCTTCTGCATGGATTTCTTCTATCTTTCGTTCTTCTAAAGAAACTTCTTTGGTACCTATATTTTCAGAGTCGGCTTGTATGCTCCCTTTATATTGTTCATTTTCTTTTTTTCCCACCTCTGCCCCATCCATCGCCGGTCCGCTTGCCGGATCACCGGAGATTCGTTCCACACCAGTGACGCTATATGCCCTGTCCCGGCTTTCCGCCTCCAAAACAGGCATTCCCATTTCATCCAGCTCTTCTGCTGCCAGCCGAATCCTGACCCGATCGATGGATGCCGCGGCAGCGGGAAAACATCCCGCAGCCGCCTGGCTCAGTACGGCTGCTCCGAAGAGCAGCCCTTTCGCCATCTGATTCATAAAATTCCTCCTCTCCCACTTTATGTACTCTCGAAATCTTTCTGTGCTTGATTTTGTGAAATGTTTTTTGTTAGCCGCAAAAGCAAGTGCAGAAAAGACTCCGAGAGTACATCTTTCTTCTGTTCATTTTTCTCTTATTTTTTTACTCCTCCTTGCCCTTATCATTCCTCTCCATATTCTTTTTTATATTTTCCTCCTTTCTTAGCCGCTCTACGAGCGCCAGTCCAGCCCCAGCGCTCATACATATCAGTCCAATCACCAGTTTCCACTTCCAAATCAGTGAAATCACTTCATTCAGACGCTCTTTTTCGTCCTCAACCTGATAAGCACCTTCTACTTCCCAGGTGGCTGATTCTCCATATCCCATCTTCGGAAGCGGCTTCATCTGTCTGCCGTCGAGAACAATTTTCCCATCTCCACAGATCGACTCTGGCACATGAACTGTTAAATAGCCCTCTTTCAGATCTTCTATCACTTTCTTTGGATGTTCCGGCTGACCGTGTCCCGGTCGCCCCGGATTCTCCGGCTTCAAGCAGTCATACATCCGCACAACCGTCACCGTTTCGCCCTCTGAAACCGTAAATGAAACTGGTTCGGCTTTTTCGTAGCCCTCCGGCGCTTCCAGCTCTTCCAGAATATAGCGGCAGCCCTCCTTTAAAATGCCCTGTATGCATTTCTCCTTTTCTTCAGAAATCCATTCCAATATTACCTTTCCAGTCTCATCAGAAATCCTCAGGCGGGCACCTTTTACAAATTCGCTATCTCCTTTCTGCTCCCTCCATTTCCGCTTCTCAACCTGCACTTTTGTCGGTCTGTCATACATCTTCACCTGATCGACTCGACCGTCCAGTGATACCGTAAATGTCACTTTTTCTGCTTTCCAGTACCCATCCGGCGCTATTTTTTCTACCAGCACATAGTTTTTTCCAGCGTTTAACTTTCCTTTTATCACATGGGCGCCCCGATCAGATACCCACGAATCAACCAAGGTTCCGCCTTCCTTCTCCTCCCAGAGTTCCATCCGCGCCCCCGGCAGTTCCTTTTCTCCCGTCACACTGTATTTTGTGATTTCCACGTGCGTCGGCTTATCCTGCATGGAAATCCGCTCGACCGTTCCATCCTCGGAAACAGTAAACGGAATCTCTTCCGCATACGCAAATCCATCCGGCGCTCCCGTCTCGCGCATTATATAACTCTTTCCCGGTGTCAACGTTCCAATAATCTCATGAGGATGAGCCGCAGAAATCCATGATTCGATTACATTTCCAGACTGATCCAGAATCTCTATCTGAGCACCCGGAAGCTCCGTTCCGCCCAGATCTGTCTTTGAAAAGACCAGCTTTGTCGGGGAATCTATCATTCCAATTCCATCTATCTGTGCATCGTCCCCCAGAGAAAAAATCATCTGATTCGACTCCACCTCTTCCGTTTTTCCACCGTCCAGTTCCAGCAGTTCAACCAGGCGGTATCTATTCCCACGTTTGAGCACTTCACGCACCGACCGATCATTCTGATGAAATTCCCAGAGCACTGTATTTCCATGCCGGGAGGTCCGTCCCGTGCTTCCTGTACTCTTCCACTCGATCGGCAGTCCATCCGGAGTCTGTGCCGGAACTTGTGCCCGAACCTCATAGTTGGCTCCCCACGGCATTCCTGTCAAAACAACCGATTCGCCACAAGAAAGCGTCAGGCTTCCTCCACTTCGCAGCGTTCCCGATTTAGAACCTGTGTACGAAATCAAGCCTGGAAGCTCTTTTCCCTCCGCATTCTTTAAGTATAACGTATATGTTATATCTACCTGCCTTAACAACGCCGCGGCAGTTCCTGTCACCCGCCCGGCGATAGCAATTGCGCCCGGAGATAGAATTGGATGGAAGGATTCATAGCTTTTGCCCGTTTTTCCCCATATCGTTGCCGTTACCGTCATACCAGAATGATTTTCCTGTCCGTTTTCATTTATATGCTCTCCAACCAGAACAGCCACCCGCAAAATGCCTCCTGATCCGGCTGCCACATTCTCTATATTCCAATACCAGGATTCACCTATTTGTTCCGCTCCGCCCATCGAAGCCGCTGTCATTAGTTCACACCCAGCTGGAATCTCCAGTCCAATCTTCATATTTTCTTTTTTATCTGACTGGTTCCGATATGTAATTTCATATACAATTACACTTCCCGGCAGCACCGCTGCTCCATCTTTTCCAATCGGGGAAACGGCGCGGATGCCACAAGGGTCGCTGTATTCCGGATTTCGTATTTCATGGATATATCCCAGGCCATCTCTGTTTTCCGGGATCCAGCTTTCCACTTCCCTGCCATCTGTCTCTTTTTGATCATATTCTTCCAGACGATACCTCGTTCCTTTTAATGTTCGAAGCGTCAGCGGATAATGTCCGTTCTCATCCCAATTCAGGCGGAATGTATTTTTTCCTATCGTCCGGCGGCTGCCGTCACTGAACTCAATGATCTCCCGCAGTTCGAAACGATGTCCTTCCGCCACCCCCTCTTTTTCACATTTTTCTCGCTCCAGATAAGGCACAGAAGCTTCCATCAGTGAAGAAAGTACAAATTCTTCCCCACTGTCCAAATCCCACAGTGTTCTCACCAGACGAAGTGCTTTTCTTCCCTGCACCCGCAGAGACGTTATGCTGTCAAATAAACCGTCTGCTGTCTCTGTCTCCAGCGCATTTGCACCATCTCTGGCTGCATTAATCCCCCTGCCTGTATCTGACACCGTGAAAATCATCGGTTTCTGCACAGTGTATCCATCCGGCGCTTCCAGTTCTTTCAGAAGATACGTGTGCCCGGCAATCAGCTTTCCTTCTATCACGTGTGTTTTCCCATCGCAGATCCAGGTTTCCAATGCCTCACCCGCTTCAGTGTACACACCATCCAAAAATCCGGCTTCATACACTGCCAGCTTTGCTCCTGACACAAAGAGACCCGTATCGAAATCCAGCTTGGAAATTTTGATTTTCGTTGTTTCATTCGGCACCGTCAGATCATACGTTAGCACCTCGCATTCCTTCTGATCTTCTATCAGCACCTCGTACACGCGCGGAATAAGTTGATATCCATCCGGCGGCATCGTCTCACGGACTTCGTAATGGTACGGAATCCAGCCTCCATTCTCCCCTATCGTTCCGATTGGCAGAAACGGACTTTCCGCCTGACCGCTCTCGTCTGTCTCCATCTGAACCCTTTCTCCCGTCTCTCTGTTTTTCACTTCAAACACCGCACCTGCCAGTTTTTCCTCTGGCTTTCTCTCATCCACCTTTTCAACCCGAACTCGCCCCTGTTTCAGCGTATTAACCGCTTCGATTGTCTCCTCCGAAGCAGCAGCCACAATAAATTTCCTAGGTTCCATGGGCCGATAACCTGCCGGTGCCGAAAATTCCACCAAATAATAAGCTCCATAGGCAATCGGAGAAATCCGATGCGGCTTCCAGTCCCCTGCCTTCCAGCCTGCCGGAATCTCCTGTTTTTCTGCTTCTTCCTCTGTAAACTTTCCATCCGATCCAGAAATCCAGCGTTCCACTAAATATTCTTTTTCCTGCACCAGGCTTCCATCCTGTGCCGCCCGGAAAACAGCAAGTTCTGCGCCTGCCAGATAAATTGCCTCTTCGGATATCTCCCCTGATCTTCCCAGCTTGGAAATATAGACAGACTTTGCCCTATTTTCCAGCCCGTAAAGCTGAATTTCAGCAGTTTCTTCGACAATTACCGGCTTCGGTGCTGCTTTCTGATAGCCGCTTGGTGTTTTCGTCTCCACCAGAACGTAATAGCCTTTCTTTCTGTTCGAAGCCAAATCATTTTTCGTCGGATTCAGTGGTAAATAATCAATTCGGTGAATCCCATCGGAGGTATCATAGCTGACCAGAGTTCCCTCCGCCTGGTAATTCCATCGGAAATCATAGCTGTAGCCTGCTTTTCCATCTAGCTGCAGATTTTTCGTCGCCTGAACAAGCACCTGTGAACCATTTCCCAGATTCCAGAGCTGACGCACTGATTCGCCCTGTTCTGTCGCTGTTTCTTCCTGTTTTTCAGCGGTATATCCACACCATGTAACCGTGTTGAACCTTGTATGATATTCTGCATACAGCTTCTGATAGCGGGCTGCAAAGCTGTCTCTTCCTTGGCTGTAGGCTTTCGCATCTTCGGTTTTCCAGCTCGTCACCTGTTTTTCCCGGTCATAGCGCGGTGTTCCATCCGCCTCCATGACAATTCCATTTTCATCTGTCACTGCCTCATACAGGGTCAGCTCCGCCGCATATGCATTCGGCAGACATTCTTTTTTTCCATCCTTCTCCTCATATTTGAAAAAGGCGGTTTTTATATGATCTTCCCGCATCGTGATGAGCTGCAGCTTAGAAGTTTCCTGGATTTCCACCTCCATTTGATTTGTCAGATATCCCGGAGGCGTCTCTATCTCCTCGAGAATATAATCGCCTGCCGGAATCCCCTCCCATGCCATCGGCGTCTTTCCGACGGTCCATTTGGCAGTCACTGTCTTTTTCTGGTTTCTCTCATCTAGTACCGTCCAGTTCGCCGGAAGTTCCCCTTTCTTTTCCAGATAATACCCGGACGGATGTGTTTCCAAATCATCACTCGCAACTCTTTTTGCTGGATAGAGCGCTAACACGGCTCCTTCCACACTTGAAAACGTATAACCTCCTTTTCCTTCCTCCCAGGTCTTAGAATCCGATTCGTTCAAAATGTGATCATAGTCCCGGACTGGCTGCTGATATTGCTTTGGCGCGTCGATCTTTTCGATCTGCACCGTGATCGGGCGGTTAGTAAGGCGCAGCTCCTGTACCTCACAGGTTTCCTCTACCGTAAGACCTGTCGGCATCCGTTTCGCATAGCCGGATGGGGCGCGTGTCTCCTCTAAAATATACGTTCCCGCCGGGACGCGTTTTAAAACATCCACCTGCCCATCTCTGATCCGTGTATGGAACGGATCGTTTGGCGTTTCATCCCCGGTTATCCAGCTGTTTTCCATCAGATACGCCTCACCCTGACGGTGGTACAGCGGTCGATCATCTTCCCGTTTTTCCGGATCATTTCCAATATCATAGAGTGCTGCCTTCAACTGCAGATCCCATGCATTGGCATTGTAAGCTCTGAGAAGATCGCTGTATCGGTAACGCACATAATCGCCATCCCGATCATAAACGGGATATCCTTTAATATAGGTCTGAGCGGAACGCTGGTAATAAACCGGCAGCCCATTTTCATTCAAAACCGGATTGACATGGGGCTGCAGCAGACCTCCGTCATATGTTCCAATCGTGTACTCCTGTTCCGTATCAGCATACATCGTTGCCACACGGCCGGTCTTTATCTTATCCCTGGCAATCACATTTCCATAGTGATCCTTAGATACCCGGATCGCCCACACCAATGTTTTGCCGGTTTTCTCCTCCGTCACATATGCCATTCCCGTGTACGGTTCTACCTCGCTGTCCCGGCCTCCGTCTGATGCCAGATGATAGAATTTTGTCCCGGAAGGAATGTATTCGAACCGCCTTTCTTTCCGGCTGTACACCATTTCTTCATAGCTGGGGCTTACAATTTCCAGAAATGGAACACCGTCTTTCATCGCATAGATCGGTTCGCTGTCTTTCGGACGCACTGGTTCGCCTTTTTCGTTATAGGCATATCGCACACCCCGGAGTGTCGTAAATACCGCCAGAGCCCCCAGATCGTAATATAAAATGTCTGTATCTTCGCGTTCAACCCGCTTGAGAATCCATCTGCCTTTCCCCTGGTCGTTGAACCGGTCATCCTGCGTATATCGTTTATAATTGTTATTTTCCTCCTCTTGATCTTTATCCCTCACATACAGAAGCCGGTTTCCCGCATAGCCTTTCTGCACATACATCCGGGTCACATTTCCAAACGAATCGCGCACCACATTGACACCGGCATACGCCCGGTCCTCACTGTCCCCGTTCTTCTTTACCTCGATCGCATCATACAGGCGCATCGATGCACCTGGAAGATATCGGTTGAATGCGCGCGCTGTATCTGGAACACGATGCCAGAGCGCCTTTCCAGTAAAAACCTGATCCTCATAAATCAGGTCAATCCATTCCCCGGCTTCCTGTTTTGCCCTCAGACTGTCCAGCCAGCCTTTTGACCACCCGTACCCAAGGAACGTTCCCGACGCATTGTACGCCAATTCCAGATTTTCAAGACCATAACGGTTCGAAAGCTCGGTCAATGTTCCCTCTCGCCGATCATTCAACTCAAACAAAATCTCCGTTTCATCCTGTTTTACCTTCGCAATTTCCAGCCGGATCGGCGTATTTCCTACATAAATCCGCGCCACATCGCCCCAATCCTGCGGCTTATTGCCATTTGGCTCCGTTCCATCCGGGTTCTGGACCATTTCCCCGTTGCCGCTTATCCGGGTTATCATTTCTCCATACACGGTAGCCGCCACCCGCTGACCGCGTTCTCCATCCCGATAATACGTCACTTCATCCGAATATACTTCCACCGCTATCGGTTTTGTTCTCACGTATCCTTCCGGTGCAGATAATTCACACAACACATAGGCTCCTGCTCCCAGTGGCTGCGGCGTGATCAGATATCCCGTATTCTGGTTGGACGGCAGAATTTCCCCCGAACCACCAAAATCCTGCTGCGTCGAATAAACCCGGAATGTGCCCGTCCGCGTCCCAAAGTCATCCTGCATCACCACCTGCTCAGTTTCACTACAAATCGGAGTTCCTGCCGGGATTATACCTGTATATTTTCCTGTATAAGGTACTTTCCATGGGTATTTTGACGGAATTAGCGTTTTCAAATCAACCGGCGCGATTTTCTTTGCCCCCATTGCCTCCAAAAATTCCCGGCTGGCTGTCACCTGTGTATCTTTTTCATAAAACTGCACTTCCCCCTCGCTGTACTTCGACGTATCCCGGCTGGCGGCATAAATAGCGAACACAGCGTCATCATGCAGAATATTTTCTCCTGTCTCCGAATCTAGTTTTTCAATCCGAAACTTTGCAGCATAAAACGCATTCCGGTATTTTCCATCCGCGAATCCGGTAAATCCCAACGCATCATAAGCGGACTCTGCCGCCGGTTCTGTCACACTGTAAGGCACCAATCCCTGAAAATACCGCCCGTCAAACCCGGTCAGCGCCCCGGTGATCGTCCTGACATGATCTTTCAGATAAAATCCCGCCGGATTGTTATCATCCGTCTTCTCTCCATACGGATATTCCACTGAATCTGCCCACCCTGCCTGCTCTGAGAGCGAACCATAGTGGTAATAGCTTTCTACCTTCTCGTTGCTCAGATAACAGCTGTTTGCATTTTCAGACCGATAAATGTCCTTGTACGGCGCCATTTCCCGCTGAGTAGGCGAAAATCCGCTGTAGTCATAGCTTCCGCCTGGATATGAGATCGTTCCCTTCCGTTTATCCGCATCCAGACCATACTTATAAATCTCATAATTTCCATCCTGTCCATGCGCGCGGATCACATATTTCCTCAGATCTGCCTGATTCGTATCTCCCCACTCTTCATTCATCCGGATCTGATAATTCGCCGCCAGCATTTCCGGCGATGCCGAAGCGTCATATCGGTAATCCGCTGACTTTTTTTCCGGAGATACGAGGTTTCCACCTGCCTCATAAACCGACGGGACTTCTATTTCTTTCGGCTGGTCGATCTGGTAATGCTGATTTTTGAAATCTTCCAGTGCTCCCGAATACGGCTGCTGCTCGACTGCCACATAGGTTCCGTAAGGAAGGTATTTCGAAACGCCGTAATAATAACTTTCCTCAGATTTTTTTAAGTTTTCCGCTGACAACGTTGTTTTGTCCCGATCGGAACCTCCATTTTCCGCGCTGTCCCACTCAATCGCGTATAAATCGTCCAAATCATAGGAGAAAAACGGCTTCAAATATTCCTCTGCTTTTAAAATTGCCTGATATAATGCTTCATCATAGATATAATCCGGATAGCTTTCCTGTTCTCCCGATGCTTGGATGTTCTGCTTCTTTACCTCATTCTTCAAATACCAGTCAATCGCAAACTGACGGACAGCATCCGACCGTTTTGCATTTTCTACGGCTGCTTCTGACGTACGGCTCTGATTCTGTATCGCCGCATTGTTATGATGCACCGGATCTTTTGTTTCTCCGCCGCTGCTTCCAAAAATACCCGTACGGATCCATGCAAACGGCTTAAAGGATGTATCTGCTGCATCTGCCCGCTGCCATTTATCCCGGTTCGCCACCGCCATCGCATCGAAAAATTTCTCATACTGATAGCCGGAAACTTCCCGTACCGCTCCCGCTCCATCTTCCTTGGTCCGCATGACCGTCTCAAGAAGTCTTGTATATCCCTGATTGACCTCTTTCGAATCCGCGATCTGCCCGTCTTTTCCATATTCGTACAGACGTTCCTTTGCCGTCACTGCGCTGTCCCAGACATTGTTATTGACGGAACCAGCCGTCTGGGAATCTTTTTTATGAGTTACCTGCGTGAAAATTTTCTGAACCGGAGCAAAGGATTCTCTAAGCAGTGGAAAATTCTTTTTTACCTCCGGCAACGAGACGACTTCCCCATCCCGGTTCATCCACACGATTTCGCCATCCGTATTTCGGTACAGACGTTCCAGATTGGATTTCAAATAGAGCTTAAAGCGGAAATTTGGCAGTGCTGAAGCGACATTTTCGTTTCCTCCCTCTTTTTCCGTAAACGGATCGGTGTGCCCACTTTCCGCATAAGTGTTATGTGCATAGGTGCCCTCCGGTGTCGTCGCTATATTTTTGACGATTTTTATCTTCTGGCGGATCACTCGCTCCAGTACACCCAGCGGTTCTTTCCTTGTCCCGGCATCCTGATAGGTGGTCTCCTGCCCCGGGTACGCCAGTGCCACCGGGACCACATAGGAATCATCCCCTGTCAAGCCAGAACCTCCAGAATCGACATATGCCTTTGCCCGCGCCTGTTTTATCCACGTGTAATAGCTGGAACTGTTCATCTGGTGGCCGGCAAAGAAACCATTTCCAAGCATTGCGGCTTCTTCCTCGTTCAGTGTAACCTTCTTCTCTTTCAATACCGCCTTAAATCCCAGCTCTTCCAGCACGCCTGCATTTGTTTTTTTCACGCCAAAACTGTCGGTAAAATTCGCGTTGACCCGCAGTATGTATCTCCCATCTGCATTCCGGGCTGCTGCCTGATGAACCCATTTTGTCTCCGTTACCTCCCGCTGCTGTGTTTCTGTCTTTTCCCGGTAAACAACTACCTGGATCGGCTGCCCATCCGCATCATACGGAATTTCCCCGGTTTTGTAATAGACATTTACCTCATTTTCCTTCGGAACAATCGTACCATCTCCCTCAATCACAGCATCTGTCTGCAAAAGTGCCGACGCCATCACCTGATTTCCAGCGGTAGTTTCCCTATAATCAGTATACGTTCCAAATGCGTCCCGACCTCGATTATTTGAATATGGTATATACACATAACGCGGACACATTTCCATATTCTCCGGCAGCCACTCTGCCCGGTGAAAAATCAGGCTGTCTTTCTCCGGATCACTTCCCAGTACCATGAAATTCTCCGGTATTCCTAAAATTCCTGCATATACCGTAAATTCAAACGAATCCGAAGACTCTTGCACCGCGTCCAGACCGCCATAGCTGATATATGGATGGGTATGATAAAAATCCAGAATGGAAGTGATCACATCTCCCACTGTCATTGAAATTCCATCTTTTGTTTTCGGCACCGCAATCGTCTGAACCGGAGAACCATACACTGTTTTTTCTGCCTTTTCTCCCGGCGTCACACCGCTGACGCCGTACACGTCCCGCTCTCCTTCCCGGAGGCCCCGGTCAAATACGCCGGTATAGATACTGGAATATGCATTTCCTCCTGCTCCCGGTGTCCTCGGTGTTATTTTCGCATGTCTGCGGAGTACCCGCTCGGCTTTCCCTTTCAGATAACAAAAGTCATCCACATCAAATATCTTTGCCAGCTTGTCCGCATTTTCTTCCTCGGTCATTCCCGTTTCAGCCTGCAAAAGAACTGATTCCACTGTCTCCGGCACAAGTTCCTGCACTCGGACCTGGCGCATCCACCCCGCCGCATACTCAATCGGAACTTTTTTATTCATCGGCGTGCCATCCGCATTGTACTTTGGATACTGATAGTCGTTCTCTGCCACTGCCAGTTCCCCGGTATAAACTTTTTCATACTCACCTGTCCCAGCTTCCACCGAAACCGTTCCTTTTCCCTCGTCTTTTCGATAAAAGCTCACGCCCTCCGGCAGCCCTGACACCACAATCTCATAAACTCCCTCTTTCGTGTTCTTCGACTCTGCCGAAAAGAAAATTTCATTCGTATCAGCGCCGCCATCGCCTGCCTGCTCTTCCCCGTACATCTGCATGGAAATATGGGCATATCCTTCTCCCGGTTCCAGGACCGCTGCCTCCAGATCCTGTCCCAGGTTTGTAACTGCGTGAAGTTTATTTCCAACCGAAAGTTCAAAGCCCTCGGATCGGCTTAATTCCTTGACATAATATTCCCCCATCAGAAGCGGGCGTCCAATCCAGGCATTTCCATTCTTTGACGTATTGTTATAATAAATCCGCTCCCAGGCTTTATCTGCCGTATAATCATCGATCGCCGCATCTTGTGTATACAGATTTCCCGGCGCTTTCTTTCGCCATCCATCCGCTGCATCCGCAATTGTCCCCTTCGAATAATCATAGGTTCGCCCCGGCGCCTCTGTACATGCCAGAAACGAGGCATCGCCATTTTTGTCTGTCGTCGCCACCGCCACCAGATGATTTGCCCGATAAACTACCCCTGTTTTCCCATCCGGATGCAGCAGATCTTCTGCTGCAAACAAGCCATACACTGCGCCTTCCAGCGTCGCATCCCCCTGTGCGTCTCCAAGGGCATTGTAAGACTCATTTTCGCCCCTTTTCAGATCCAGATCCTTTTTATTGATATGTACCTCGCCCTCTGTCCGATGATCGTAGATCCTCCAGGCATCTTTCCCGCCGTCTGCCCCATTGCAATGGCTGAAATTGCCAGCACTTCCCGGCTCTATCGCTGAACCCACACTCGCGGAGACAAGCGCCGATTCATAGGCAGGGAAAAATAGAGACTCTGCTGCCGCACCCGCCAGTGTTTCCGTTCTTTGTGACAACTGCGGATTTTGATACAACGAAGAAGGTGAATGCCAGCTTGTATAAAAACCTGCCTCGGTTGTCAATAAATCTGAGCCGGTTGCCATATATCGCCGAATACTTTCACGTTCCGCTTTTTCTGCTTCTTCTAAATCATCATCCGCTTCATCAATAAACACAAACCCTTTCTGGACACGATTTACCAGACGCTCCGAAATAGAGACTTTCATCTCCGAGGCAGTTGCTTCCTTCTTCTCCTGTGTCAATTTTCTGCCTTTTTCATTTATGTCCTGTTTGTTTTCACTTGTCTTACTCCTATTTCTCCCCGCTTTGCTTCCTGTATCTTGCGGTTTTTCTCCTATCTCCGCCTCCGACGGTGTCCCTTTCCCCAAAAGCGCTGCATCCAATGCCGTAAACAGAACCACCCTCTGCGGCAAAACACGCATTTTTAACGGCCCTGGAAATGCAGGACTCTCCCCCAGAAAAGCCGCTAAATTTTCCCGGATCGTCCAGCCAGACGCACTTCGACGATCCCAGCCATTTTTTTCAGAAATTCCTGCCTTCGACTCACTTTCTCCATTCTGATTTCCGGAAGCCTCTCCGATGCCCTGACTCCTTCTCACACTCTTCGTTCCCAGCACCACATCACGCGAATATCCGCCTCCAAAGGCTGCATTTGCCCCATGCTCAGATGCATCGGTTGTGATAATCTCAATTGGCAGGTCATCTGCATGTTCATCATGCAGAATATATCCATCCCGCGCTTTAAATTCTTTCCAGGTATAACTGTACTTCATGGAAATGAACTTCTCATACGTCTGCCCACAGTCCTCCTGGCAGCCAGACTTTGCATACGAAGTTTCCCCGTCTGCCCCTGTCATCGGTCCCGCATCGGGTGTTTCTCCCTCGGAGCCGCCGTCTGACGCGATACCTTCTATCTCCCCTGCATCGACCTCCTCCATTATCCAGTGGAAATGGACGCCCTCAAAGTCTCCGCCCGCCTTTCTTTCACATTCCTCTTCGCACAAAAGCCAGCTATTTGCCAGGCGGATATTTTCTGCCTGCGCCGCCTCAATCTCATCCTCATTGATGACTTCTCCCTCTTCATCCTCCTCTTCCTCTGGAACAGGTACAAAGACCGGTGCCGGATGACCGTCACAGAACGTCTTATCATAGTGATAACCGTGTTCCACCGTCTGGGAGGCGTAGCCATCGCCATCTGTTACCGCCGAACCCACTTGTCTGAAACCATCCCAGAGAACCGGCTCATCCTGATAATGACTGGCATATGGTTCTCCGCCCTCATACAATTCGGCAGCTCCGTCCCGCTCAGTATTTACCCTGTTCTTATCGTCAAAGCGCTCAAAGAAGCCAAACCGCGCCCCTTCCAGCGCTTTCCCTGTCTCATGATCGTATTTATACATCTGTAGATTATAGGTGGAAGTAAAATCCTCTTCATGCCTAAATACCTCAAACTGAATGCCTCCCTGCTCCGGTACCGGGGTTGGATCGCCCGCCAATGCAGCAAAATAATTGACCGGAACCATTCCGAGCTCCATCCATGCCATCCGCTGATGAATCCACGGATCACTTTTGGCAGGCGTTCCGCCTCCGTGTGTCCCCGAACAGGTCACACACTCCCAGATTTGAAGCGACTGGTCAATCGCCTCCTCCGCCGAAGCATATCCCCCGCCGCCCGAAGCGTATGGGGTTCCTTCCACCCGGAAACGAATCAGGGCTTTCGACGGTTTTGGATTTGGATTTTTAAATACAATCTGCGAGTCGGTTTTTATATATGTCCATCCATCGGTCGGAACCGGACTGAATGAAACACCGTCATTGTTTGAAAATTCAAGCGGTACAGAACGGATAAAATCCCAATCCGAGCCATCCGGCGCAAACGACAGCGTCAGAGTCGCCGCATCTACCTGTTTTGCCGTTCCCAGCGAGGTGCTGGAAGCTATCACATTTGGAATCTTTCCGCCGCCGACACCGGTATTTTCCTTTCCGCTGCCTCCGCCAGACAGCATTCCTCCCATTTGCATGTACGCCTCACTATTTGACGCAGCTGCCTCCAGCCACGGATATTTTGCCCGCACAGCTGGAACATAGAGGATTGTTTTCAGATCTTCCTCGGACACCATCTTGATAATTTCCGGTTTTCCCTGTGCTTTTGCTGCCACATTGATCGCCCGGATAAATGTATTTGCCTTTTCATCCCCCAGCGCGGCTTTGAGCGAGAGCATCGCCCAAAATACATATTTCTGTTCCTGACTGCTCAGCGGAACGGATGCCTGGGAGGGACGGTGTGCTTCATAGAGATCCCCTTTTTCTGCAATTCCCCAGATCGCATAACCGCCCTTATCGATACAATAAAGCTTGTGTCCCAGCAGCGTATCGCCATGGGCTGTCGTCAGTGTTGTCTGCTGACCACTCGCAGGTGCCGCTTTCGCCGGAAAAACCGGGAATCCTGGCAAAAAAGCCATTCCTCCCAATATAATTGCCAGTACAAACGCCATCCCCCGTTTCACATTCTCTCTGTACCGATACTCCCCCATAAACTTCCTCCTCGTTTTTACTGCCCGCGCCCCTTAACACCGGCAGTCCCTCGTTTTCTTTATTTTTCAGTTCCCCAAACTGATTTCAGTAGCGAGATAATCCCCGTTTCATACTCCTGTCTTGGTATTTCCTGTCGTCCCCACTTTTCTTCTATCTGCCCCATCGGTGCCTGTATTTTCTCCCAGGCAGCCTCGGAAATCGTCCCCTCTCCCCGCATACTCAAGGTCAGCGCCAGCACATTGGCAAGACTGTCTGGATCCGCTTCATAGTCCTTTCTTCTCTGCTCCCGCTCCTTATTTTCATAGCGGTAAAACTCCGTCTCAAAGTCAACCGGGTACGTTTTCGCATTTGAAAATAGCGGCAGACTGGAGGTCGGATCCGTCGCATACCACTGTGTGCCGATCCGCACCAGGCACGCATCATGGAGATATTCCGGCGTGTAGGTCACACACTCCAGCCCTACGATCCGGCATAGGAACTGAAATTCTTCCGCGAAATCCCGGCAGACGCCAACGCCTCCTTCCAAAACCGGGAAATCCTTTGCCTCTTCCGGCGAGCCGTAATGATTCTGGTTAAAGCCTCCCTCTCCGTTTGCAATCCGGTTATGCACATACAGAAGACGCGTTTTTTCATCCGAATGAAGCCAGTCAAAGCTATTGACAAATTTCTGCAGTTCCTCGAGCGAAGCCCAGCTATAATTTGCTTTCGGTTCCCCTTTCGTATTCCACCCTGGATTTGCTTCCCCCGGATAACGGACTGCCTCTTTCAGGTAATATTCCGGATCGGTGATCTCTGGGTGCTGCTCTGAAAAAATACTTCCATTTCCATAAAAACTCATCTCTCCATTCTGCCACTCCCATCTCAGGCTTTCTGTGTCCTTCCATTCACCGCCATGCGTCCCCTGATTGCCCGCATAAGCGCTGAAACCTCCGGCTGCGATCATGGCTGCTGCCAGTACGGCTGTACATCCCGATTTATTGGTTGTTTTCTTATCCTGTTTCATTTTTTATACCCCCATTTTTCATTCTTTTTGTCTCATTCCACTTCATTTTTATGGAAAAAATCCCTCCTTTTTCCTGTTTACCTCTGTTTTCTTCTCTCCTCCTCTCTCAGCTTCTCGTCTGTACTATTCCGTCCAGCACCCAGGCACCATCCGCATTGACTAAATTTCCATCGGGCGTGTGCGTGTTTCGATACAAACGTCCCCTCATTCCATCAGATTTTTCCTGAAAATAGTAACAATGAAACACTCCATCGCTTCCCGGCAGCCAGTTCCAGCCAGTCAGCATACGCCCCTGTGTTCCATCTATTTCCTTCCAGAGATAATATGTGTTTCCATCCACATCCGTATACCAGCCGTTCACCATCCTGCCATCTGCATCAAATCGGAACCAGTCAAACGTACTCTGCCCCTTTGCCGGATCGGCATATGGATTGTGGACAGCCGCCCATTCAGAAGCATAGCTTCTACCGCCCGCTTCAAACTGCCAGCTTCCATCTGCATTCTTCCGCCAGTTTCCAGCTACTACATATTCCGGTATGGCTGCCGCATCCGCATTCTGCCCGGGGCCTGCCTGTCCTTCTGTCAGATTTCCAATACCCGCTCCTGTCAAATCACTGAACCCCGATGCCGGTCCGGTTGCATTCGCTGCACTGCTTCCTGCCGCTGCCCCCTTTCCAGAAGAAGAGCCTCCACCCAAGCCGCCGCCCGAATGAGAACCTCCGCCCGAATGGGAACCTCCGCTGTATGTCTGATCGACCGCCTCATACTGAATTGTAACTGCCGCCCGGTCCGTGAAGCCACCATCCTCGGTTTTCACGGTCACATATGCCGTATGGCTGCCTGATTTTAAGTATTGACGGTCAAGCTCCTGTATCCAGGAAGCCGTCGTATTGACCGTCACGGTTCCATCCGATGATACATACAGCGAATCATCACTTGCCTGATATGTCACTTTCTGGTTAAACGCCTGCGCCGGAAATACCGACGCTGCCAGCTTTTTCGCACCGGTTCCCGTCCATGCCTCCACCGGACGATAACCCGCCCCCGTCCGGGTGCGTTTGATCTCGTATTGCAGCGTTTTCGGTATAAGGCTGATGCCTTCCACACAAATCTTCGATTCGTCCACTGTCCGGAAATCCACCTGTACTCTGCACGATGCCGTCTGCCGGTTTCCAAGCATATCATCGCCGATCACTGTCACCTTCGTCGTGCGGCTGCCGGAAGCTGTCTGTATTTCATATGGTGTATTCACATGTCTGCCCTGATCTGCCGCGATCAGATCCCGGATCCATTTTGCATCCTTTTTCGCCTGCACACCGGCCGACTTGTCCTCGCCGTCCACCGAAATCAGTGCTGCGTCACCTACGGTCCACGATATATCTTTCCGGTCAAAATAATCGGGTGTGAAAGACGCACTCAAAACCTGCGGTGCCGTAACCTGGATCGTTTCATCTGGATGTTTCCGATTTCCGTTTAATGTCCGCACCACCTCAAATTTCAACTGATCCTGATTTAGTGCCGCACCTTCATTGGCTACATAGGTCTGATCCTTGATCTGGAACGTAACCTCAATCCGCGCATTTCCCCGGCACGGCTTCCCATCAAAGCTCGCCGCCGGTTTCGTCTCTGCCGTCAGCACCGCTACGCCGCCGTTCTGATACCCTGCTCCGTATATGTCGCTTCCGATCGCATACTGGTATCCGCGGTCTGCCTGCTCTTTTTCCAGTTTCCGGACTATATCAGTGATAAACGAACTATTTAAATTTACCTGGACTGACGCGCTCTTTTTCGTATAACCACTTTCCTCATCGTCATTTGGAAGTAACGTAATCAAATCTGAATCATCGATACTCCAGCGCACCGATGCATCCGCCACATCATTATTCCGATCCACAATCGCCCGCACCGTCACCGGCTGCACCTGTGTTCCCGCCTGCAGATTTCCATGGATGTACGTCGCAATTAATTTTCCATTTCCATCCATCACGCGTGTGACTTTCGTCGGATGTTTCCGGTTTCCGGTCCGCTCCTGCACCACCTGGAATTTCGTCACGCCCGGCGTCAGACCGACCGAAACTGCCACCTTTTTATAAACCGCCGACACCTGCGTATTTTCCTCCGGCATCGTAAAACAATACTCGCCGCCATTTACATAAGTAGTATCTTTCCGGCTCTTCCCACGCGTGTACGTCGGAACTCCCTCCATCTGAAAGCATGCTTTTTCCGCCTGCTTTGCCGAGGTGCTGACCGTCACCGTCTTTCCCGGTGCCACCGCACCGCGGTGTTCTTTATCGAGTGTCCGGTAATACGCGCCATTTCCCCGTGCTTCCAGCACTGCCACATCGTAATAATTCGTTCCATTGGAGACGGTATCGACCTGCGGAATTGTAATCAGATAACCACGGACCGGGCGTCCCGCATCATTTGGTGCAAAATGGTCAAGATCATACCCCACCGACTCCGCATCCATCTCCCCGCCCAGCTCTTCATCCACAATCGAGAGAATCCCCTGTTCCAGTTCTTCATAAAAATATCGCTCGTCCACATCCCGCGTGACACCGCCGGATACCAGCGTGAAGAAATTGTCCTTCGCGTGGGAATATCCGATGTGCGCCGCATATGTATACTGGTTATCATCTGAAATGCCGCTTCCACAGACATTGTTTGCGATTTTCGCCTCCGTATCCGCAAACAGGTACGCGATGTCATCCCCATATTTAAAATAATTAGCTGGTGCGCGGTATCCGATGAAGGTTCCTCTGTGTCCGGCAGCCCCGGTTCCCGACTGACCGATCGTTCCCTCAAACCGCCCCACTTTCAAGTCTCCGCTGATTCGTTCTCCAACGAGTCCTCCGACATTCTGGCTGCCAGAACCGCCGATCGTGCCATTTACATAGGTATTGTAGAGAGCCGCCCCATTCTGAAGCCCCACGATTCCGCCGACAGTCGCATCCGTTCCCTGAATCCGCGAGGTACTGTTATCCCCGGTGCGGACCTGGCAGTCAATGATACGAGAATCATCCGCCGCTTCCCCGGCGATTCCGCCCGCAAACGCCTGCGCTCCAGCTGCACGTCCCGTCGTTCGGACGGTTACCTGTGCCATTCCGTTTTCCATCGTGCTGCCTTCCATGTGCCCGATCATTCCACCGACCGCTCCGGTTCCTTCCACATCGCCTTTTACCTGACAATTAAAAATCTTGGAATTCTTCGCATTTCCTGCCAAAATTCCCACCTGACGCACTCCTTTGACCGGCTTTCCTGGTTCCAGCATCAGATTTCGGATCTCCGCCCCATCCAGCGCACCAAAAAATCCAACATTCGGCGAACTGCCTCCTGCAAACCGGAAATTTGAAATCTTATAACCGTTTCCATCCAGATTTGCCGTAAACGGGTGCGTCACCTCCCCTGAAAATTCTGAATCATCCCGGTAATAACCGATCGGATTCCAGTCCATTCCTCCCAGATCGATGTTCGCCGTCAGCTCAAACCATGCGCCCCGGTAATCCCCCACTATCTCTTCTTCCACCTCGCCGTAATCCGGCTGCATGCCAAACGCCGCCAGGAAGCTAAGTCCCATCAGCTGATGTTTCGTGCGTATCTGATACGGTTTTTGTTTCGTTCCAAGTCCATGTGTTCCATCCAGAAAGCTCAAATCCGCCACATCCCAGTTTTCCCAGAGATTTCCGAGGCTGGCGCTGACGCTAACGCGCGACATGATTAATTGTGAAGGAGTTGCCTCTATGACTTTGGAAGAACGTAATTCAGAGGAAGTTGCCCTCACATCCGCATTCATAATCTCACTGGACGATGCAGCCAGTTTCTGCCATTCTTTCCGCCTTTTTATGGCATCGTCTGTATCATCCAACTTTTCCTTCCTTTCCGAAACAATCCCCAAATCCCAATCCTCAAACACAAACCCGCTCGCCGCAAACGCCGGCAGCGTCGCCGACAAAAGCATCGTCGTCATCACCGCAAATGGAATCACTTTTTTCATCTTCTTTTTCCCCATACACGTTCCCCTCTTTCCCCAAACATTAGATTGATTTCCCCTTGTCCAATCTCTTCTCCTAATCAAACTGCCAAACAGCTTCACTCCCACTTTCCAAGCTCAACAAGTATTCTTTTTTACATCTGTGACAGTGCAAATGCCGGACGTACTCCATATGTCTCACTGTCCGTCCTCACCGGACGCAGACAGCCATTTACCAGATCAACGCCATAAATCTGCTGATTATAAATGAATTTCCCGTTTTCATCCTGCAAATAAAAAGGCGTCCGCAGATAATATCCCTGTGAATAGGCGCTGACCTGACTTTGTGGATTATCATCCCCGGAATCAAACCGCCATAGATATTCCCGGTACGCAAGTGCCTCTTCCAGTGACAGGCAGAAAAGCTGGTCGTTCATAAGCTGAAAACCAATATCATGACGCGCCAGTTCCCGCCCGGAAGTCTGCGAAAATGCACCAGCCGCCGTGCTTCCCATGTACGCGGTCTGGATTCCCGTATGGATCGGTTCCAGGCAGAAGCTGCTATTCTGACTGTTTTTCTGCAGCCATGCGCGCACCTGCGAAGTCTTATAATTATTGTCTTTGCCAAACGAGAAAATCTTCATCTTTTTTCCCGGCGCCGTGTCCACATCCGCCCGGATCACGCGGTCACAGAGAAACAGCGCTGCTTTCCGATGCCCATCCTGCCAGTCATGGTAATCATCGTCGATACAGGTAAATGACAAAATCTCTCCGCCCACCTTGCGCAGCTGGACATCGCCCTCCTTCCAGATCACTTTTTCGGGCATTTCACTTTCGCTCCAATCCACACTTCCACAGCGGTCACAGATTTGATCCCCGTTTTCATCCAGGTGCCCCAGCGCCGGAAGGCGCTCTATCTTTTCTTTCTGACATCGTCCGCAGACATACACTGCCCGCCCATTCTTTAAGCAATCATTTTCCTCCCACTCCCATTGGCTCCACTGATGCGTACAAGTACGGTCATCCCAGTTTCTCCGCACCCGGATGCGCGTGATGATATATTCCTTTCCATCCACCGAAAAGGAATCCTCTTCCACCTCAGAATAAACTGCGTCGTATTCCACCCCGATTGTTTTTGCCGATGGTGTAAAATCCTGACCAATCAGATAAAATTCATGACACGCTGCATCCCCGATCGCAGATACCAGATTCCGGATCCTGGCATCATTTTCCGACTGATTTTGAACAGTCAGACCGGCGTGGCTGCCCGATACCGCCGCATCTTCACGTCCGAATATGGCACACTCCGCCTCCCATGCCCTCTGTTTCCATCGTTCCAGACGTTTCCGAAGCGCCAGCATGACGCCATCCTCCTCTGCCCCCATTTCTGGAACCTTGCCGCCTCTTTCATATTTGATATAAATTTTTTCAGTTCCTGTTCCATACAATTCAAATATTTGCGGTGACTGTACCGCTGATTTCCAGATATGCCCGTCGCTCCCTATGATTTGCTCTGGGAAAGATACGTTCAGGGAAGTTCCTTCCAAAACTTTTCCCGTCTGCGTATGAAATATAAGATGATTTGCATTCTCAGCATCTATAAATGAGACGCTGTAGCCGACTACGACAGCTGTTTCTGCCTGTTTCACTGCATTTTCAGCTGCCCACGCCATTCTACCGGATGAAAATATCAATATCAGTGATATTCCCAAAATGGTCCCATTCCGGCAGCGACACCCTTTATGAGCCCCCATGTTTATTTTTAACAACTCAAACCTCCCCCCTCAAACCTTTTTCACATCTCTTTTCTTATCCTCTTTCGCAAGTTATATAAGGTTACTGTTCACGCATACGTGCCCAGTAACGGAATTTGCCGTGGCTTCGCATTTAAATACGGCAAATTCCTGCTGCCACCACGTTTTCTTACGGCACTTTCGGTTCCAAAAGTGCCTACCTGTGAACAGTAACTATATAAGTTCTAATTTGATTCAAAACACACTCTCACTCTGAGTCAGACAGCGGTTCTTTCCGTCTATAAAAAGCTTTCATTTTACATTGCATATATCATATAATATATTGCACATTTTTTATAACGATACAGTTATCCGATTCTCCCAAATTTTCCTAAATCATCGAATTCTGTGCGAAACGCACCTCACAAATTACCAGAATAAAAAGATAAATTAGAACGAAACCACCTGCGACCGCAGTTCATTTCGATAAGATATATTGAGTCTAACACATCTATTCTCTAAATGCAAGAACTCTTTTGGAATTTTCACAACGAAAAACGCCCGCCCCAGAAAATAAAATTCATATTCCAAATTTCATTTTCCAGAGCAGGCACTTTCCCACTAACTCATATATAAATTCCTATTTATTTTATCTCAGCCACATTCTCCCAAGGGTATCCCACATCAATGCCGATGCATCGAGAACGACGACATATCATACGCCTTCAGGTTCTCATGTACTTCTCTTGCATCTGCCTCGGCGATGAGTTTGTCTCTCGACTTCTTCGCCTCCAGCTCGGCTTTGTGCTTGCTCGGTCCGCCGACACAGCCGCCGACGCACGCCATACCCTCGATGAAGTCCTCCGGCAGACGTCCCACTTTCAGAAGAAGAAGGGCTTTCTTACACTCAGCCGCACCGTTGCAGCGCGCTACCTTGATATCGGTATTCTCACCAGACTCCTTCAGACATTCTAATACCGCCGCTGTTACGCCGCCGCCGTTGCCGAAGCGTTTTCCAAATACACTGGCTTCCTGCATACTGTTCTCTTCCGGCTCCAGATTTACGTCTTTCGCCCGCATCATCGCACGGATCTCTCCGTAAGTCATCGCATAGTCCGCATTGCCCTGGATATTCAGATCCAGCGTCTCGCTCTTCTTCGCGATACACGGTCCGATAAAGACAGTGACAACCTCCGGATCCTGCGCCTTCAGCATACGGGAGACCGCACACATCGGGGAAACCGTCGTGGACATATTGTCAAGCAGCTGTGGGAAATGCTGTTTGATCATGTTGACAAATGCCGGACAGCAGGAGGTCGTCATCTTCTTGCCCTCTTTGTAAGCTTCCGCCCACTCTTCTGCCTCGGCTGCCGCGGTCATATCGCCGCCCAGACCAACCTCGATCATATCTGCAAATCCAATCTTCTTTAAAGCTGTTTTCCAACTTGCAAACGTGATGTCCGGTCCAAACTGGCCTTCGGTCGCCGGTGCCAGCATCGCTACGACCTTTTTGCCTGCGTTGATCAGGCGGATCACATCGACCATGAAGGTCTTGGAACCGATCGCACCGAACGGGCAGGAATGGATGCAGGCGCCACACTGGATACATTTTTTCTCATCGATCACACATACACCATACTCATCGTAGGTAATCGCATCCACTGGGCAGACCTTCTTACACGGGCGCTCCAGATGGGCAATCGCATTGTATGGGCATGCCTGGGAACACTTTCCGCACTCGCGGCATTTATCCGGGTCGATGTGCGCCTTGGTATTTCCCATGCTGATCGCTCCAAACGGACAGGAGTTCTGGCAGGCTTTACCCATACATTTACGGCAGTTATCGGTGACTGTGTAGGACGCAATCGGGCACTCCTCACAGGCTGCATTGATAACCTGTACGACGTTGTTTGTATTGCGGTCAGACGGACATTTACCTTCTGCCAGACGGATTCTCTGGCGGACAATCTCTCTCTCCTTGTATACACAGCAGCGGTACTGTGCCTGCGGACCAGGGCTGATTTTGTACGGAATATCGTCTCTTCCGTCCTCTAACTGATCATTCCAGGCAAGCTTTGCTACCTCATAAAGTATCTCATGTTTGATGCGCAGAATTGTCGCGTCATTCGTTACCATGTTTTATCCTCCTTATTAATAATACGTTACCGTAACTTTCTTTCCCATACCTTCGACTGCTTCTTTTAGCTGTTTGACCAGGTTCTGGCGGATTCCCAGATCAAACGCCAGCCCTGGATTCTGGTAGGCGCTGTTCGCCGCCGTTCCCACAAACATATGTAATTCCGTGCAGTCTTCTATCAAAATCTTCGCGATCATGGACGCACCATTTTTCTTGTCCAACTCGCTGAAAAACTCAGAACTTAAATCGCATTCGATCAGATAGCGTTTCAGAAGTTCGATCGCTTTCCGCAGCGTCAGGACTCCCTCCGTCACCAGATCGATGCCTTCCATAAAAGCGATCGGCGGAATATCCGGGTCGCTGTAATCCATTGATACCCGCAGCGGTCGTCCCAGCTCCCGCGACAGGATCGTCGCGCTGGTTCCGCCCGATACAATGTGCTTTGCCGACTCATCTTTCATAAAATCCGCCGTGATCGTCTCATCGTCGTTGCGGTCGAGGGGCGGTCCCGTCATCAGGTTGACCGGTTTCCGGTCAATGATCCGAGCTACCACAACCGTCGTATCATCGCCCGGTTTTCCCTCGTAAATCTGGCTGCATTCCGCACAGAGTGCCGCCGCCATACGTGCCGACGAAAGAGAGGTCAGGCATTGTTCCGAAACAAACTCTGCCACCGACTCCCACGGCCAGCCAAATTTATATTTGCCGCTCTTTCCGACTCCCGCGTGCGTCACGCCGTCGCTGACAAGTACCAGCGCATCACCCTTCTGAACCTGGAACCGGCACTCGCTGATCTCCTTGTCCTTGACGAGACGCTTGTATTTCTGCAGCTCCACCACATGACCACAGCGCAAAAAAATGCATCGCGGGTTATCATATTCAACTAAATATACCTCGCCGTTGTTGAAAATCTGGAGAATCGAGAACGTCGCATACGCCACCTGTCTCGTCTGACAGATCGGAAGCGTCTGCACAATCGTCTCCACACATTCCTCCAGCGTGGCTCCATTTAAAAACATCGTACCCAGAATCTTTGCCGTCAGCGTCGAAAGAATATTCGCCTTGACGCCGCTTCCCATGCCATCCGCCAGAATGATAACGTCCGAATCTTCCGTTTTCAGGCACTCTACCGTATCGCCGCACAGGATCTCTGAATACTTATTCAGACTTTTAAACGTGACATCTACGGTTACTCCCATTTATCGGACCTCACTTTCGCTCTCATCGTCAATCAGGGAACAAAGCTTCATCAGGGTTGTCTTCGTCTCCGCCGTCGTCTCACCCAGGAGTCCGGCAATATTCTGTGCAACCATCATCTGTTTGTAAATGACATTCTGTGCCAGATCAATGGTCGCCTTTTTCTTGGCATATTCCTGTTTTGCCTGTTTTTCCTCGCGCGTCACATCAATGATCGTGGCAATGACAAAATTGCCGTCATCGATATACGCAATGTTTTGAAGCGTCACAAGATTCCGATCCGGATAGATCACCTTCCGGCTGTGGACGCTTGTGTGCGTCCGGAATACCTCGCGTACATCCTCGGCGTTGATAAAGTCCTCCAGCGGTTTTCCCTTGATCGCCTCCGGTTTGACGCCGAAATACATTTCTGCCGCCACCGAACACTCCCGGATCCGCATATCATCGTCGATGATCATGATCAGGTTCGGGGACGTATCCATCACCAGATGAGACAGCGACTGCGCCCGGTCATGCAGGTACGGAATACACATATCGACCTCCGCCTTTTTCTGGAAAACGGCGATCGCTTTCTCCCGGCAGGTCGGATAACCGCACGCACCACAGTTTAATTCCTGCTCTGGTGTCGTCTTGCCCGTCTTTTTCAAGATCTCCCGGATCTCTTCCTCGGTCGGAATCCGCTCCTTCTGGGAACGGTCCGCAAACGTCCGGTGAATCTCTACCTGACGCGCCGCCTCATGCATCAGGGACAAATCTGCCGGTTCCTTCGGAAGCATCGCTTCCAGATCCAGCTTAACTTTAAAACTCGACACCGAGGTCGCCGTGGACGGTCCATTGACACAGCCTCCATGACAGGCGTTCATCTCGATGAAACAGCCAGCCACCTCGCCGGTTTTCATCGCCTCACAGACATCCAGACAGTCCTTCACGCCGCTGACGTAGAACTTGCGGTACTTGTCCGGTTTCTTCTGGGTCGCCGTCACCGCCGTGAGCAGTCCGCCGCTGACCGGATAACGCAGGTTCGCGCCCGGTTCACGATCCTCGAACGGTTCTTCCTCACATGCTTCGATCTCGATCTGTTCCTCTGACAGCCACTGTTTTAAATCCTCAAATGTGAGGACTGCATCCGGCTTCACAACCCTGTTTTTCTCTTTTTCCGCGATACACGGTCCGATCACAACTACCTTCGCCGTCTCGCCGAACTCCGCGTGCAGCATGCGCGTATGGATCCCCGACGGAATCAGCACCGGTGCCAGATATTTGATGAGTTCCGGATAATGAATCTCAATCAGGTTCACGATACTCGGACAGGCAGTTGTGATGATATTTTTCATCTCGCCCTGCTCTAATAAACGGACATACTCTTCCGTCGCCAGCGCGGCGCCCTCCGCCGCATCACAAACATTCGTAAATCCCAGCTTTTTTAATGCTGACTTGACCTGCCCCCGCTTTTTATACGGCAGAACCCCCATATAGGAAGACGACAGCGATGCAATGACCGGTGCGCCGCTCTCAATCAGCTTTTTGACCTTGGAAAGTTCGCTCGGAACACGTTTTGCCGACTGCGGGCAGTTCAAAAGGCACTGCCCACAGAGAATACAGCGATTTGGCATGATATATGCATGACCATCCCGGATCATGATTGATTTCACTTCGCAGCCCCGCACACATTTATAACAATGCTTACACATCGTCGCCTTAAAATCAATAATCGGCATAGACTCTCCCTCTCTTTTTGCCGTTATATGTAAACGATTACGCGTTCAGGCGTCCCAGAATCTCCTTCTGGAAAAATTCTTCGGTTGTCTCCGGTTTTACGGAATACAGTTCTCCGTCTATCGTCACACAGACACCTTTACGGCAGTTGCCGCTGCAGAAATCTCCATTTAAATCTACCTCACTGTCCAGATGATTCTCTGAAACCAGCTTCTGCAGCTTCTGGATTACCTCACGGGATCCTTTCAGATGACAGGCACTTCCGATACAAATCGATACTCTCATATAATGACCTCCTCACTATCCGTTATAAAACAGACGCAGCCTTTCACCGGAGATTCCCGGTCAAAAAACTGCCTGTTCACATGCATCTTCCAGGGGAATTTACTAAAAATGCATCTTTCCCCATTCTTCTTCATTATCTCATATTGTGATATTATTATCAATCAAATTTCTTGCTGATTTTGTATTTTTTTTAGACCATAAGTGCCTGATTCCAAAACCTTTTCACTTTCTTTTCATCAGCTTATGACTCTCCCGGTGTTTTTTAGGAAAATAATCTTTTTATCGGCCACCTTGCACTGCTTTTCTATAATATTTCCATCTCCTCCATGTACGCCCGCAGCCTCTCCACATTCCCGTCCGCAAAACAGTAACCATCCATGCCGCAGCCCTTCGCGCTATCGATGTTATCCTGACGGTCATCGATGAAAAAGCATTCTTCCGCTTTGAGATGAAATTTTTCAAACAATCTCTCATAGATCGCCGGATTCGGCTTCGCCAGCTTCTCCTCCGCTGAGACAAGCGTGCCATCAAAATATTCAATGCCCGGAATCTCATACTCGAACACACGCAGGCGCACGGAACAATTCGAGCAGAGGTAGATGCCGCAGCCCTTTTCTTTCAGTTCCTTCACCAGCTCTCCCATCCCCGGCTTTGCCCAGATGTTGTACTCATGCCAGTGTTCCAGACTTTCCTTCGCCAGCCAGCGCAGATGTTCATTTGGCAGGCGTTTCTGCACCCGCTCCAGCGCCTGTGCATCCGTCAGCGTTCCCTCGTCTAAAAGCGACCACTCCTTCGAATCAAACAATTCGCGGCGCATCCACTCCACATCCTCCGGATTATCTGTGTACTCCCAGCACACCTTGACCGGATCATACTCCAGTAAAACCATTCCCATATCAAATACTATATTTCGAATCATACTTCTGCCTTTCTCTCATCCCGCAAATCTGCCGCCATTCCTGCGGCAGATGGAATTTTCAGTCCAAAAAATTCTCACCTGCAAGCAATCATAATCATTTATATTTTAACATAAATTTCTCATTTTTTTATTTCCATTTTCATAAATTAATGGTACAATAATAGAAAATTTTTCAGGAGGTACCGCTTATGAAAATGATTATCGCAATCATTGGCAGTGAGGACGCCGATGATTTAGTATATGAATTAAACCAGCACTCCTTCTTTGTCACCAAGCTTTCCACGATGGGCGGCTTTCTGAAAAAGAAAAGTACAACCCTGATGCTCGGTGTCGAAGATGAACGCGTCGAGGACGCCATCTCCATCATCAAAAAAATGTCCGGTGCCCGCGAGCAGCTTGTATACACGCCGCCGACCATGGCCGGAAACTGCTGCCCGACCGTCAATATGACCGTTCCGATGAACATGAAAGTTGGCGGAGCAACCGTATTTGTAATAAATGTAGAAGAATTTCAAAAATTCTAATTTTTTGATTTATAGTAACTGTTCAGTACACAGTCACGCGAAAAACGCATCATAGAACATATGTTTGCCAATGCTTTTTGAATATTTTTTCGGAAGGTGGGAATACTATTCAGCTTAGGCAAAAAACAGAGCCGGCAAACTGCGATTACTCACAAGTTCATCGGCTCTGTAAATTATATGACCGGCTTCTTGATACGGTTGTCTGTAAATCCTTTACATCAATAAAATATTCCTGCCTGCATTTCGGGCAGTAGAGAGGAAAGTTTTAAGCTCTGTATCTTCTCAAATTTTGTTGTGCGTCTTTCTGTTGCATACAGGACAGAGTATCCATTATTTTTCCGCTTTCATACTACAATTACTCCAATTCAAAAGCACCCGTGTAAAGCTGATAGTAAGTGCCTTTTTCCTCAATCAGTTTTTCGTGATTTCCTCGTTCAATGATGTGTCCGTGGTCAAGTACCATGATTACATCGGAGTTTTTCACGGTGGAAAGGCGGTGTGCAATCACAAATACCGTTCTGCCTTTCATCAGCTTATCCATTCCGTCCTGTACCAAAGCTTCGGTACGAGTATCAATAGAGGAGGTCGCTTCATCCAAAATCATTACAGGCGGGTCAGACACAGCGGCACGGGCTATGGAAATAAGCTGCCTTTGTCCCTGTGAAAGTCCACTTCCGTCGCCCTTTAAGACAGTGTTGTAGCCCCCAGGGAGCATACGGATAAATCCGTCGGCGTTAGCAAGCTTTGCGGCGGCAATACAATCCTCATCGGTTGCATCGGGATTGCCGTAACGCAAGTTCTCCATAACCGTACCCGTAAAGAGATTAACTTCCTGCAACACAACACCGAGCGAACGACGCAAATCCGCCTTTTTAATCTTATTGATATTGATACCGTCATAGCGGATTTTGCCGTCTGCAATATCGTAAAACCGGTTAATCAGATTGGTAATCGTTGTTTTACCTGCACCTGTAGCACCAACAAAAGCGATTTTCTGTCCCGGCTCGGCATAAAGCGAAACATCATACAGCACTTGCTTGTCTGGAACATAACCAAAATCTACATTGTCTAAAACCACTCTGCCCTCAAGCTTTGTATAGATAACTGTTCCGTCGCTGTGTGGGTGCTTCCAAGCCCAAAGCCCTGTGCGTTCCGCCGTTTCAGTTAATATACCGTTTTCTTCCTTTGCATTGACAAGTGTTACATAGCCGTCATCCGTTTCAGGCTCTTCGTCCATAAAAGCAAAGATACGAGAAACTCCTGCAAGTGCTGTAACAATTGAATTAAACTGATTTGAAATCTGCGATACAGGATTTATAAGGCTTCGTGAGAGCGTAAGGAAAGAGGCAATCATACCAAGTGTCAGCGTTCCTGTTCCTGTAAGTCCGAGATTGGTTATATCTTGAATAGCCATATATCCGCCAAGGACTGCAAGGATAACATACTGCACATAGCCGAGGGCGTTAATCATCGGCATCATAGAGTTTGCGTAACCATTTGCGTTAGCAGCATTTTCTGCCCAAGCCTTGTTTTTCTGTCTAAGTTCCTCTTTTGCTGTTTCCTCGTGACAGAATACCTTGATAACTTTTTGACCATTTACCATTTCTTCCACATATCCGTTTACATCGGCAAGGGTCTTTTGTTGAAGTATAAAGAATATGCCTGTTTTTCCTGCAATTCCTTTTATAATTTGCAGAATGAAAATCATAACCAAAACAGCAACAATAGTCAACCAAATGCTGGTGTATAGCATGCAGACAAGCACCGCCACAATGGTGAACACAGAGGAAATGAGTTGTGCCATAGATTGTGCAATCATTTGACGGAGAGTATCAGTATCATTGGTATAAAGACTCATAATATCACCATGGGTGCGGGTATCAAAGATACGAATAGGAAGTCGCTGCATTTTTTCAAACATATCATCTCGGATTTTTTTCAGCGTTCCCTGAGCAACCTTAACCATTGCCCGGCTGTAAAGCAGACTGGAAATTACACCTATCATATATATGATACCGATTGTTATAAGTGCCTTTATCAAACCGCCGAAAACAGGATGATCTGTTCCGAGCAGAGGCACGATATAATCATCAATCAAGGTCTGCAAAAATACCGATGAAGCTACGGAAGCCACAGCACTTAATAAAATACAGATGACAACAAAAACCAACTGTCTTTTATATTCTTTCATATAGGAGAACAACCTTTTAAGTGCTGTCTTATCAAACTGCAGTGCAGGCGTTTCTGACTGTGCCCTTACATTCTTAAGTGCTTTTTGCTTTTTATTCATTTGCTCCATCTCCTTTCACCTGCGACTGATATACTTCCCGATAAATATTGCAATTTTCCAAAAGTTCCTTATGAGTGCCGACGGCATCGATTTTTCCGTCATTTAAAACGACAATTTTATCTGCATTCTGTACCGAGCTTACACGCTGTGCAATGATGATTTTTGTGGTATCGGGAATGTACTCGGCAAAAGCTCTTTGTATCGCAGCGTCTGTTTTGGTATCCACAGCACTGGTGGAATCGTCCAAAATCAAAACCTTTGGTTTTTTTAGTAACGCACGAGCTATGCAAAGTCTTTGCTTTTGACCGCCCGAAACATTATTGCCGCCCTGCTCAATATATGTGTCGTATTGTTTTGGCATAGCTTCGATAAATTCATCGGCACAGGCAAGATGGCAGGCGTGTTTTATTTCTTCGTCAGTAGCATTTTCATTGCCCCAACGCAAATTTTCTTTAATTGTACCAGAAAATAATTCGTTTTTCTGAAGAACCATAGCGACGGAGCTTCGCAGCGTATCAAGGTCGTAATCTTTGACATCAATGCCACCCAATGTCAGCGTTCCGCCTGTCACATCATAAAGACGGGGGATTAACTGCACAAGACTGGATTTTGCCGAGCCTGTTGCACCGATAATTCCAACAGTTTCACCAGTCGAAATCGTCAAATTGATATGGTCGAGTACCTTTTTATCCGCTTTTGAAGCATACACAAAATCCACATTTTCAAAAGATATTGAGCCATTCTTTACAGCCGTTACAGGATTGTCAGAATTTTGAATATCCGTTTTTTCATTCAAAATCTCTGCAATACGATGGGCAGACGCAAGGGACATGGTTATCATAACAAATACCATAGAAAGCATCATAAGACTCGTTAAAATCTGTGTGGCGTAAGAAAGCAGGGCCGTTAAATCACCTGTTGTCATTCCAAGTGCTGTATGATTTCCACTTGCTACAATCGCTTTTGCACCAATCCACGAAATCAAAATCATACAGGCATACATAAAAAACTGCATGATAGGCGAGTTAAAAGCAATCAGTTTTTCGCCTTTGGTGAAATAATGGTATATCTTTTCGGAAATGGATCGGAACTTACTGATTTCATAATCCTCACGGTTAAAAGACTTCACTACGCGAATGCCACGGACATTTTCCTGCACCACATTGTTAAGTTCATCATAGGTTTGAAAAACATGATTGAAAATTGGGTTTACCTTACGGATAATCAAATATAACAAAAATGCCATAATGGGAATGACCGCAAGGAAAATCCACGCAATGGTGCTGTTGATTTTGAATGAAACAATCATGGAAAACAGGAGCATAACGGGACCTCTGATTGCCATACGAATAAGCATTTGATAAGCGTTTTGAATGTTCGTCACATCCGTTGTCAGGCGGGTTACGATGGAAGCGGTAGAAAATTTATCGATGTTGGAAAAAGCAAAGGTCTGCACATTGTCGTACATATCCTGTCGCAGGTTGGCACAAAATCCTACAGAAGTGCGAGCGGCAATGTGTGCCGACAAAACACCTGTTATAAGCTGAAACAGGGCAAAAGCAAGCAAAATCATACCGTATTTCCAAACGGCGTTCATATTTCCAAGGTCAATTCCTTCGTCAATGACCTTTGCCATACAAAGGGGAATGGTAATTTCAAAGGCTGCTTCCAAGATAGAAAGCAGAATTGTAAGTACAGAGCCTTTTTTGTATTCACGCAAGCTCCGAGATAATGTTTTAATCATAAATGAACCTCCTTAATGTAGCGCGCTACATATTAACTTTAAGGAAAAGCCGACATTCATCGGCTTGCCTATTCTAAATTATTATATATTATCAAAAGCATTTGCTTTAATTTTTTGATGTCAGCTTCCGAGAGCGAAGCAAGAAGCATTTTTTCATTCGCTAAAATTCGTTGTTCCATCTCCTCTCCCAAGGCTTTTGCCTGTTCCGTCAGAGCGACAATTTTGTTTCTCTTGTCAGTTTCATCTACCCAGCACCGAAGATGTCCGTTTCGCTCCATGCGTGAAATAATACCCACAACAGTAGGGTGGGAAACCTCTAAGTAAACTTCAATTTCCTTTTGCGTTGCCTGACCGCCCCTGCTATCCAAAAAAGCCAACACGCGGCTTTGCGCCAAGGTTAAATTACTATGCTTTAAGTCAGCGTCCGCTTTTACCTTTAACTTATCGTTAATATTCTTGATTAAATAGCCAATATCCTTTTGCGGCACAAACATCCCTCTTTTCTGATATGTAGTACGCTACACATTATAGTGTGTGGTTTGTTCTTTGTCAAGTGGTTTTAAAAGGTTTTTATATGCCAAGTTGTAACGGCAGCAAGGATTTCGCCTTGCTGTTCGTATGTACCGCCCATAAAGTTTTATTTTGATGCATTTTTTAAATTACTTCCTTATGTAGCGTTAGCATTGCGCGTCTGCCCCTTTTTGAGCCCCATTGGCTATCACTTTTTATACGCCTTTTCTATGGTGCCTTGGTACATCCTCGCGAAGCATTTTTTGTTTCATAGGACGCAATTTCTATGAAATAAAAAAGAATGTGCCTTGGCACATCCTCGCGCCGAGCGCGGTCGCTTGCGACATATTTCTGCTTCGCGCGAGTGCGCATCATTGGCACGTTAGTGCCTTTTTGGGTTATAGGACAAAACGTGTTGATGGGTTAATCCCATTCAACAAACGTTC
>NZ_QUGF01000015.1:1042-64538 GCF_003479275.1 Clostridium sp. AF20-7 | reverse complement strand
TATTATGGCAGAAAAAGGAGTGGAGGAACAGGTACTTGCTATGGAGCGTTTACGTTCTATCTTCCGAGGTAGCAGTACAGGTAGCAGCAATTCTTGTAACTGCTACCCGGCTTATCCCTTGTTTACCAAGGGTTTCCGGCTATTCGGTAGCAGAAGGTAGCAGTTCTCACAGTTTTATAATCACAATTACTCTTTTTATATGCCGTTTTATTTCTGCATTAAACTTTTTATTTTTCAGCTAAGAAGTTAAAAACTCTGCTACCCATTGCTACCAATATACTCAAAGCCTTGTGTTTACTGACTTTTCATAGGTAGCAGTCTTTAAAATCACTGCTACCCGTACTGCTACCTCTGCTACCCGGCAAGGAACTCTGTTTCCTCATATCCGTATTCCTTGGCATAAAGTTCCTTAGTTTCCTCTGTTATCGTGAAATCTTTATACTAGGTATTACCCTTCTGTCTTGTTGTCACATCTGCAAATGTGCCACCAAGATATCCTGCAAGCTGTTCTCTGAACTCTTTTGCAGTTCTGGCATAACCATGATTGTTCTCCCTGCACCATGCCTGATATACCTTGTATATTCTCCCTGTGGTACAATGTCTGACAATCTTGCCATTCTCCCAAGGGCACATACATTCTTCATAAAAAGAAATCACTGTACTGTTTGCGCTCTGGTAATCTCTTCTTGCCTCTGCAATGCTGTCCGGCTCTGTAAATCGATATCCATTTGCTATAACAGTCTGCAACGCTTTCACAGCTTTTTTCACAATGCCTCTGCGCTCTGCATACATTTTTTCTAAAAGCTGCTTGTCCTGCTGTTCTTTCGGTATCACATTCGGGCAATCCACCACCATAATGCGGTCATATACCCATTTGCCGTCATCTCCTCCGAACTTCGGCAGTCAGTTCATACAGAACCACAGCAATCCATTAAATGTAAATTCAAATGCCTGCTGTCCTTTAAATTCAGCCAAAAGGCTGTCCCCGCCTGTCATTTTCTTGAATGTTTTCAGTTCATCCACAGACAAAAAACTCATATCCGAACTTCCTGCAAGCCTTGTTCCATACACTGCCCCTGTTCCAAACCGGGATTCAATTTCTTTCAGATCAATGCCTATAAAGTTGCCCCTGCCAAGCAGACGCTCCACAAGACTTTTAAGCTGTGACTTTCCTGTATCTCCCTGCCCTACAAGAAATAATGCTTTTTTCATTCGCCAGCCTTTCACATTGGAAATACAGACACCAATAAATTCCATCAACAGCTGCTTTACCATCTCATCTCCGTTAGTAAGCGTGTCCATATAAGAATCAAATACAGGTGTATCAATATACTCATCCGACCATTCACAAGGAAGTTGTATGGTGGAAAGTATATCTGCTGAATGTGGTATCAGTTCTGTATCAGTTGCAGTAATCTTCAAAATTCCATTCTGGAAATTGATGATATCCTCATCTACATTCAATGCATCCTGACTTACATATGTAAGGTCTGTGGTAATATGCAAAAGCACCTCATTGACCTTACTCATCTTCACAAGTTCCTCATCATAATCAGCAATATACTTTTTTATGATTCCAAGCAGCATATTATCTGCACAAAGCCTGTAACATCCACCTTCATATACATATTTCAAAAGTCCCTGTTTACCATTGTCCCGGACTAAAATATATTGCAGATGTTCTCTTACATATTTTGCAAGAAGCGGTACACTCACATATGGTTCTCCTGTCTGTTCATTAAACTTTATGAAATCAGGATGTTGCATTTTTGACCTGTGAAACACACCATTACAGGCTGAAATTCCTGCATTGATTGTGTTTTCCCTGTAATCGTCCCTTTCCCATTTGCTTCGATATAAAGCAGAACTGCGAAACACTTCATCAATCGCATCCGGGTCTGCTCCTGTTCTAAATGCTATCAAAGCACAAAGGGCAGCATCCGCCTCAGACTGGGAACCATATTCACTGAAATCACCTTTATCATAAAGCCGGATGAACTTGTCTCCGTTCTTCTGCTTACGAAGATCACAGACAATATCAAATACTGCCCTATCTCCATCACGCTTTGCACTATACTTCGCTTTCGGCTTTTTCCTCATTTCCTTATCCAATGTGGTAAGAACCGCCTGTGTACAGTCAGCTATCGGCAGACTGTTAATTGTGTTTCCTGTAAAAGTGCCATATCGGTTTGTAATATCACCGATATAAAGTTCCAATCCAATATCAGAGCATTTCTGATAATATTCACTGTCCAGCACAAGTCTCTTCCTTCTGTCATCAAAATGTACCGGAAGTTTTGTAATATCACACTGACCAATAATATGAATCCCTTTGCCACTTGGAGATACTTCTGCATAGGAAGAAAACCGAGATAACATAAGCTGTGCAAATGGATCTGAAATATCCTTATGGTCTATATCTAATAAGAAGAAGCTTTTCGGAATCTTCAAGCCAAGCCCCGATGCCTGAAACTGATTTTTGGCTGATTCTGCATCATCAAAAGATACCCATGTACCCTTATGTGCATCATCTGTTCCTGTAGCTCCTCCGTTTGCTGCGAATGGAACTTTGGTAACTTTCCCATTCCTGCCGGGTTTTGCTGACCATAAAAACCACAGATTTTTATCCTTTAATTCATCCACTGTCATATCTCCCATCCTGTTCACCTCCTCCTTTTCTGCAATCCTGTTTAATGATTAATAGATGTTCTTACAAGCCATTCTTTATAGGCTTCAATCGGAATCAGAATTCTTGCTCCGATTCGTATTGTCGGAAATCCCGGTGTCTTTACCAGTTCATATGCCTTTGGCAGGCTGATTCCCATCTGTGCAGATAATTCCTGCACACTCATAGTTGTTTTCTCCATATGATGTTGCTCCTTCCGTATAGTTTGTTATGTCCGTCTCTTCAACGATTGTTTCTCTGCTACCGCTCTTGGCGACTACCAGGCCCTGCAGTAACAAAGGCTTGTTCATTGAGAACGGTATGAAATTGTCAAGGTACCCGTTACATCATTTTGTGTAACTTTTTATTGTTTTCATGAATATTTTAAGCTATAATGTAACCGAAGTCCAAAAACTGACGGTAACGCTAACGGTTACGAATTAACGATTGGGATGAGGTATGATATGCCATTAAACTGGAATGATGAGGTGATCCCATCAGAAGCAGATAAAACAACAGATATATTAGGTTTTAAAGAAATCGGTGGTATCGGGCAACTGATTTACCACCCTTTCCGATTCAAGAAATATGAACTTGATATTGATAAAAGCGATGATTATTGTGCAACACCATTTTGCCGCCCCGGATATGAACCCATCTTTCCTAAAGAAGATTTTCTTTCCGGACAGGGACTGCTTACCAGCCTTTGCAATCTGGCAATGCAGATAAACAGCTTTGATAATAAAATTCCATATACACAGCTCATCATGGAATGGTGTACAAATAATATGCATCCATATAATATTGATTTCATTTATTCTGAATTGAATGAATCGTTTGATATAAATAGCTTCGATGAAGAAATTGTAGAAAAAGACGGAACATTCGAAATTAACAACTTCTTAGATGACCTCGGGAAATTATATAATGCAGTCATGTTTTATGTTGCTCTCGAAGGTGTCTGTATTGCCGATGACGAAGCTGCATATGATTTATCCAAAGAAGGAAAATACTTTGAGGGCTACTCTTTCTTTGATAAATATAAGCATCCTATCGTTGCAATACCGGATGACTTAGATTATGGGGATGCAAAAGGAAACCTCATAGAAGAAATGCGAATTGATAATGAGTACATAAAAAATCATCCGGCAGAAAAACCTCCAATTGGAGAATTCGCCACCACACCATATGACGATTACGATGAATTAAGGAATGCACTTATTGACATCATTCCGGAATTTACCATGAAATTAAAGGTAGATCCCCGCACTAACCGATTGGAATTTTCTACCGATATTAATTCCGTGTTTGATATTGCGTGGCTAACACTTGCAAGAATGCTTTCCGAAGACCCTGCACCAGAAGATAAAGGGAAATCAGATAATCGACCAGAAGGCATTATGATTCGTTGCCGGAACTGTGGTAAATTCATAATTCGAAAAAGTAACCGACAGGAATTTTGTGATGCCGAAGAATGCCAAAAAGTTCGAAATGCCCGAAAGCAAAAGGCCTACCGCGAACGAAAAGCCATTGAAAAGGCTCAAAAAAGTAAGAAAAAAGCACATTAATTTATATAATTTGGCGGAAAAGCAAATAGATTATTGTATCTAATGTCAGCCAGATACATGCAATTATGTGCTATGATATTATATAAAATATGTTTAAAAGACACCGGAATCCCCCCCTATGCAATTTCGCGAAAAAACGAGTGTGAGGGGGCATCTGTCTTTAGGACAAAAAGGCACAGGGATAATACTCCCCCATGGGGGCTAAAGGAGGACATATGGCAAAAGCAAATATCGAATTACCTATGTTTTCAACAGATATAGATGAAATAAAGATTTATGAGCTTAATCACGTGATTTTAGATTTATTATTAGCAGACAAAAGTTCCAAAAGAAACATTCTGTGGGCCACAAAAGACTATCTCTCGTATGGTAACTTATACGATGAACATTGTCAAATAATGCCGGAGCAAATCACTTATGATAATCTAAATGTTATTCAACCACGTGTTTTGAAAGAGAAAGACAAACAAACATCACGTACAAAAGGAAAAGCAGAAGTTTTTACACCAGCTTATGTTTGCAATAAGCAATTAAATCTTGTTGATGATGCATGGTTTGGTCATAACAACATTTTTAATAAAACAACACGTTTTGGTTGGAAAACAATAAAAAGAAAAATCGTATTTTCAGATAAAAAGCCTTACAGATGGCAAGATTATATTGACCTAAAACGTCTTGAAATCACTTGCGGAGAAGCTCCATATATAACAAGTAGATATGATATGCAGACAGGTGCTTTTATTCCTGTGCAAGACAGAATAGGCATACTTGACCGAAAACTACGCATTGTATCCGAAAATACTTCTTGTTTAGAGGATTGGATAAAATGGGCAACACGTAGTATCGAAAGCGTTTATGGATTTGAATTTCAAGGAGATAGTTTAATTATTGCTAGAGAAAATGTACTATTTACATTTATTGAAAATATGTACATGAAATTTGAATGTGTTCCAGATGTTAAATTGCTCAAGAAAATAGCCAATATTATTGCATGGAATATATGGCAAATGGATGCATTTACATATTCTATTCCCTACAAAAAAAAATTACCTCAATATCAACAAACCAGTCTATTTGCTGATGAAGTGAAAAATAATCTTTGTAAGATAAAAGATTGGCGTTCAAAGGAAACCCTCACATACTCAGAATTATTTAAGGAAGGTGATTGATTTGGAAAATATAGAACTTATTTCAGAACTAATAACAGGCCGAGTTAAACCTCATATTTATGCATTTACAACTAATACAATCCCAAACTATTTAAAAGTTGGTGATACTTATAGAGCTCTCACTGTAAGACTGAACGAATGGAGAAAACACTTTCCAAATTTACAACAAGTGTACAGTAATCCTGCATCTATTGATGACGAGATATTTTTTAGAGATTATGCTGTGCATGATTTTCTCATTCACGAAAAAGGGAAATATCGTTTATTGATTGAGGACATGGTTGATTTTCCTCCCGGCACTTATTATTCTAAAGAATTTTTTAAGGATACTACCAAAGCTGATGTTGAAGAAGCTATTATTGATATCCAAACAAGCTACAAGAATAATGACAATAAATATCAATTCTATAATGCCAATACTGCTCTACCGGAAACATATACATATGCTTCAACCGGATATTGGACTCCTAGACCCAATCAGCAGGAAGCAATTGATAATTTTATAAATGCTGTAGATAATGGCAGAACTAATTTACTGATGTATGCAGTAATGAGATTTGGAAAATCTTTTACTGCAATGTGCTGCGCTAAAGCCAAAAATTTCAAAAAAGTTTTAGTCGTATCTGCGAAAGCAGACGTTCGAGAAGAATGGAAAAAAACTGTGCAAAGCGCAGATAATTTTAATCAAGATTATGTTTTTCTATCATCAGAAGAGTTATTAAGAGATGAAAATATCGTATCAGATACATTAGCTTCAGAAAAAGGAATTGTACTTTTCTTGACTCTTCAAGATTTGCAAGGCACCGAAATTAAAACTAAACATAAAAGCGTGTTCAAAAATGAACTTGATTTACTAATAATCGACGAAACTCACTATGGAGCCAGAGCCGAGAGTTACGGGCGAATAATAAAAACAGCTAATACGGTCAAAGATATTTCCTTAAATCTATCTGATGATGGCGATGATTCTGTAGATGCAAACATTGTTGATAAGCAAATAAAAGAATTAAATGTACGAATAAAGCTTCATCTTTCAGGAACACCATATAGAATACTAATGGGAAGTGAATTTTCTCAAGAAGATATTATTTCATTTTGTCAGTTTTCAGATATCGTAGCAGAACAAGAATTATGGGATAAGCAGCATATCTCCTATGAAGATGATAAATATATTGAAGAAGACGAAGACAAATATCAAGAATGGGATAATCCTTATTTTGGATTTCCACAAATGATTCGATTTGCATTTACACCAAATGAGTCTGCACTAAGAATTTTGGATAGTTTAAAACAAAATGGTTCTACATATGCACTTTCTGAATTATTAAAACCTATGTCAATAAAAAAAACATCAGATGGAGAACATAAAAAATTTATACACGAAAAAGAAGTATTAGACTTGTTTGAAGCAATTGATGGTTCCAAAGACGATGAAAGTATTTTTGCTTTTTTAGACTACGATAAAATTTATGAAGGAAAAATGTGTCGACACATGGTTATAGTTTTGCCTTACTGTGCTTCATGCGATGCATTAGAAGAATTGATTATTACTAATAAGACTTCATTTAAAAATCTTTGTAATTATGAAATTATAAATATATCTGGTGTTGACGGTGCCCGAACATACAAAACTGTACAAGCTATAAAAGATAAAATCAGAAATTGTGAAAAGTCTGACCAAAAAACTATAACTCTTACAGTTAACAGAATGCTTACTGGAAGTACAGTTGAGCAATGGGATACAATGATTTTTCTCAAAGACACTTTCTCTCCTCAAGAATATGATCAAGCCGTATTTAGATTACAAAATCAATATGTTCAATCTTATGTAGATGAAGAAGGAAAAGTCATTAAGTTTAATATGAAGCCACAAACATTATTAGTAGACTTCGATCCTCATAGAATGTTCATAATGCAAGAACAAAAATCTTTAATTTACAATGTGAATACTGATAGTTCAGGAAATCATCATCTTAGAGACAGAATGGCATCTGAACTTAAAATATCACCTATCATTACTATCAATAAGGGAAAAATCCAGCAAGTATCAGCAACGGATATTATGGCTGTTGTTAGCGAATATTCAAGCAGTCGTGGAGTAAAAGATGAAGCAAACGACATTCCTGTAGATGATAATCTATTTGATATTGATGAGATAAAATCAGAGATAGAACGTCAAGCTGAGCTTGGTTCAAAAGGTGGATTAAAGACTGAAGCACACGAAGGTAATGGTACAGGATTTGACAATACTGATGAAAACGATGGCAATCGTAATGCAAATACTACAGGAACAAATTCAAATGGTGGAAATGATGATACTGCTGCTTCATCTACAACAGATATTGAAAACCAGATTCAGATTTTAAGAAACAAATTTAAAACATACTATTCCAGAATACTCTTTTTTGCATATTTGACAGAAAAAAAAGTCACTTCATTATCCGACATTATAGACATTTCTACAGAATCGGATAGCAAAAGAATTATGAAAAATCTGGATATAGATATAAATATCTTAAAGATAATGGTTTCTCATATGTATCCATTTATACTGACCGCTTTAGATTATAAAATACAAAACATAAATGCTCTTTCCCATGACGAAAGCATTCCTGCTATGGAAAGAGCAATTACTGCTATGGGTAAATTCGGTAAATTGTCTGAATCTGAGATAACTACTCCTATTTCTGTAGCAACTAAAATGATTGAACTAATTCCAGATGAAGCATTTTCATCATTAGCAAGAGACAATCATCACATATTGGATATCGCAAGCAAGATGGGTGAATTTGCAATTGTAATATTTAACAAATGCACTTCTCTTGGAATAGACATAAATCTCTACAAAGATAAGATTTTGTCCGTTCCAACTTCGTCCGTAGCATATGAATTTACACGAAAGATTTATTCAATTCTAGGAATGGATATTTCATGTATTGCAGAACAGTTTACATCATACGATTTATTAAGTATTGTTGATGATACCCAAAATGTAGATTATGCTCATATACAAAAAATATTGTCACAAAATAAATGTTTTGCAGATATTTCATTAGAATGCGATGCAGAGGAGGTTGAAACATTGAAATTTAACGCAATTGTTGGTAATCCACCATATCAAGAAGATGACGGCGGCGCCGGTGCAAGCGCAAGACCATTATATCCATATTTCGTTAATATGGCGAAAAACTTTTCATCAGAATATTCAACCCTAATAATTCCAAGCAAATGGTATGCAGGTGGAAAAAATCTTGATAATTTCCGTGAAATGATGCTGTCAGATAAAACAATTAAAGAATTACACGACTGTTTACATCCAGAAGAATACTTCCCAGATACCAATAACCGAGGCGGTATATGCTATTTGTTATGGGATACTCAATACGATAATTCACATTCAAAAATGAAAGTAGTAACCCATGAGGGATCAGGAATTGAAACATCTTACATAAGAGATTTGAAAATACGTGATTTGGATATTTTCTTCCGAAACAATAAGGCTCTTAGTATTCTTGATAAAGTAATACCCGATAATACTACACCTGTTTTGCGAGATTATGTATCAGCTGCAAAGGCTTTTGGTTTCCGTACTTTTTTCATTTCTGATGCTCGATTTAGATCAACTCCGAACGGACTTACCGAACCAATCAAGTGTTACGGACGTGCAAACAATATTGGATTTGTTGAGAAAACGGAAGTATCTTCACACATTGAATGGGTTGATAAATGGAAAGTATTTATTCCAGAATCAAACAACATAGGTACGGAATTAAACGATGATAATCAGAATTCATTTGTTGGTGCACCGCAAGAAATCTGCACAGAAACATTTTTATGCGTAGGAGCTGAATTAAATCTAACTCAACAATCAGCAAGAAATCTATCAAATTATCTTAGAACTAAATTTGCACGTTTTCTTCTAAGTCTTGCAAAAATCAGTCAACACGGAACAAGTAAAACATACCGATTTGTTCCTCTTCAAAATTTCAACGAGGAATGGACTGATGAAAAGCTTTACAAGAAATATTCACTAACACAACAAGAAAGAAATTACATAGAATCAAGCATCAAATCGATGTAGAAAAAAGCCACAATCCCGGTAGTCCTACTATCAACGATTGTGGCTTTTACCGTAATCGCAAAATGGTGTTTACCTTTTACCCTCTCTATTCACTTAAGCATTCATCCTTGCTCCGTCAGTAGTAAGGTCGGTAGTATCGCCCTTTCCCTCTGCCTTATTCTGCTCTGTATTGCCCCAGTCTGCGAAGGTATGCATTATCATAAAACTGGAGTGCCGTGGCAGATGAAAAGTACTCGTATACTCATATAAACTCCTTTCAAAAGACGCTTTTCTGCTGCCATTTGCAGCATTTTGCGCGGTGTTAATTTTTCTTTATGTATTGGTCATTTCTGTACATAAAATACAAATCTTAGCAAAATTTTGCAAGATGTGTACAGCAATCGTAGTAGAAACGGAGTAAAAAGCGGGTGGGGTTACTACTCAATTTTGACAAAAATCTCATATCCTTTTTCCAGTTCAATATCGGTCACTATTCCAACCTCACCATTGTCTACTTGATCTACATCCTTATCATTAAGCTGTATACTTACAATAGAAGTACAAATCCATTTTCCATCTTTTTTTGCATATATCATTTTTCCAACTTCCAATTTAACATTGTTAAGTGTCAATATACCTGCTTTTCTTATGTTTATTTAATCCGTTTCTGAATATCTTCAACAGATGGCAGTTGCTTTTCCAGAGCATCCGGCAAACTACTAGTTATTTTGTATTCGCTTACACCAATCGGCTTTGAAATATCCTTGAGTGAATATTCTGCGACCACATTATTTTTGCTTTTACACAGAAGCAAACCAATGGACGGATTATCCTGCTCTTTTTTCAAAATGCCGTCCACGGCTGACAGATAAAAGTTTAGCTGACCAGCATATTCCGGCTTGAAATCACCGGTTTTCAATTCGATAACTACATAACAGCGAAGATTCAGGTTATAGAACAACAAATCAATGTAAAAATCATCGCCGCCTACATTCAGGTGATACTGGTTTCCCAGAAATGCAAACCCTGTTCCAAGCTCCAGAAGGAGCTTGGTGACATCCCTAACAAGTGCCTGCTCAATATCCCGTTCGAGCATATCTTCCCGGAAAGGAATAAAATCAAATACATATGGGTCTTTCATTGTCTGCACCGCAAGTTCACTTTGCGAAGACGGTAAGCGGTGATCAAAATTTGTAACTTTATCTGCCAGAACCTGTCTCTGATACAAGTTGCTTTCAATCTGATGGACAAGAACATTTCGAGACCAGCCGTTTTCCGCTGACTTTTTAATATACCATTTACGTTCATCCATATCAGCGACCTTATCCAGAAGAACTATATGGTGACCCCATGGAATTTGTGCAACAACCTGTTGCACAAATTCTCGGTCCAGATAAATCTCTGCGAATTTTGCCATATACTTCAAATTACGAACAGAATATCCTTTGCTTTCTGGAAAAGTTAAAACGAAATGTTTTGAGTTAAGATTGTTATAATTATTTTGGTGGAATTAATATGTGAATACACGCACAAATTCGGTCGTAAATTTTTACGATTGCTCGAATTTCATTCGTAAAAATGGGTGCACTTGTCTCTGTTGTATATTTTTTACTCGGATCATAAATCCTATCATACTCGTAGTAAACGTAACGAGCATTCCCTTTGCTTCGAAATGTGATTTTGTCTTTCACTTCGGGTATATCAACAAGATAATCAAGATACATACATATCGCCCCTCTTTATTAGTAGTTTTTACGAACGAACTACTCGATAACTAAGTTACCAGAGCATCTGAAATCTGGCGGGATACCGCCTTTTTTCAGGGTGCGTCCATGACACCACTACTGCTTACCTTTCGGCTATACAGCTACTTTTATTATTTCTGGATTCTTTAGTCCGGTTACGGACAGTTCTTTCTGTTTTCCGGATACGGAAAGATGTTTACGCAGGATATTAAATGCTCCTACTGCATCCGCATTATATCTTACTCCATCCGCTATATACATGCCCCGCTCTTTTCTGTTTGATGCTTCTGCATATCTTTTTGATATTTCTGGTGAAAACGAGCTGCACTGGCTAGTATAGCTTTCTTCCTACTGTTTTGTCAGTGATATTCCATACAGTTTTAGTTTATATTCCAACATGATATAAAGTTTATTATACGGCAGTCCGTGAAACTTCTGGTTTGACTTGTGCCCTATATCTTTTCCTTTACGGATATTTCGGATATCTGCTATGATTACACAGCTTATCCTTTGTTTTTTACAGTATTATGCAAGCCATCTGGTCACCTTATGAAGGTAATCCTTTACTGCGTTCCGTTTTTTCCGATAAAGCCTTTTGATGTGTTTCGATGATCGGGGATATTTTATGCCGTTTTCCACCTGCTGTGCATCAAAAAACCACATTAATCTATTACATAGAATATCATATTATCGGCAAAAATATCAGCGACATTCAAGGTGAAGGCGATGTGCTTTTTGCCGTCGCAGGAAATACTGCTTCTGGATATAGAAAGCTGGACTCCATCGAATAGGACATAGTTTCCTATGAAAAAAAGCGCCTCCAGACTCTCATCCAAAGGCACTTTTTCTTCCGATCTTCTCGATCGCCGCAGAATGAGGGGGCATTCTGCGGATTATTTAGTTGTATGTAAGTTGTATGATACAGGCTTGACTGTGGTTTTCTTTTTCCTGCGAGCAAAATGAACCAGCAGTCCGCCCATAATCAGCAAGCATCCGAGCAGTTTGGAACTTGTCATCTGCTCATGGAGAACCAATGCGCCCAGAATGGAGGCACTCATCGGGTTGATTGCACACATCATGCCTGCCACCTCTGCGGTTGTCCCGCGCTGGGCAACCGGCTGGAGTGTGAATCCAAAACAGCTTCCTACGACTGCCAGCGTTCCGATCATTGCCCATTCTGCGCCGGTCTGTGGAAGTCTCGTCTGCTCTGTGAGAAGCGACGCCAGAAGCGTCCACACTCCCATCGTCCCTACCTGGACGATTCCAAGTAAAAGCGGATCATATTTCTTTGAAAAATATCCTGTTGTGATAATTGCAGCCGCATAAAACAGCGCTGCCATCAGAAGATACAGGCTGCCTGGACGAAGCAGACCGCCGCTCTTTCCAAGTGTCAGGAAGCCGATTCCTGTCAATGCCAGTACTACGCTGATAATCGTCCGTTTCTCCGGGAATTTTCGGAGCAGGATGCCCTCTAAAATCGGTACAAACGCAACCGCCGAGTTTTCAATAAAAGAGGTCGTCGCCGTATCCGTTTTCCGAAGCCCGAACATCTCCATCGTTATAACCAGCGTAAAAATACTTCCCACGATCGCTCCTCCGACAAATGTATTCCGGTCGATAGTCCGCAGCTTCTTGTGGAACAAGATGACTAAAATACTGACCGCCAGCAGAAACCGGACTGCCAATAAATTAAATGGCTGCAATGAATTCATCGCCATTTTGGAAAATATATACGAAGTACTTCTGGCGATAATAACCGCCGCAAGCAGCTGTTCGCTCTGTTTCCGGGTCATGTATGTTCCTCCTCTTACGCTCATAGACCTGCATTTTCTGCAAATGCAGTACCTTTTCTTGATACATGCATTATAAAGCACATTTATATTTGTGTACAGCGCACATTTTTCATTCTATCTTTGCATTTTAGTCAAAGATATTTTATACTCTATTTATATGATGATACCAGGGTCAAAAGGTCAGAAGTTCGACGCAAGCTTGCTTGCAGGAGAATTTTTGACCTTGGGACCTGCCAAAAACATGAGTAAGTAGCCATTTTTCAAAGAAAAGCAACCAAAATCATTCCTATCATTTTCGCCAGGCGATCTTTCATAGAATCATCCCACTTAACAGGAGGTACCCACATGGACACTGACAAATATAAAGCCCTGCTTTCCGCCATCGAAACCGGCAGCCTGAGTGCAGCGGCTGCCGAACTGGATTACACGCCATCCGGCATCAGCCGGGCGGTTGCCTCGCTGGAAGAATCGCTTGGTTTTTCGCTTCTGGTGCGAAAAAAAAGCGGCGTCCTTCCTACGGAAGAATGCCAGCTTCTGCTGCCTTTATTCCGGAATCTGATTCACACCCAGGAACAGATTGACCAGACTGCAGCGCGTATCTGCGGTCTGGAAACAGGTTCTGTGACGATTGGAACCGCTTACAGCCCATATTATCCGGTTCTCTCCCGCCGCATCATGGAGTTCCAGGCGCTCCATCCCGACATTTCCGTCCGCCTGATCGAGGGAACCAGCTCCCATCTGTGCAGCCTGCTTCAGGAACAGGCGCTTGATTTCTGTATCATCAGCCGCCGCGATGGGATCGATACCTTCATTCCACTCTGTGAGGACACAATCTGCATCTGGGTTCCGCAGTCACACCCGGCGGTTGAGATGGGCATTTATCCGCTTCAGGATCTTGCCAATGAAAATTATATTTCCATTCACCCCAACATGGAAACAGATAATTCCCGGCTTCTGGCAAAGCACCACATCACGCCCCATATCTGCGCCTCGACTTCCGATGTCCCGGCTGCATGGACGATGGTCGCCGCAGGAATGGGCGTTACCCTGATCAACCGCATTTTATCCCGACAATGGGATGGACCGGTTGTGACACTGCCGCTCGACGCTTCCCCGTCCTTTGAGATCGGCATCGCCGCCCCCGTACGGGAAATGCAGTCGCCTGCGGCAGCAGAACTGATGAAATTTATGCAGAAGGATCTGATTCATGCCTTCGAGTAATCTATACGAACATCCGCTTTTTATACATTACTCGTCCTTCTTCACCTGCTGCAGCACCTCCTCCGGCACCGAATCCAGCAGATAATTTTTATGTCCGCTATGCGGTCGGTTGGTATGCTCACGTGTCTGATTCTTCACACGGTCTACCTCTTCCTCAAAATCCCGCGCCGAATACAGCCCGCAGCCCTGTCCACGGATGATGATCTGTTCCAGACGGTCGGAGGTCGCTACCATCACCGTATATTTCCGCCCATTTTCATGGGCAAATTTCTCGATGTACTGGTCAGCTGTCTCCGCCTCTTTCGTAAAGACTACATGAATGTTGTGGTAATCCGTCACCTCCGTCCGGTGTCCCTGCACCCGGTAGGCGTCGAACACCGCTATCACCTCGATACCGCGGCTTCCCTGATAATCGCAGAGAATATCCAGCAGCTTACCACGGGCGCTATCAATGTTGATCTTCGCCAGCTCATTTAACTCATCCCAGGAGAAAATAATGTTGTAGCCATCTACCAGCAAGTATTCCCGTACCGCCGATGCCATTTTCCCTTTGGAGCCGCCGGTTCTGCTGCCCGCTCCGCCACTTTCCGGCGCTTTGCCTGCATGTTCCAATTTTCCTGCATTTCCAGCCACAGAACTTCCCGATTTTCCTTCACTTCCAGATGCCAAAGTTTCAGCTGTCCCGACTTTCGAATCGCCCTTCTGTCTCACCGCTTCCTGCCTCCGCGCCGTCTCTCCGTACACTCCGGCACCATAGGTTTCCGCCGGGCGTTTGCTCTTTCCGCCCCACCGGCGTTTTCCGCCGTCTTCCTTTTTATTTGCATGGTAGGTGCGAGCGAGAATCGCATCGACCTCGTCCGTTCCGATCCACATTTCTTCCGAAGCGCCGCCGCCCTGTCCATCCGAGGAGCGCGCACCCAGCTCAGGGATCGCATCCATCCGCCGTTTTCCATTGGAATCGCCCAGGCAGCTTTCCAGATGCATATAGTCTTTGACCTCATCCCAGTTGACGACAAATCCCGCTCCGTGCGTACAGAAAACAGATCCGCTCGGGTTTGCCAGATCCGCATCCGGATCATACCCGGCTGCCGCAATGATTTCTTCTTCATTGTGGCACGGTCCGTAGCCATCGAGCGTGCAGATCATCTGTCCCAATCCGCCCGTGTACGCCGTCACCTCCGTCTGATATCCATCGAGTGCCGATACCGGGGCACGTCCGGTTAATATTGCCTGCCCGTCCTCCAGCGCCGGTCCCTCAAAAACGGCAAACCGCCGCTCCAGGTCGGTCATCGCACGTCCTACCATCTTGTCCGGTATCGTCAGGTGAAAGGCATAAAATGGTTCCAACAGCACCGAATGCGCCTGCATCAGTCCCTGACGGACCGCCCGGTACACGGACTGTCGGAAATCGCCGCCTTCTGTATGTTTCACATGGGCGCGTCCCGATTTCAGCGTAATTTTCATATCCGTGATCGGCGCCCCAATCAGAACACCCCGGTGTACCTTTTCTTCCAGATGCGTCAGCACCAGCCGCTGCCAGTTTTTACTTAAAATATCTTCACTGCAATCGGTATCAAATACCAGCCCGCTGCCCGGTTCTCCCGGCTCCAGAAGCAGATGTACCTCCGCATAATGGCGGAGCGGCTCAAAATGCCCGACACCCTCGACCGTATCGGTGATCGTTTCTTTATATACAATGCTGCGCCCGCCAAACCGGACATTTACCCCAAAACGCTCTGCAATCAGGCTTTTCAGAATCTCCATCTGGATCTCGCCCATGATCTGGGCGTGAATCTCTTTCTTTTCTTCCTCCCATACAATATGAAGCTCCGGCTCTTCTTCCTCTAATTGAAGCAGTTTCGGCAGCATCGCCGCCGCATCCACATCCTCCGGAAGCTCGACGCGATACGTCAAAACCGGCTCCAGCACCGGTTCCGCGCCCATTTCACAGACTCCAAGCCCCTCGCCCGGTTTCGTGTGCAAAAGTCCCGTTGCCGCACAAATCATACCCGCCGGTGCCTCGCTCACCGCCTCATACTTATCGCCTGAATACAGGCGGAGCTGATTTACCTTTTCCTCGCCGATCCGGTCTTTGACATGCAGCACGCCGCCCGTGATCTTCATATAAGTCAGGCGTTCGCCCTGGCTGTCGCGCACAATTTTAAATATTTTCGCCCCAAATTCGTCCGGATACACTGGTTCCAGCGTATATTCTTCCAAACCGCGCATAAATTCTTCCACGCCCGTATTTTTGAGCGCCGAACCAAAATAACACGGAAACAGATCCCGGCTGGCAATCCGGCTGCGGATCGCATCTTTAGACACCTGTCCCGTCTCCAGAAATTCCTCCAATTCCGCTTCGCCGCTGACTGCTGCCTCTTCATAGAAACTTTCCGTCCCGTCCGCACCAAAATCAACGAAGTTGCCGCCCAGCGACTCTTTTAGGTCGCGCAAGACCTCCTGTTCCCGTCCCGGCGCCAGATCCATTTTATTGATAAAAAGGAACGCCGGAATCTGGTAGCGCGCCAGCAGCCGCCACAGCGTCCTTGTATGTCCCTGCACGCCGTCTGAACCGCTGATAACCAGCACCGCATAGTCCAGCACCTGAAGCACCCGCTCCATTTCCGCTGAAAAATCCACATGTCCCGGCGTGTCCAAGAGCGTCACATCCATATCATCCCATGCAAGCCGCGCCTGCTTGGAAAAAATCGTGATTCCGCGCTTTTTCTCCAATTCATATGTGTCCAGGAACGCATCGCCCTTGTCCACCCGCCCCAGATGGCGGATCATGCCGCCCGCATAGAGCATCGCCTCTGATAATGTTGTCTTCCCCGCATCTACGTGCGCCAGGATTCCCACCGCCAGTCTCTTCATGTATGTTACCCTCATTTCCGTTCTATATGAAAAAGAATGTGCCTTGGCACATTCTCGCGCCGAGCGCGGTCGCTTGCGACATGTTTCTGCTTCGCGCGAGTGCGCATCCTCGCGAAGCGTTTTTTGTTTCATAGGACGTAATTTCCTATGAAATAAAAATCACTCTACCCGTTATGATACCATGTATGTCACTGATTGTAAAATACCGCGTGCTGACCAGCCCGCTTCTATATCACAAAAAAAGTGCCTCTATTTTTCTTTTTTTCGTGATTTTTCGGATTGCCAATTTTATGTATTTCTTATAAAATCTACTCTCAGAGTTTTATAATCGTTTTTTAGAAAGGATGGTTTTTCCATGAGCCGCTCTTCGCAACGCTCTACCATAAAAGATATGACAAACGGGAGCCCGGCAAAGCTGATTCTGGGCTTTGCGGTTCCGATGCTGATGGGACTTCTGTTCCAGCAGTTTTACAGCATGGTCGATACGATCATTGTTGGAAAATTTCTCGGTGTCGATGCACTGGCTTCGGTCGGTTCCACCTCCGCCATCAACTTTATGATTAACGGTTTCGTCATCGGCGTCTGCACCGGGTTTTCCATTCCGGTTGCACAGCGGTTCGGCGCACAGGATTACAAGGACATGCGCCGTTTCGTCGCTAATGCCGGATGGATCGCCTCCTGTTTTGCCGTGATCATGACCGTGATCGTCTGCCTGATGACACGCCAGATTCTCGTCTGGATGCAGACGCCGGACAATATCATTGACGGCGCGTACAGCTACATTTTCTTCGTATTCGCCGGTATTCCGGCAACCTACCTGTACAATACGCTGGCGGGCATCATCCGTGCGCTCGGCGACTCCAAAACGCCGGTCTATTTCCTGATTTTATCCAGCCTTTTAAACATTGCGCTGGATCTGCTTTTCATCGTACAGATCGGAACCGGCACCGCCGGAGCTGCCTATGCAACTGTTATCTCTCAGGCAGTATCCGGTATTCTCTGCCTGATCTATATGAAGAAAAAATTTGAAATCCTGCATATGCACCGTGAGGAAACGCGCATCAGCGGCAGACACATTTACATTCTCTGCAAAATGGGTGTGCCGATGGGACTCCAATACTCGATCACCGCGATCGGCTCGGTTGTCATCCAGACTGCCATCAACTCCTTAGGTTCCATCGCGGTTGCCTCCGTCACCGCAGGTCAGAAGATCGGCATGTTCTTCTGCTGCCCGTTTGACGCGCTGGGCGGCACGATGGCAACCTACGCTGGACAGAACGCCGGTGCCGGAAAAGTAGACCGCATCCGCCAGGGCGTCCGGTCCGCGACTCTCATCGGCGGCGTCTACTCCATTGCGGCGTGCATCGTGCTGACCGTGTTTGGCGGCGTGATTCCGCTTCTCTTCGTCGATGCCTCGGAAACAGTCGTGATCCATCAGGCGCACCAGTTTCTGACCTTCAACTCCCTGTTCTACATACCTCTGACAATCGTCAATGTATGGCGTTTCACGATTCAGGGAATGGGCTACAGCCTGCTCGCCATCCTGGCGGGTGTCTGCGAAATGATCGCCCGCGCCATGGTCGGCTTCCTGCTGGTGCCGATCTTTGGCTACATCATCATCTGTTTTGCCTCGCCGCTTGCATGGCTGCTCGCCGATGCATTTCTGATTCCGGCATTCTTCTATTGCCAGAAACATTTGCTGTCTGAGAAAGCACGGATGGACTAAAACAAAATAAATAATCCAACTCAAAAAAACTCCTCAGAAAGCTTTCATTTTGACCACTTTCTGAGGAAATTTTTGATTGCAGATTCTTATTTTGGGCTTTCGCCAATTTGATTTTCAAAGATTTTTATTGTTCCGTCTATCCTTACACAAGCACAGTTCTATGCAAATGATTTCATTTTTGTACAGACAGAGTTCACGCATTTTCACTTTTCTCCGGCTCATTCTCACTCCACTTATCCTGCATTTCTATCTCTTCTATTTGCCTCTTCTCATCCCGCACGTCCCTATAAAATGCCGCAAATGCCGCCTCCTCATATGGGCGCAGAAACAGATAGCCGATATTGAGCGGTCTCATCAGCACTGCCAGAAACAGCACTGCCAGAAACAGCACGGTCACACCACTGAGCCTTCCCTGTGTATACAAAAGAACCGCTGGTATTATATATTGAATGCTGCAGATCAGCCGCCAGCCGATAAAGCTAAAGGTCAGGCAGAATAAATTCCATTTTTTCCCATCCATCAGGCGGCGCGACTCGGTGATCGCCTCGTTAGCGGAATATTCTGGATGTTCCATCAGCACATATGGTGTCATCGCATAGCTGTACGTCTTTATGAAACCCGGAACGAAAAACAGGCAGGTCCAGCAATATATATAAAAGCCGCGCACAAATACCATCGCCACGCCATCTGTGATCCGCGAAAACTGGGAAAATAAATCAGAAAAGGACGCTTCTTTTTTCTCTGCCAGATTCAGATGGAAACGGGCGTATCCCATCTGCCCCGCACCTCCAATAATAACCACCATCAAGCCCCAGATAAGCAAAAGCACCCAGGGCAGAAGCATGCTGCGCATCGGAAATACCTGCGTCAGCACATTCTTCACTTCCGGTCGTGCCTGTATCACTTTTTGCAGCTCTGATATTCCATTTGGCGCCGTATCGGCAATCTCCGCACCGATCAGGGACGCTACTAATCCCGTTCCCATCGCAAGTTTCCAGTTTCCGCGCAGTGTCTCACGCGCCATTTGCCTAAATTCAGATGCACTTCTCATGCTTTCTCCTCCTTTCTTTCTGAAATCATTGTATCATTTTTCCATTTTGACCGTCAATATATCACTTCAAACCGTAAATAATTTGTAATAAGGTCGTAATGATTCTACTGTCGTCAAAGGAAAATTCAGAATGCCGGAATCACTCTCCCAGCATTCTGGGAGCTGATTGAGCTGGCGATCCGCTGGTACTTCTCATCTTCCAAATCTGCCCTGCTTCCTACAATCTTCAACTAAAATTTTTAGCCTGCATCACAGACAGGTTGTTTTCATTTTTCCCTACTTCATATACCCGCGCAGCTTCACATATTCCTTGATCAGCTCCGCCGTCTCGTCCAGTCCGAGGCGGGTCGTATTGATCGGAAGATCGTAGTTCTTCATGTTTTTCCAGTCATTTCCGGTAAAATATTTATAATAATTCTTCCGCTCATTCTCAATCTTCCGGATGCGCTTCTTCGCTCTTTCTTCACTGATGCAGTCTACTTCCATAACGCGCTGCACGCGGCGCACACGGTCGGCATAGACAAAGATGCGGATCAGATTTTCGATCTCCTCGTCCTGATCCAGCACATAGCCAGCCGCACGGCCTACAAATACGCACGGTTCCTGTTCTGCCAGCTCCCGCATCACCATCGCCTGGAATTTAAACAGGTTATCCGGCGATGTCACATCGCCTTTCAGGGACGGCTTTCCGAACACATCTGCCTTCTTCGCGCCAGTCAGACGGTGAAGCAGGTTGTTTCCCGCTTTCTCATCCGCTAAACGGAAAAATTCCTCTCCGACCGCACTCTTCTCCGACGCCATCTTTAAGATCTCATCGTCGTAGAAATGAAGCCCCAGTTCTTCCGCCAGCTTGCGTCCTACGATACGTCCGCCGCTTCCGTACTCTCTCTCGATTGTGATAATCAGATTTTTATTTCCCATAAAATCCACCGCCTTTCTATGTCCCAGTTTTATCTGCAAAACAGCCTGTCTTTTGTCTATGCAAATCTCCATGCCGTTTTCTTATTTGCATCTCTTTCTGCACATCACTTTTTGACACATCTTTCATTCCGTCCGGAATTTTTCTTTAGATGCGATCGCTCACACAGATCGCGCCGTGCGGACGGATACTCATGCGATATACATTTCCCTTACCGGTCGCATTTTCAATGTATTCTGTATACTCGTCCACCAGATCATTCGGAATCATCGCCATGATGACACCGGCAAATCCGCCGCCATGAACCCGGCACGCGCCGCGTCCTTTTTTCGCAATAAACAGCTCTGTCAGCGCCAGCGCAATGCTGATGCCCTGCTCCTGCACGTTGGCAGTCGTGTATACATTCTGAAGCCATTTCCAGGAAGAATTGCCCGAAGCAGTGATTCCCTCCAAAAAGGCTGCAAAATCATTTTCGAGGAGCGCCTTTACTTCCTGCTCTACTCTCTTATTTTCCTCAAAGAAATGGAATGCACGCATCACAGAGCGATCACCCGCAAATGCACGGACTTCCGACAGATTTTCGATCACCTCTTCCTCGGAAATCTCCGCGCATACCTCTTTGCCAAAATACTGCGCTACTTTCTTCATCTCGTTCGGAACAGAAGAATAATCCGCACTCAGATCCGCGTGACCTTTTCCCGTATTTACAATCATCAGGCTGTGATCCTGTGCACCAAAATCAAAATCAATCTTCTCCACAACCGGCGCTTCCGGGTTTTTGAAATCGATCGTAATCAGACCGCCGACCGCGCACGCCATCTGGTCGAGCAGTCCGGACGCCTTGTTCCAGAACTTGTTTTCTGCATATTTTCCGATGTGCGCGTAGGTGACAACGTCCATCTTGCCCTCATTGAACATCGTATTTAACATAGAGCAGATCAGCATCTCATAGGAAGCCGAAGAGCTGACGCCCGCCGCGCTGATAACATTGCTGGTAATGTATGCGTCAAATCCGCCGACCTTGTATCCTCTCTCCTCAAAACCCTTTAAAATGCCCTTTGTCAGGTCGATGGTGCCGCTCATACCCGTGCTCGGTTTCAGGTCACTTAAATGGATGCTGAAATTTTGATGAAATGTCTCACTTAAAATGCGGATCGTGTCGGTTCCGTTCGGTGCCGCCGCTCCGACGCAGTCCAGGTTGATGCTGCCCGCCAGCACCTTGCCATGATTGTGATCGGTGTGGTTGCCGCTGATCTCCGTCCGTCCCGGAGAAGTAAACAGCTTGATATCGCGTTCCCCATATGTTTTTTCAAAGTGCTCTGCCACATAGCGGTAACGCGCCCGGTTCTCCTCCGCTTTCTCCGCCCCGTATAATTCTGCCATCAGCACTTTCGTTTTCTCAGATTCCAGCTGTTTCAGTGTTTCTTTGACTGACATATTCCTTCTCCTTTTCCCCAAATTGTTTGTTACTGTTCACGCATACGTGCCCAGTAACGGAATTTGCCGTGGCTTCGCATTTTAATACGGCAAATTCCTGCTGCCACCACGTTTTCTTACAGCACTTTCGGTTCCAAAAGTGCCTACCCGTGAACAATTGTTTCCTTTATATATATGGTTATGATTTCAGACATTTTGATTCAATCTGACTTCTTGTATGTATTATATCATAACTCACGAACCCGCGCTATCGCGCTCTACCGCCCTGCTTCGCATGGCTGTTCGTTCGTTAATGGCGCAAGAAAAGAATATGTCTGCTTCGCAGCCGCATTCTTTTCTTCTGCGCTCATTATATCATTTTCCTCAAAATGCCTCAATACGATATTCTTTCGTGTGTTTACAAAATGCTGTGGTTCTGGTAAGCTTTCATTTATATGTAATATTTTTGGCAACTGTTCAGTTACTATTTTTGATTAAAACACAGGAGTTCCTATGAAATCAACGACTCAATCCCATATATCATTACCTGAAAATTTTCATCATACCCCCGCCGCCTCCAATGGTCGGTCATTTTCTGTTCCACCCCGCCGCTACTCCGACGGCCGCCCTTACTATTCGTTAAATGCATGGCTGAAAGACCAATTTGGGCAGAAAATCTACAAGCTGGCGCTCGACGGCGGCATGACCTGTCCCAACCGGGACGGTACGCTGGGAACGGGCGGCTGCATTTTCTGCAGCCACGGCGGTTCCGGCGATTTTGCAGAGCCGGCTCACACCTCCGTGACCGAACAGATCGAAGCGGCAAAGACGCGTGTCGCAAATAAAATAAAGGGTGGAAAATATGTCGCATATTTCCAGTCCTACACAAATACCTATGCGCCTGTCTCCTATCTGGAGCCGCTTTTTTCCGAAGCAATCGCCCACCCGGATGTGGCTGCTCTGTCCATCGGAACCCGCCCGGACTGCCTGCCGCCGGATGTCATGGAGCTTCTCGCCCGCTTAAACCGTCGAAAACCGGTCTGGGTGGAACTGGGACTTCAGACCATCCATGAGGAAAGTGCCGCGCGCATCCAGCGCGGTTATTCCCTCCCGGTCTTTGAAAATGCCGTCCGTGAACTGAAAGCCGCCGGTCTGACCGTCATCGTCCATGTCATTCTGGGGCTGCCTGATGAAACGAAAGCCCAGATGCTCGATACCGTCCGCTATCTGGCCGATTTCCAGCCCGCCATCGACGGCATCAAACTTCAGCTTCTCCACATTTTACGCGGCACGAAGCTGGCAGAGCTCTACGAACAAGCACCTTTTCCGATCTTTTCAATGGACGAATACATTGAGCTGCTGATCGAATGTATCCGCCTGCTGCCGCCCGATATGGTCATCCACCGGATCAGCGGCGATGGACCGAAAAAATTGCTGGTCGCACCGGAATGGAGTGGAAATAAGCGGGCGTTTTTGAATACGTTTTCCAAGGCACTGAGGGAAAGCGGGTGTTTTCAGGGGCAGGATTTCACGAATTGATTTTACTGCACCTGCACCTTTCCATTCTCATCAATCTGCACGCCGTCCGAAAGCCCCTGTATCTTCTGGTAAAACGCCTCTTTCTTCCCCACGTCCAGCTCTCTCGTATATCCGGCGGATGAAGTTGCAGGCACAATCGAAAGCGCCGTCTCTCCCTGTGCATCTACCGACGCCTGCACCAGCATTGTCTCCGGAATCGAGCTTCCGAACACAAAATTTCCAAGACTGTACAGAATCCATTTTCCATGATACAGCTCAATCCCCTGCAGCACATGTGGATGGCTGCCAACCACCAGATCAGCGCCCGCGTCGATGTATTGATGTCCCATCTCCCGCTGGTACGCCTCTGGCTGCGTGTTCCGCTCGATACCCCAGTGGACATAGACAACCAGATAATCACACTCTTTCTTTACCTTCTGGATCTCCTGCACGACCGAAGCCGTGTCATACGCCGAAAACATGCCCGGATGCGACGATCCTGCCGCCCATCCGCCCGTCGGAAAGACGCGCGACGCGCCCAGAAAACCAATCTTTTTTCCATTTTTCTCAATGATCTGCGGCTGTTTCGCCTCTTCCAGATTTTTTCCCGCCCCAACATGCAAAATCCCGGCACTGTCCAGCGTATCGCACGTGTCCAGCAGTGCGTCCGTGCCGTAATCTAGCGCATGGTTGTTCGCCACCGTCACGATGTCTGGTCCGATCTCCTGTAAAATAGACACGCGGGACGGCGATACCCGGAACGTAAACTGTTTATCCGCCGCCTGTGTTCCCCGGTCGCTGAACGGAAATTCCAGGTTTGCCATAAAAATATCAGACTCTGCGATCGTCTCCCGCAAGCTCTCTCCGAGGACGCCACCGATACCTCCCACACGGTCGTAGGCATTTAAAACATGGTTGGAAAAATAGATATCTCCGGCAAACAGAAGCGAACACTCATTTGAATCATTTTCTCCCGGTTCTGCCTCAAGTTTGCCAGATTCGTCCTGCCCCTGCATTTCCACCCCCAGTTCCGCGCCATCTACCTGTTCTGACTCCATCTGCCCGTCTATATCTGTTTCCGGATCAAGCGTTTCTTCCGATACCGTTTTGTCTTTTGGCTCCAATGAGATTGTCTCTTTCCATATGGAACCTCCCGCCTGGCATCCGCCAAGCAAAAGCGTCATTCCTGCCAAAATTGTCAAATTTCCAATTCTGGATAAAAGAAATGCCGTCCGGTATCTGAACGGCATTTTCGTGCATTTACTAAAAAATGTATGCTTCATTTTTCCTCAATCAATCGCAGCTGTCCGGCGTTTTCCACCTTTCCAGCTGTCATCACCCACTCTTTCTCCCTACAGTGTCATAATGATTCCGCCGTCGCCCGCATATACGGTTGCAACGCCAGCCGTATTCGTGATCACTACCTCACGGAAGTTTGCCCGTTTACACATGATCTCTTTCACGTGCTCAGCACGTTCCGGGTTATTACAGTGTGCGATCACCAGACGTTTGCTTGTGGTATCGCCGCCCTCTTTGCACGCAATCTCCGCCATCCGGTCGAGCGCCCGGGTCATGCCGCGCGCCTGATCAAGCTTGATGATCGTACCGCTGTCCGCGCCCATAACCGGCTTGATATTCAGCGCCGACGCGATAAAAGCCGTCAAACCGGTCAGACGGCCATTTTTCTTTAAGAAATCAAGTGTCTCAATGACGAAATACGTGTTCATCGAATCCCGATATGCCTCCGTCTGCCTGCAGATCTCCTCAAACGGAAGACCTTTCTCGCACAGATCCCGGATGAACAGCGCAATATTTAACTCGCCCGCCGACGCCGACAGGGAATCAATGACTGCAATCTTCTTCCCGTCCGTTCCGTTCTCTTCCTCATAAAGGCGTTTTGCCAAAGCCGCCGAGTTGTAGCAGCCGCTCAGATGGTTCGAAAGCGTTACCACGAAAATATATTCTGCCTCGCCCTCAAATGCTTCCTTGAAGCTCTCCGGCGATGGACACGCCGTCTTCGGGCACTCGGAACTTGCCTTTACCTTTGCCAGAAACTCCTTCTGGTTAAATGTCTCATCATCCGTTACCTTGTAATCCCCTATCTGCAGGGTCAGCGGAATCATCTGAAAATGCGGCTCCAATTTCAGTTCCTCCGTCAAATCCATGCAGCTGTCACCAATAATTTTATATAACATAACGTCCTCCCGTTACGCAATTTACATCACGTAGTATTCATTACTATTTATTATAGTAATCACACAGTAGGAAGTCAAGCAGAATCCCGTGAAATACACGACAAACACATGAACAGCGTTACCGTGGCTTCGCATTTAAATACAACTAATTCCTGCTGCCACCACGTTATCTTACGGCACTTTCACTTCCAAAAGTGCCTGCTTGTGAACAGCAACTGACCACCACATCATCTCGACAAGAAAAATGCCATCGTAATCAAACTTACCAGAATAAATGCCACTGTCCCGAGATTCCCATACATTGCCCCACATATATTGCGGAATTTCACACCCTCTGGGATTGCCCCATCGGACAGCCGGATTTTCCGGAAATTGAAAATCAGCAGAACAAACGCCCCGATGATCGTGCAGCCCATAAACCCGGTCATCAGAAACGTGATAAACAGCGGCAGCAGCGTATCCTGTGTTCCAAGCATCGCTATCACTAACGACCAGCTGTTGATCAGAATATGCAGCAGACAATTATAACGCATCCGTCCCGTCTTCACCGCCACATATCCCAGAACCACGCCAATCACCGCCGCATAGAGAAACTGCGTCACATTTCCGTGCATCAGACCAAACATCAGCGCCGTGTAGGTAATCGCCGCCTTATCGCCAAAACGGCGCAATCGGTTTAAGAGTTTCCATCGAAAGATATATTCCTCAATAATGGGTCCTAAAAACCCTACATATAAAATCATTACCGGCGAGAGCGAATCCAGCATCTCGTTGACCGGGTTCATCGCGGATGCATCGCCGCCGCTACTTGCCGCCACCGCATCATTGATTGCATTTCCCAGCAGGTTAAAGATAGTTCCAAATCCCTGTGCCAAAATAAAAAACATACAGAACTGCAGGAAACTAAGCTTCATTTTCTCTGCCCGTTCTTCCGGGACAAGGCGCAGAATTAAAAATACGAATGGAAGAACCAGCGCATAGATGACCAGCGTGCTTCCGCCGTCCTCATACCACGCTGCATTTACCATCCGATTCAAAAACGTACTGATCACGCCTCCGTCCGCCCATACGTTGCCAGCCACTTCCAGAATTACACTGACAAGCACCGTCATCACGCTGAAAAATGCCAGCGCCCAGCCAAGGACATTGCAGACGCGGCGCACCTCGCGGCGGCAGGTTTTTCGGATTTGTTTCGGACTCTGAACCGCATTCTGCAGCTCAGGTTCCGTTTGCAGATCATTTTCTTCTGCCTCCCGCTGCCAAAGATCCGATTCGTTCCAGTTTCCCTCTCCCATTTTCTCTCCTTCGTCATTCAGGTCTTTCATTCCCAGAAAATACCTGTTTTATCTTCCGGCGCTTTCTATCACACGGCGCGCCTTTTCCTCCTCTGCTTTCTGCACATAAAACAGATATTCCCGTTCCGATGCCGCATTTTCTCCCGCACTTCCCAGCCTCGCCCGCTGATTGCCGGAAAGCACGCCCGCTTTCAGACGGTTCTCCACCTTGACCTGATACTCAATTCCCGCCTGTTCCAGCTGCTCCCGGATCGCCGCCTGCCGTTTCATATCAAACGTCGCGCCAACCTGTTTCCATCCTCCGATTCCAAACATACACGCACCTCCCCGTCAAATCTGAAAAAACCTTGCTAAGTGCTCCTATTCTATCATAAATACTAAATTCGTGAAATAGTGAATCCCATTTGCTCTCTTACGACAGGTAATAAAAGAGCTGCCACATTTACGTGCAGCAGCTCCGTTATTATATCATATATGATATTTTAACATATTTTCCTATATAAAACAGTCGTGAACCAAACATCCTTAGTTCAGCATTATACCCATAATCTCATTCGACCGTGCGATGAATTTCGTCATGCGCTCCGGTGTCAGGGAACCATGGCTGAGCTGTGCCAGATCGTAGAGCTGTTCGCAGATCTTCGGTGTATTCTCGCCATCCGTGTGCTCTAAGACGTACTGAACGAGCTTGTTGTTCGCGTTGAGTACCAGCACCTGACCGCTGCCGCCGAACATCGACGCGTCCATGCCCATGTTGTACATCTTCATCATATCCTGCATACGGCGTGTTTCCTCCGACAGGGTGATCATCGAAGAAATCTCAGCATCCTTCAGCTTCTCAACCTTTACCTGCAGCTTATCATCGCCCAGTGCTTTCTTGAAGGTCTCTGTCAGCGTCTCTTCCTGTTTCTTGAGCGCTTCCTTGTCCTCTTCCTTCACTTCCTCGCGCAGCGTGTCATTGACATCGGCATCAATACGCAGGAATTTCAGGTTCTCATGCTTCTGCTCTTCCTGGCTGATGAATGGATTATCAATGCTGTGAGACATGATGATCGCATCCTGTCCGTTTGCCTTGAACATGTTGATGTACTGGCTCTGCTCTTTCTCATTTGTTACATAGTAGATCTGGTTCTCATGACCTTCCTCTTTCGCCTTATCCATGCAGTCTTTCAGCGTCAGATATTTTCCGTCCAGATTCTTGTAGATGATGTAATCATCCATCTTCTCAGCAAATTTCTCATCCTTTAAGCAGCCAAATTTGATGAACGGAGCAATATCATCCCAATATTTCTCATATGTCTCCCGGTCAGTCTTGCACATACCGGTCAGCTTGTCCGCTACCTTCTTGGTGATATAATCGGAAATCTTCTTTACAAATCCATCATTCTGCAGCGCACTTCTCGATACATTCAACGGCAGATCCGGGCAGTCGATCACGCCCTTTAAGAGCATCAGGAACTCCGGAATGACTTCCTTGATATTATCCGCGATAAATACCTGGTTATTGTACAGCTTGATGGTGCCCTCAATGCTCTCGTACTCCATGTTGATCTTCGGGAAGTACAGAATACCTTTCAGGTTGAACGGATAATCCATGTTCAAATGAATCCAGAACAGCGGTTCCTTGTAATCCATAAATACCTTGCGGTAAAATTCTTTGTATTCTTCCTCGGTACACTCGTTCGGATGCTTGTTCCACAGCGGGTGAATGTCATTCAGTGCCACCGGACGTTTCAGGATCTTATATTTCTCGGTTCTCGGAGATACCTCCACGGTCTCTTTCGTGCCGTCCTCTTTCTCCTTTTCCTCGGTCTTTGCTTCCTCGACCACCGTCTCAACGATGGTGTCCTTATCGGTCAGCTGATCCTTCTCGATCGTCTCATACTCCGGCTCTGCCGTTGCATTTTTCAGGTAAATCTCAACCGGCATGAAAGAGCAGTACTTCTGGATGACTTCACGTGCGCGATACTCATTGCAGAACTCAGTGCTGTCTTCATTTAAATAAAGGACAATCTTGGTACCATTGCCTTCCTTATCGCCCTTATCCATCGCAAACTCAGTGCCGCCCTCAGACTCCCAGTGAACCGGCTCTGCGTCTTTCTTATAAGAAAGAGTATCGATCGTAACCTTGTCCGCTACCATGAATGCAGAATAGAAACCTAAACCGAAATGACCGATGATCTGGTCTTCGTTTGCTTTGTCCTTATATTTTGCCAGGAAATCCTGTGCACCGGAAAATGCGATCTGGTTAATGTACTCTTCCACTTCCTCGGCAGTCATACCGATACCATTATCCTCGACGGTGATCGTCTTGTCCTCGGAATTAACGGTAACCTGAATCTTATACTCCGTCTCCCCCGGCTCCTCATACTCGCCCATCAGCGCCAGCTTTTTCAGCTTCGTGATCGCGTCGCATCCGTTGGAAATCAGCTCACGATAGAAAATATCATGATCGGAATAAAGCCATTTCTTAATAATCGGGAAAATATTCTCGCTGTTGATTGATAAACTTCCTGTTTTTGCTGCCATATCTATACACTCCTTTTGATTGCAAAATACAGTGGATATCCGCTCCCGGAAATGGAGTCTGGCAGTTTCACTCTGCCGCGTCCAATCCTGCTATCCAGCTACATAAATATACGCTTGTAAAATTCTTTTTTTGTGATTTTCCATCACCGTGACTCTTATTTTAATACCAGCGTTCCAAGATGTCAATAGAAAATTAGCACTCATTTTTGTTGAGTGCTAATAAAATTTTAAAATTCTCCGTCTTGCCAATAAGAAGTCACTTGCGTCCCCTTCCCGCCTGCGATAAAATAGAATCTACGTTATTGTTTCTACATTACACAGAAAATAACGAATTTACCATCTCAGCGAGGACACATATGATTGCCTGCAATATCTGTGATATAAAATTATTTACCAAGAAACTGTTCATCGGAGAGACATTTGATCGCTTTCTGCTTAAGGAAGCGGAGATCGTGACGTTCAACACCTTCTCCATCGACGGACGCGTCCATAAAAGCTTTTATTCCGAAGAAGAGCGTGCCGAGGGGCAGATTGAAGAATATTCAACCTGGAAAACTCTGCGCCCGTTCTGTTTTTCCCTCATAAAAGGAAAAAAGCTTCCGGAGCGCTTCTCCATCATTTTGAAGCTTCCGAAAGCTGCCACCGAACAGTTTCTGACCGCCCGCAAAAGCCAATGGCTCCCGGAGCAGGTCGGCGGACTGTTCTTAAATATTCATTATGAAAACCAGCATTTAAGCTGTGTCACCGGGCTGTCGCTCAACCAATTTACGTTAGACAAGACGCTGGAACGCGAGTGGGACGAGTCGATCCGGACATTTTTGCGAAAAGAAGAGCTGCCGTTTGAGGAATAACGGCAGCCCTTCTTTATCGGGTTTTCCAGTTACACATCTTCGATTAATTCTCCCAGAGAATCAGTCCATTGTCATTCAATGCCTGTTCGATCTTTTCAATATTCTTCGTGGATTCCGGTGCGGTCCGTCTTCCCAGTTCACTCATGAGCGCCTCCGTTACCAGCATCAAAGCAGTATCACCGCTCGGATGGTTCACAGAATTCGTATCAATCACTACATCTGCGATCTTTACCAATGGATTTAAGCTCGTATTTGTGATCAGTATCATCGGGATTCCCAGGTTATGTGCTAACTCTGCCACACGAATCGTCTTTTTCGTACACGGCCAGACCGAATACACTAAAAGCACATCCTTCGGCGTCGTATTGATTGCAATCCGGTCATAGACAAACTCTTCCTCCAGGCTGAGCTGGCGGATATGCGGATAAAAGCGCTCTGCCACATATTCAAAATACAGCGCCAGCGCCTTGCTGGAACGCATTCCCAATATATAGAGCTGATCTGATTCCAGCATCAGCTGGATTGCCGCCTCAAACTGGGAAATGTTTGACGGTGTACAGAGATTTTCAAGCACCTGGATTCCGTCCGCGATCGCCATATGGAACGTATCCCGGCTCGCCGTCTCCGAGGTACGGGAAAATTCTTGCCGCAGGCTACGGTACGGCGTTGTATTTTTCAAAAGCGATTCCTGTGCCAATGCTTTCTTAAATGTAGTGTAGCTGTCAAAGCCCAGAAGCTGTACCAGACGCATGACCGTCGTGCTTCCCACACCCGCATTTTCCGCCAGCTCCGCCACCGTCATCACGCCAATCTTTTCATAATTCAGCGCCAGATAATTGCAGAGAATTCTCTGTTTTTTCGGTACGGCGTCCTTGATTTTTATGATCTGTTCCAATACTTCATTGCCCATCGTTTATCCTCATTCATTCCAAGATTCTCACTCGATTTTCGTTTGGTTTTATTATATACTTTCCTTAGAAATTCGTCAATTTGACATTTGTTTTTCGTCAAAGCAGACAAATTTCGGAGGATTTCTTTGTAAAAAAAGTAAATTTTGTTCTTTATTATTGTATTTTGGTTGATTTATTCCTTTATAAATTCTATAATTATATCATAAATGTCGTTTATGGAATAAATATTCTATTTTAGGAAGGGGATACTCAAATGCAACAAACTCGATCACCTTACCAAATCGCCATGCTCCAGATGGACTGCGATTTGTTCCATGTTTCTAATAATCTTGACAAAGCAGAGAAACAGATCCGGGAAGCAGCCGCTCACGGGGCAAAATTGATTTGTCTGCCAGAGGTATTTAATGTCGGCTATCTTGGCACCTGCATCCCAGATATGATGAAGCTCGCCGAAATCGAAGATGGACCTTCCTTGACACGGATGCGTAGTCTGGCAAAGGAACTTTCAGTCTTTATTCTGGCTCCGATTCTTTTTTCCACCCCATCTGGAGTCGAAAACTCTGCTTTTTTGATCGATGATACCGGCACGATTCTCGGGCATTATTCAAAAACGCATCCCGTCGGAGACGAACGAACTTATCTGCAGCGCGGCACCCAGTACCCGGTCTTTGAGACAAAACTCGGAAAGATCGGCGTCGTCATCTGCTACGACGTATGCTTTCCAGAAACCGTCCGCCTGCTGACACTGGCCGGTGCCGAACTGGTTTTAGTCCCGGCCGCATGGCGCGCCAGCTACTATTTCAAAGAATGGTGGGATTTAAACCTTGCATGCCGTGCCCTGGACAATCTTGTATACATAGCCGCAGTCAACCGCTGTGGATTGTCCGGCGATGAGATCTTCGCAGGAAAAAGCCAGCTGGTAAGTCCTATTGGAGAACGGATTGACAGCTGCGGCGTCCAGGAAGAATCTATTTTATATGGAAGCGTTGATTTAAACCGGATTGCAAAAGAACGTGATTTTAATACCGTTCTGACCGACCGCCACCCGGAGGACTATCGTCCTATCTGGGATACACCCTACAAGGAGGAATCATAAATGACTGATAAAAATGCTAAAAATGAAAACTCAAAAATTCGCATCATGACCTTTTTCCCGCCATTTATTATTCTGGTCGCGTTCCTTGTTTTAAGCCTTGTCGATCAGGAAACTTTTCTGGGAGTCATCAATAATATCAACAACTGGATCATCAAAAATCTCGGCTGGGCTGCCAGCATTCTCGCCCTTGCAATCGTAATCGTCGCCGTTGTTGCCATGTTTTCCAAATTTGGCGATGTACGAATCGGCGGTGAGGACGCCAAACCAGAACTAAGCAATTTTTCCTGGTTTACTATCGCCCTCACAACAACCATGGCAGCCGGTGTCCTCTTCTGGGGACCGGGGGAGCCGATCGCGCATTACGCGTACCCGCCGACCGAATTATACGGCGTTGAACCTTCTACCAGCGGTTCCCTGAAATTTGCCATGGAAACCATGTTCCTTCACTGGACGATCGTTCCATATTGTATGTATACGGTTCCGGCGGTTGTATTTGCTTTCATGTATTACAACGCGAAAAAGCCGTATTCCATCGCCAGTGAAGTTTCCCCTCTTCTGGGTGACCGCTGCTACCATCCTCGCTGGATGCAGACCATCGACGCAATCACCTTATTTGCCATCGGTGCCGGTATGGCTGGTTCTGTTGCACAGGCATTCATGAATATTTCCGGTGGTATCTCTAAAATGCTTGGACTTCCGTCTAATGCCCGCCTCTGGTTTATGGTCGGTGTTGTCGTTGCCGCTGTCACGGTTGCTACGGCTGTTTCCGGTATCCAGAAAGCCATGAAGCATGTTTCCAATATCAACGTATACGGCTTTGCTATTTTCCTGATTTTCCTGCTGGTATTTTCAAATGCCTCCTTCCTGTTCAACCTCTCTACCGAGGCATTGGGCGGTTTCGCAGGTACCTTTATTGAACGTATCCTGATTACTGGTGAATCCGTTGGAACCCAGTGGCCGCAGTGGTGGACCACCTTCTACTGGTTCAGCTGGATGGCATGGGCACCTACCTCTGGCGCTTTCATGGGACAGATCGCTTATGGACGCAAGGTAAAACACGTGCTTGGATTATATGTAGGTCTTTGTGCTTCTGTCAGTGCCCTGTGGATGGTTTTAGTCAGCGGTACCTCTCTGTGGGTTCAGACTTCTGGACTGTTCGACCTCGTTGCATCTTATAACCGCGGCGTTGAGAATGTTCCTTATGATATGTTAGGAGCTCTTCCGCTTGGAAATCTGATCATCCCATTATTCGTTGTTCTGATCTTCCTCAGCACCATTACCGCCTGCAACTCCAACTGTATCGCTATGGCAGGCATCTCCACTCAGGGTATCAACCCGGATTCCCCGGACTCCCCGATGTGGTTAAAGCTTGTGTGGTGTGTCGTTCCGATGGCAGTCGGCTACATCATGATCGCAACCGTTGGTGTCAATGGTGTCAAGATCATCGCAAACTTCGGCGGAATGTTCGCCGCCCTCATCATGATCGGCGCCACCGCCAGTCTGGGAATTCTGATTAAAAATTATAAAAAATTTGACAAAACAGGAACTGGCAATTCAGATGAGAAATAACCTTCTCTCATTGCAAATAAAATAATTCGCATAAAGCTTGAAATGCATATACAAAGCAAAAATCCTTCTGCAATTCTTCTTTGATTGCAGAGGGATTTTTATGCAAGAGTTACCTTAACCTGAGCAAAGAGTGTAATTCCCTGTCCTATGATACAATGACAGCACATACTGCAGTTGTTTTTACCCGATACATGATGTTGTCGCTGGAAAGCCGAGAATCCAACGATAACCGTTCTCTTGGCGAACTCTTTTTATATTTTTCTGATGAGATGTCTGATATCACATGGATACAGGCATTTCAAATGCTACTTCAAATGTTCAGAACGATGCCTACAGAAAATACCGAGTTGTCAGATGAGAAAATCAGCGAATTGGTGGATGTGTTTATAGACGCACTTCCTATAATACTGAAAACTCAACTGCAAGCTGCATAAAGCTGAACATTGACAACCAAACATCTGCCAGATGTTGAATTTTCAAGGTGCATAGCTAAAATTTAGACTGTATGAAACTTTTTCTGTAAAAGTCCTATGAAAGGTTCTTCTATGATACAATAAATATCATTAGGAGGACCTATTATTATGGCAAGACAAAAGAAACCGGTTCACAGAGTACAAATGACAGAGGGAAAGAGGAACATCATCCGCCAGCTCCTCGAAGAATACGACATTGAAAATGCAGAAGATCTCCAGGATGCACTCAAAGATCTTCTGGGCGGCACTATTAAAGAGATGATGGAAGCCGAAATGGATAACCATCTCGGATCCGACGAACAAAAGGCATTAGCAGCCCTCGATACAGTCACAGAAAAATGGGCACCTAAATATCCGAACTCGATGAAACGCTAGAGGGATAATTGAGATGCTATTTCGCCGATTTTCAAGTTTTCAACGGCTGTTCGAAAGGTCATTTACACAACCAATGCCATTGAATCCTTAAATTCCACCTATCGGAGGCTAAATCGCCAAAGAAGCGTATTTCCGAGCGATACAGCATTGCTGAAAGCCTTGTATTTAGCGACATTTGAAGCAACGAAACGCTGGACCAGTACAATTCGAAATTGGGGGCAGGTTTATGGGGAGTTGAGTATTATGTATGAGAATAGGCTTCCGGAATAATCAAAAAAGAGGTATGTCAAGAGCGGGTGGGCGGATCCCCCCGCCCGCTCTTGACATACCCAGAAATCGCTGTTATATATAAAGCAATGGCTAAAAGCCTATTTTATAAGCCTTTAGCCATTCTAATCATAGAAGAATCTTATTTACAGAGATTTTTTCATACTCTCCCTCACCACCCAGAAAGGGTGCTTTAAATAAAAAGAATGCGTGGCTGTTCATTTCCAACCACACATTCTCTCGCAACGTCTAAATCCTTATTTGTTAATAACTTCTGCTTCGCCTTCCCGCAGCACATTCATTTTTTCATTATGTACACCGAAGCATTTCGCACATATTAGGAACAATACTACTGAAATCGCAGTTTCAATCACACCAACTGCAATACATCCCATGGAAACCGTCAAAATTGGCGTAAATGCGATGATAAAGACCTCAATCACGGACTGCAGCGTATACGAATATCCATAGTCATTCAATGTGCCGCTCTTTCCTTCCGGATCTACAATTCGAAGAAGCGTAACACCGATTGCCACCACTCCTGTTGTCCATCCAAATACAAAAATTGATCGTTCAAACCAGAAATTGCGGAACAGCTTCTGTCCAACTACAAATACTAAAAACAGGGATGTCAGCATTCCTAATACACATAAAACCAAAATCGGACCTGCAAATTCAAGTACAATGGAAATCGAAATAGATGCCACACCAAAGCCAACCAGATAATCGGTTACCATCGAACCAATCCGTCCTTCCACATGCTCATCAATACTGTCTTTAAAACGGGTATGCCCTATAATCGTGTTAATAATGACACCAAATATCATTGCCAGGCACATAACCGGTAATTCTACATTCGGTAAGAACTGTTTATAAAAATCGTAGAACTTATAACCACACAGTGTTGCAGTCAGCGTGAGTGCAAGATGAAATGCCAACGGATCCATACTCATTGGATTGATGGTTTCTTCTCCCATCGAATTTCTCTTACCTACTGGAACGATTCCTGTGCGGCACTCTTCCGGAAGAGATTCCGCTTTTTCTACCAGACGTGTTCCTCCATGTCTGGTTGCATAGTTAATACAGGCAATTCCTACAAACAAACCAACTAACAGGCCCACGGTTGCAAACGTCTGCCCCAGTACAACGCCATCTTCACGTCCCAGTGAATTGTTAAGTGCCGTTCCAATCGTTGAAGCATAGCCATGTCCACCGCAAAATCCAGATGGCATCAGCAGGGCAATTTCTGTAAATACATTTGGAAACAAAATTTTCATCAGTGCACCGCCTACCAGCAGTGCAATACCAAAACAGAAAAATTCAGCTCCCATATTGACACAAAAGGAATCGCCCACCTTTGTCAGAATCTGTTTTACATTGGTTTTATCTTTTTTCCCCAGGAACAAACCGCCAAATAATACACATACCAGCATATAAGCATAACTTCCTATTTTACCGCTCCACGGAATCACGTTTAAAAACTGCGGTCCCAGGACAAGTCCCATCAGACCTGCCAGAACAGACGCTGGAATATAAAACATCTGCAAAAATTTTATACGGGAACGCAGGAACTGGGCTATAATCAGCAGCAGCGACATAAATGCAAAATCATATAGAAACGACATATTGGTATATTCCATAGATATCCTCCTTCCAGTACACTATATTATCCCTTACCTTCTTAAAAGTACTTCTCGAAAAAAATAAAAAGGTCAAGAATTCTTATAAGTAAACTTATAATTGATTTTTGACCTTTTTATTTTTTCATATTCAATTATCAAATTTACTATAACTCTCCCAGCACCTTCCGGGGCACCGTATGCGTCATCACATAAATCTCATCTTCCGTGATTCCCTCATCCAGCAATGTCTGCATAAACAACTTCATCGCTTCCACCGGGTGTTCTCTTGAAGTCTGCCCCCGATCCGTTACCATAAAACAGTGTTCTGCTCCGACTACCCGGATATGGTCTGCCATCTCCTGCGCCGTGCATTCCTTTTCTGCCACATTATACCAGCATTTTTCAATATAAACGCCCAGAGCTGCCAGCTGTTTCTGCGTTTTTACATCGACACGCGTCCGCGGAAATTCTGGATGTGTCAGAACCATACGGTTTCCCTGCCGGATTCCCTCCTGACACAGGAGAATACTTTCCTCCGGGCTGATGTGCCCGGTCGCGACTGCCGCATCATACTTTCTGGCAATCCTCAAAATCTCCAAAACCTCCGCCCTCAGCTCCCCTGTTTCGGTCAGGATAGAGATTCCAGAGCGGTCAAAGAAATCTCCCGGCATATTCCCGGAACACAAAGAGTTCTTTGCGTCCCGGGTCGGCATCCACACGATACGGCATCCGCGCTTCATCGCATTTTCAACCGCATATGGATTGAGTCCTCCGACTGGCCAGTTTAACACCAGACCGCCATAGGCTTTCGTACACGAAGCACAGTGGATATTAGCCAGAATTGCCCGCGCAATCGTGGACTCATAGTGAGATTTCAGCATAATTCCTGCCATTCCGGCTCTCCCGGCTTCTTCTAACAGCCCGTAATCATCCAAAACTCGATGAAAGGGGGACGGGGCTGCGTGCATATGGAGGTCATACGCTCCCTGCATTAAATATGCAATCTCTTTTTCTCTGTCCATAGATTATTTCTGTAAACCAAACTGGAATGCTTTCAGATTCTCCTTGTAGAATGCTGCCAGCGCGTCAGCCAGTGCCTGGAACTTCGGATCGTCGTCAAACATCCACTCATTGTGCTTGCCATCTACATAGTATAACTGCTTCGGCTCCTGTGCCAGACGGTATGCTTCTTCCGCCTCTACACGCTGATGCAGCTCGTTATAATAGCCATGACCTACAAAGACAGCACGCGGTGCGATTCTCGGAAGCAGGTCTTCTACGTTGAAACGGATGAAGCTCTCGCCGATTGCGGTGCTCATCGGGGTCGGGAACTCCTCGCCATTATCCTTGTTGACAGAATCGCCGATACCGCCGTTGATCTCTTTTAATACATGGTCTGTATAGAAATCGCCGCTCTCTGTGATGTTCGGATAATCGGTGTACGGATGCATCAGAACCGGATCGTTGGTTGTAATTCTCTTGATACGGTCTTCTCTGAGGCGTGCAACGCTCTTTCCAAACTTATCATTTCCCATGCCGTCACGCATCCAGCGCTCGCCATTTACAAAGCTGTTCAGGGTTGCAATCGCTTTTACTTCCTTGTCACGCGCTGCAACGGTTACGCATACAGCACCGCCGACACCCCATCCAAGAAGTCCGCAGCGTTCCGGATCTACTTCCGGCTGAATCTGCATAAAGGTAAATGCGTTTGCCACGTCTTCAACCTCTGTCTCAAGGGTTGTGTACTTCGGCAGGCATGGATGAACATTCTCACTCGGCTTAAATCCTCTGTAATCGAAGCCCATGCATACAAATCCTCTTGCTGTTAAAGCTCTTGCAAACAGTGCCGGATAGCACTTATTAACGCCAGTCCATCCAGAGTTACACAGAACTGCTGGTCTCTTCTCGCCCTCTTTGTAATCATCCGGGAGATAAATATCTCCTACCATCTTTGCGCCTTCGCTGTAGAATACAACTTCTCTTGTTTTCATATTGAAATCCTCCATTTCATTTAATTTGTTCTTTTTTGTCGGTTATGGAATTTTTGTTCCTTTTGTGATTTTATATTAGATCATGTTGCAGAATTTGTCAACCATATTTTTGAAAAAAGAATGTATTTTCCATTTTGTATAGTTTTAGCTTCCTGTTTTTGTTGATCCGTTCCAAATCTTGAAACAAAAAAGGATGTGCGACCACTTCCAACTCCAGTCGCACATCCTTTTTCTATCTAATCTTCATTTTATTCCATCATCAATGTGTCGCCACATAATATCCCAGCGTTGCCGGGACTGCCTTATTCTGGTTCCAGATCGCCGGATATTCCGAGAAAGATACCGGGCAGGTGGAACGTCCTACCTCGATCGTGATACCAGGGATGCCTGCTGCCTGCTGCAGCCAGTCCTTCAAGCCGCCGACGCCCTTGCTTCCAAGAACGGAATAACCATTCAAGGCATGAACAGCGTTTGCCAACGCCTTGGACTCTGCCGCTTTCTGGTTGTTCTGCGTATCCCAGTAAATCACATTTCCCATCGCATGATAGTTGATAACCGCATTGAATCCCGTTCCCTGAATCAAGTTCGCGATTGCCTGGCTCTCCGGCTCTGACAGTGGGTTGGTTCCCTTATAACCATTTGCAGACGGATGGGTTAAAGACACATTGATTCCCTCCCAGTTTGCCGCAAAGTTATAGTTCAGATCGACACCGCGTGCATTCGCCTTCCAGCGTCTCATATACTCTTCATAGCTGACCGTTGTCCGGCTGGATTCCTTGTCCGCCGCGTACGCCGCCTGCATCGTCTGGCGCAGTTCCTCCGACTGGATACCATTCTCGCCCATCTGGCTGATCGTGACTCCATCCGGATTCAGCATCGGCACAAAATGAAATGCCACCTGTCCCAATATGTTAGAAAGCGGCTGCGTCATATAGGTACCATTATTCGTAAATCCAGCTGCCAGATACTCGAGCTGCTGCATCATCAGCGGTACAACGATATACTCTCTGGCATGAATCGCCCCCTGGAACAGAATCTTCCTGGATGCGTTCGGATTGCCGACAATCACATCGTAGATATCACGTCCGTCCGCCGATTTTCCGATCGATTTCACTGTCACCGTTCCCGGATAACGGCTTGCCAGCGCCGAAATATCGTTTACCATCTGGCTATAGGAATACTTGTCCACCGGATTGACAACCGGATTGGATAACGTCTGATTATAATAGGAATTATCCGCCTGCTGTCCCGCATTCGCGTTCGTGGTTCCCGGACCGCCCGGTCCGATCACTGGTGCTGCCGCTGCCGGATCATCCGCCGGTCCTGCATACGCTGTAACTGCCGATAAGCTGCTGCACACAACTGACAGGGATAAACAAGTTGCCAAAGCGCCTTTTCGCAGCAGGCGCTGAATTTTATTTCGTTGACTCATTCTCATGTCTCCTTCTGGCCCTTTCAAACTCTTACAAACAATGTTTCTATTATAGATTTACCTCTGTCGAATGTCAACGAACTGCATAAAACTGAAAGAAAAAAGAAAGATACTTTTTCCAATTTATATTTTACTTTAACTTACCTAAAATCAGCACCACTGCCGTAATAATCAGGACAACGACGAAAATTCCCGCCATTCCTTTTCCCATAATTGCCAGCGAAATCAAAAAATTATTCCACATCCGATATTTTCCTCCATCTCAATCAGTGCACTGGCTGTCTCTTGATTTTTCATCATTCAAGTGCAGCCTTCCTTTTCCATTTTATCTGCCCGACAGACCTATATTACAAATACTGGCTTACCAGCTTAATAACCAGTCCGCCCGCGATGACCGAGGCGATCTGCCCCGATACATTGGCGCCGACCGCATGCATCAGGATAATATTTCCCTTTTCCTCCTCCATCGCCAGCTTCTGCACCACGCGTGAGGACATCGGGAATGCGGAAATGCCCGCCGCACCGATCATCGGATTGATTTTCGTCTTCAAAAACAGGTTCATAAATTTAGCAAACAGCACACCGCCGATCGTATCAAAGATAAATGCAATCAGACCGATTCCCATAATCAGAAGTGTGTCAACCCGCACAAACGCATCCGCACGCATACTGAACGAAATCGTGATGCCAAGCAGCAGGGTAATCAGGTTTGCCAGCTCGTTCTGTGCCGTCTGGGAAAGTGCCGGAAGCACGCCGCACTCGCGGATCAGGTTTCCAAACATCAGAAATCCGACCAGCGCCACCGATGCCGGAGAAATCAGTCCGACAATGATAGTAACTACAATCGGAAATGCGATCTTGGTCGTTTTGGACACATTTTTCGGACTGTAGGTCATGTGAATCCGGCGTTCTTTTTTCGTCGTCACCAGACGGATCGCAAATGGCTGGATGATTGGCACCAGCGCCATGTAGGAGTACGCCGCCACCGCGATCGCGCCCACATAGTTGGAATGCATGATCTGGGAAACCAGAATGGAAGTCGGTCCATCCGCCGCACCGATGATTCCAATCGATGCCGCATCCCTGAGTTCAAATCCCATCAGCGATGCCGCACAGATCGCAAAGAAAATGCCAAACTGCGCCGCCGCACCAAATAAAAACATGATCGGCTGTGACAGAAGCGGTCCAAAGTCAATCATTGCCCCGATTCCGATAAAGAGCAGAATCGGAAGCGCCTCCGACGCGCTGATCGTCGTCTCAAACAGCCACTGTATAATACCCTGTGTCTCCCCGATGCCCTCCGTCACCTGGTTAATGACGCCGGATAATGGCAGGTTTACCATGATCGCGCCGAATCCCATCGGCAGAAGCAGCGCCGGTTCGTATTCCTTTTTGACCGCCAGCCAGATCAAAAGCCCGCCGATCAGATACATCACAACCTGCTGCGGCGTGATCGCCATGACGCCTTCCCATAAAAATTCCATGTTGTTCCTCCTGTTAATTTTGTTTTCCTTCATAAATATCCTGTTTCCTGGAGCCCCTTGCCAGGATACACCTGCTCTGGCAGCTGTCTTTCTTCGCGCTAGGTATACATCCATGTGAGTGTTTTTGTTTCATAGGACGCTTTTTCCTAATAAAACAAAAAAGACTTTCAGCATACGTTTCATCCACATATGCTAAAAGTCTTGTTCCTCACATTTGAATCATACAGCACACGCTTTTTGTTACAAAAGCACACTGCCATCTGACTTACACAAGGCATGTAACCATGAGGTTTACTATCCTCAGGGTCTGTTGGTTACATGGTTATAACTACTCCCTTTTAACGCGATCATCATATCATACGGTTTTTTCCCCGTCAAGGTCAAACTGAGTATTTTGTGTTAAGAAAATGAAAAGCTACGAAAACACGAAACCTGCTATGCTTCCGCCGGCATATTGACACCCGCGATCTTAATATTAACTTCCAGAACCATCAGACCGGTCATATTTTCAATCGCTGTCTTTACTTTGTCCTGCACCTTTTCACTGACTGCCGGGATGCTGTAGCCATATTTCATATTTAAGGACAGATCCACAATCACGTGATCCTCGGTTACGGTCACTTTCACGCCCTTGCTCAAATTTTTCATGCCGAGCTTTCCGACCAGTTCATTTGTGATATTGCCAGCCATCGAATCGACACCGTCTACCTCGGTCGCTGCCAGACCTGCGATGATCGCCACTACCTCATCGGCAATTTTCACTTCTCCAATGCGGTCCTTTTCATATACGATATGTGTGCTTCTATCTTCTGCTTCTCTCGCCATTCCAAATCCCTCCTGACCACTTCCATGTACGCCCGGAATCTTCTCTTCCCACAAAAAACAGATGCTCGAATACTTCCAGAAATACATTTCAATTAAGTGTTTTTATTATACCAAAAATACAGGAGTTTGCAAAGGCATTTCCAGTTCGAATCTTATCCGAGTTACTGTTCACGCATACGTGCCCAGTAACGGAATTTGCCGTGGCTTCGCATTTTAATACGGCAAATTCCTGCTGCCACCACGTTTTCTTACGGCACTTTCGGTTCCAAAAGTGCCTACCCGTGAACATTAACTCATCCGAACTTCCTCAATCTCCCAGGTTTAAAAGGGAAATCACGATATTTTCCGCCGATATCTCGGTTTTCCGTTTTACAATATCCTCGATCTGCGCGCGCTGCGGATCTGTGATGGACGGCGTGTTGACAACGACATCCACTTTTCCATCCGTGATGCTGACAACCGGATCGGCAAATCCTTTCGCCATCAGAAGCGTTTCCGCTGCATTTTCCTTCTCCGCTATCGCATTGAGTGCCAGCATATCCTGAACGGCTGCCTCTTTTGCCGACGCATCCAGATTTTCATTGTTAATCAGGGCATTCAGTGCTTCGCGGTTCTTGGCGCGGATCTGTTCACGGCTGAGCTGTACATTGGCTATGTACTCTGCCACGCCGGTTCCGCCTGTCAAAACCGCCTCGCCCGGGTTATCGACTGCCGGATTGTCCGCAGATGCCTCCTCTCCGTCCGCCGCCCCCTGCGCTGTGCCCTCCTCACTGCCTGCTGCCAGCGGATCGCCCTCTCCCGGATCGTCAAAACTTGCAATCTCCTCATATTCACCGTCCGCCACGCTTCCGGACACCGCCTGATTTTCCGAATATATATCGCTATCTGAAATCTTGGTCGCCCCCGCTTCATATGTATCCGCCCCCGGCAGATCGGATTTTCCCGCATAGTTGAGATACCCCGCCGCCGCAATCATGATCGCCAGCGTCGTGATGATGATTTGATTTCTCCTGAAAACGCGTTTCATCTTCATTCTCATATTTGCATACTCCTTTATTCCACCCGCTTTAATACTTTTATTTTATGTGCCGGCAGTCCGAATAATGCCTGCATCGCTTCCGAAATTTCCTTCTGTACCGACGCATTTCCTCCTCCCTGTGCGCTGATCACGATACCGGAAATCTCCGGTGCCAGCTCTTTTTCAACTACCGGTTCCCCGCTGCCTGAACTTCCCGCCAGCACGGTGCTCTCCCGCAGCGATTCATCCGCCTGCTGCCGCGTACCACCCGAAGAATCCGTCTCCGAAGTGGTAGCCCGGCTTCTCTCCTTATCCACCCGCAGCACCTTTTCCGAAGAAGAAAACAGAGTCAGCATCACATCCACCTCACCCACGCCGTCCACCTTCTTTAAAACGTCCCGGATCCGCTGCTCCAGGCGAAGCTCGTAGAGGCGGTTCGTGTCCTGCCTGGATGCAGTGCCTGGCAGACCTGTTTCGACATCCGAACCACTCTCTTCTGAACTTCCATTTTTGTCCTGCCCTGCTCTATGCCCAGAGTTTGTTTCTGTTTCACTCTCCGCCCATCTTTCCCCTGACCGCAAGACTCCCGTCTCACTCGTCTTCTTCCCAAACGGCGCATATAAGATCAGAATTGCCAGCCCAAGCACCAGCAAAATCAGCCATTTTTCATTTCGTTTGACCCATTCCTTGTCAAGGTTCCATCCTGACTTCCACATGATCCGCCTCCACCTGATAAAACGATGCCAGCCGCTGCTGAAGCTCCCAAATCTTTTCCCCATTCATCCATGAAACTGCCTGCGCGGCGGCGGGTTCTCCCTGCTTCTGCTCCTGTTCAAGTGAAATTTCAATCGGGGAAATTTTTTCTATTTCAATCATCGAACTCGGATCCTCCTGTTCCGCCGCTTCCATCCCCGCTTCCATCCCCGCCTCACTTCCCGCCACATACACCGTCACACTCCGCACCGAGGCAAATTGCTCCGACTCCGGATCTTTTTCCAGCTCTACGTCCGCCTTTTCCACGGAAAATCCCGCTTCCGCTGCCACCCGCACTGCCTCCTTGGACGCTTCCGCCTCATACTGGCTCAAAACCATATTTCTACGCCGCACCTCTATCTCATCCATCTCACTTTTCAGCTCGCCCGCTTCATTTTCAAACGAAAGAGATGTAAACAGATAATTCAGCCGCTCCTCCAGCCGCAGCCCGTCCGTCAGCGGCTTAAGCACAATCAGAAGCAAGATACAGCCCGCAAACAGGCGAATATATTTTTCATACTTATGTGCGGGCAAAAGCCCGGTCAGAACGGTCAGAAACACAAGATAACTGACGATATTCCCCGCCCAGTGAGTAATTACTTCCATCTTCTACCCCACAAAATAAGCCGCGTTCGTGCTCGCACACACCACCGCGATCGAAAGTGCAAATAACACCAACGCCGAACCAGCTGCTGCCAGCAAAAAATAAAATCCTTTCGCCACAGCGCCGACTGCCTCCACCACCCGGCTATCACTGACCGGCTGCAAAAGCGCCGCGCTTCCCTGGCACCCCAGATAGAGGATTAAAAGTTTCAAAAGCGGCAGAAGCGACACCGCCGCCAACACAAGCACTCCCCCGATGCCCACCGTATTCCGGATCAGGACGCTGCTTCCAAGAAGTACCTGCGACACTGCCGCCGCGCCCTGTCCGATTCCCGGTATCAGGCTGACCGCCCGCCGCAGCGCCGTCTGGCGCATCGAATCTGTATACGGCGCAATCATTCCCTGCAGCACATGAAAGCCCAGCACCACTCCCAAAAGCGCCTTGCTGCCCCAGCGCATCCCCTGTTCCAGCAATTCCAACGCTTTTGAAAACAAATCCTTCGAGCTTAAATGTCCCGCCAGCGACAGCAGGACATACAACTGGGTGCATGGCAGAAACAACTGTAAAAACACCCATTCCGCCACATTGACAGAAGCAAGTGTCCACGCATATCCGGCTGCTGCCGAGGTACTTCCCCCGGAAAAGGAAACAGCCAGAAAAAAAGCAGGAACCAGCACCCGGACAAATTCAAAGAGCTGCTCCAACAGTGTCCGCGTGATCCGCACCCCATTCAAAAAACTGGCGGCAAGCAGTGTAAAAATCAGAAGATACGTGACATAAAAGCCCATCTCCGATACCTGACTGTCGGCAAAGAGACTCGAAAAGCTGGCGAACACCGCCCCTAAAATTCCCAGAAGGATGACCTGCCCCATCCATCTGCCATTTTCTGAAATTTCCCGAAATAGGGCTGTCCGGCAAAAATCCATCAGCATCCGAACCGCACTCTGATAATTGCCAGAGAGAAGCATCGAAAGGATTTCCCGGAATGAAAGCCCCGGGACTGCCGAACCTCCCGCTTCCCTTAAAAATGCTTCGATTCTGCTTAAATCCAGTGAGTTCAGAAGAGAATCCATGTTCTCGCCAGAAACACTGAAATCCGAATCTTCGGATATCTTTTCACCATTTGCCGCCGACACCGTTAAATGATTTCCTGCCATCAAATATACACTCAAGAATATAACGCTCACTGCCCGCACAACCATCTTTGTTCCCACCGTCACCTGCTCTCACCATCTCTCCGCTTTTCTGCACTTACCACTTCCCTACGCCAAAAACTGCTTCACCGTCTCCAACAATGCCAGCAGAATCGGCATACTGACCGCCAGAATGGACAGCTTCGCAAATATCTCAATCTGTGTTCCCAGCGAACCGTACCCGGCATCCTTGCAAATCCCGGAGGCAAATTCGGCAATATAAGTAATTCCCGCCATTTTCAAAAGCGCCGACAAATACACTGGACTGATCCCGATGCAGGATTCCATCGTCCGAAGTGTTTTCAGAATCACTTCCAGCTTTCCCGCCGCATAGAAAAAGAGACACAGCCCCGCCGCCATCACAATGTACGTCCCATACTCGCTGCCTTTTCCCTTGAGCTGGACTGCCAGAAGAACTGCCGTGATCCCAAGAACCGATACGGTTAAAATTGACATTTTTTACCGTCCTTCCCTGCAATGTACTCTCGGAGTCTTTCCTGCACCCGCTTTTGCGGCTGATTTTTCGCCAGCTGCACCCGAATTTCATCAACGTATGCCTCAGAAATTTGGGCTCAACTGACAAAAAATCATCTCACAAAATCAAGCACAGAAGGATTCCGAGAGTCCATTACAACGCAAACAATTCCTTCATCGTCTCAAACAACTGATAAATATACGGCACCATCCAGAACAGTACCAAAAGAAGACCCGCAAGACTTGTGAGAAATGCCTGTTCCTCCCGCCCGCTGTGTTTGAGGATCTGGCAGAGGACGGAAACCAGGATACCGACTGCCGCAATCCGAAATATTAGATTAACTCCCATTTTCTTCCCCCACTTACATCAACACCACTGCCAGAAACAGCCCGCCTAGTATCCCAAGTCCCCAGCACAGCCGTTTCTTCTCCGGCTCTTCCCGCCGCAGCTGCTCAATCGCCCGTTCCAATTCTTCCAGATACAGTGCCAGCGTCTTTTGCTGCATTTCCAGATCGAGATACCCGATGCTGTTTCCAAACCGGCACATCAGCTCCCATTCCTCTGTTCCTAACATCGGACGAATCCCCTGCTCTTCCAGAACCGCTTCCCAGATACTCCCAAACGGACACTCTGGATTCGCTTCCAGCCGCTCTCCTGCCACCAAAAATAGTTTTCCCGCTTTTCCATCCCCGCGTGCCCCCGCCCGGCACAGTGCCAGAGGAAGAACTGCCTGTGTATACCCAATCTCTCCCTGCAGTCCCGCGGCAATCCGTTTTACTTCCTCCAAAAAACGCCTCCGGCCAATCAGGCGCAATGCCTCACCCCCGCCAATCCCCGCACACGATACACATACAAGGCAGATTCCAAGCAATTTTATCCACATATGAGCTCCTCGCCAGCTGCATCATATACCGCCTCCACCGTTCCCGGTTCGCGTCTATTTCCCAGCACCACATACCGCTCAAACCGTTTTTCTTGCAAAAAAGAGGACAAGCCCGGTTTTTCCCGGATGTCCTCCATCGAATTTCCATGTACGGTTGCCAGAATCCTGCAGCCACAGTTCATCACATAGCGAAGCGCCTCCAAATCATTCTCACCGCCGATCTCGTCCACCGCGACCACCTCCGGTGCCATCGAGCGGATCAGCATCATCATTCCCTCCGCCTTGGGGCAGGCATCCAGCACATCTGTCCGGCAGCCAACATCGTTTTGCGGGATTCCCTGATAACAGGCGGCAATCTCCGAACGCTCATCCACCACCCCGACCGTCTGCGCCCTCACTTTTCCACCATGCTGCTTCCTCATCTCCACCATTTTTCCAGCTTTATTTTCATGTCCTGCACCTGCCTTAGGCCGTTCAAAGCTCCCCGTCAAAGCAGAGCCCCTATCCTTTCCCTCTTCTCCATCCGACACCATCCGGATCAGATCCCGCAGAAGTGTTGTTTTTCCGCATCTCGGCGGCGCAATCAGAAGCGTATTCCGGATACTTCCCGTCCCTGGATCCGTCAAAATCGACCGTATTTTTGCTGCACATCCTATCATCTGATGCGAAAAACGGACATTTAAAAAGGTTATCGGATGAATCGCCTTTATATGTCCGTTTTCCAGTATCGTCCTTCCAGCCACGCCAATCCGGTGTCCGCCCTGCACGGTCAGAAACCCCTGCCGGATTTCCTCCCCGTAAGCATAGAGAGAAGAACGAGCCGCGCATTGCAGCGTTTCATCCACATCCTCCCGGCTGACCCGGAATCCACTTCCGGCTGTGTACTCTTTATTTTTATATATGTAATACAGCGGCGCGCTAACTCGCAGCCGTACCTCTTCCATTCCATCCGCCTCAAGCGGAAGCGCCAGAAGCTGCTCCCGGATATTCCGGGAGAAAAAATGAAACAGCGCCCTCACATCCTGCTTTGATTGTTCCTCCTTCATCAGCCCGTCCTCCTTACCTCAATATATGAAGGACTGGCTAAAATATACCATCCGCCTATGCATGCACGGACGCACTTTCCATCCGCCGCAGCCGTCTCACCTCCACGCCTGCCATCGCAAGCGCCACCACGCCCGCCACAAAGTCCGCGATCGGTCCGGCATACATGATGCCGTCAATGCCGATAAACAGCGGCAGAATCACAATCAGCGGCAGTAAAAAGAGAATCTGGCGCGTCAGGGACAGGAAAATACCCTTTTTCGGTTTTCCAATCGCCGTAAACAGGTTCGACGCAATCGGCTGCACACAGTTTAAGAACGTGAAAAACAGGTAAATCCGGAAATATTTTTCCGCAAACTGGAAATACATCTCCGATCCTTCCCCGAACAGCCCGATGATCGGACGCGGAATCAACTGGAAACACGCAAAGGACACCGCCGACACCGCAAATCCCCACCTGAGCGCCAACCCATACACCTGCCGCACGCGCGCATAATTTTTCGCGCCATAATTGAAACTTGCGATCGGCTGCATGCCCTGCGAAAGACCGATGACGATCGAAAAAAACACCTGATTGACCTTCGTGATAATGCCGGCACACGCCAGCGGAATCGATTCCCCATAGTCCGAATGCGCACCATAGTAGGTCAAGGATTTATTTAACACGATCTGCACCACCAGCATCGCAAGCTGGTTGAAAAATGCCGCCGCCCCCAATGAGGTAATCATGCTTACATATGTTCTCTGTGGTCGAAGATGCGCCGCTGTCAGCCGTCCGTTTTTGTAACGGCGCAGATACCGGATAATCAGGATTCCTGAAAAAATCTGTCCAATGATCGTCGCCAGCGCAGCACCCGCCATTCCCATATGTAATCCAAAAATAAACAGCGGATCGAGCACTGTATTGATCAGCGCCCCGGATAAATTGTAAAGCATCGCATTAAGCGGGCTTCCGTCCGCCCTCACCAGATGCCCGCCGCCGTTGGTCAGAATCAGAAATGGAAATCCCAGAGCCGTGATACCCGTATACGTTTTGGCATACGCCAGCACATTGTCCGGCGAACCGAAAAAGCGCAGCATCGGCGTCAGGCAAAAAAGCGCCACAGTCCCCAGAATCACACCGCTTCCAAACAGAAGCGTCGCCGCATTTCCAATATAAAATAACGCCTTTTCCCGATCGCCGCCTCCCAGCGTCAGGTTAAAGGACGCCGCACCGCCGATTCCAAACAGAAGCGCCAGCGCCACACAGGAGATCGTCAACGGAAACGCCACGTTCGTCGCTGCATTCCCCAGCTCTCCCACGCTTCTTCCGATAAAAAACTGATCGACGATATTATAAAGGGCGCCTACCAGCATCGCGATAATGCTTGGCACCGCAAACTGCCGCAAAAGCCCACCGATCGGCTCCGTGCCTAGTATATTTTTCTTCTGTACCTGTTCCATGAATCTTGATTCTCCTGTCTACGTTACTGCGAACAGTTACCAGTCTACCTCTCATTACTGATAATTTTTCCTCTTTACATGCCTTCCCCGCGCATGATACACTACCATCAGTTATTAAAACGGAAAGGACTTAATCACATGAATCTTTCATCCTTACTGCAATTTCGGGACGAGTGGGCGCGTTTCAAAGCCCGCCACCCTAAATTTTCCCCTTTTCTGAAAGCCGCCTACACCCGCGCGCTGCGCGAGGACAGCGTCATTTCCCTAAAAGTGACCGCCCCGGACGGAACCGAGGTGGCATCTAACTTAAAGGTCAAAAAAGAGGATCTCGAACTGCTCTCACGCATTATGAATAGCTGATTTTTAATCACCCATCATGCATTATGTCTACTTATGGTACGGTTCTCCTTTTATAATCCGGAAACTCCGGTAAATCTGTTCCAGCAAAATCACGCGCATCAGCTGGTGTGGAAAGGTCAGGCGCGAAAAGCTGATCTTCGTGTCTGCACGGTTTAACACCGCCTGCGACAACCCCAGCGAACCTCCGATGATAAACTGCAGATGGCTCTCACCTCGCACGCCCAGGTCTTCCATCCATGCCGCCATCTCCTCCGAGGAACGCTGCTTTCCATCGATCGCAAGCGCAATCACATACGCGTCCTCCTTGATATGCGCCAGAATCCGCTCGCCCTCCTTGTCGCGGATCTGCGCTTCCTGCAGCTCACTCGCCTTATCCGGCGTTTTTTCATCCGCCACCTGCACGATCTCCAGACGGCAGTAACGCCCCAGCCGCTTGCTGTACTCCGCGATCGCCGCCTCCAGATATTTTTCCTTAATTTTTCCTACTGTCACTAACGTAATCTTCACTTTTTAAGCTCCCGTTTTAAAAATGCCAACAGATTCAGCCGCGCCCGGTCTTCCGTCTCTTTGCGTCTCGTTTTTACCTTTTTCACGACCGTTCCCTCCGGCTCCCGATGAATCCGGTAGATGATCCGTAGATATTCCGCGACCTCTTCCCATGCCTCGCGGCTCTCCGGAATCAGGTCGAGTCCCATCTGAAATACATGGAACATCCCGTCATAGACCGAGCAGCGCACCTTGACGCCCTCGGCGCGCGCCTTTTTCGCTGCCGCCCTCGTATCATCTAAAAGCACCTCATACGCGCCCACCTGCATCAGCATCGGCGGAAATCCTTCAAAATCTCCAAACAGCGGCGACAGATACGGATTTTTCGGATTAGCATTCCCGATGTAGCTGCACTGGTACAACATATTTTCCTTCGAATTACCAAACAGTGGATCGATCGTATAATTTTCCTCATACGATGCCCCGCTCAGACTTACATCCGTCCACGGCGACATCGTGATAATGCCCGCAGGAAGCGGCAGCCCGTGATCTTTCGCATACAGACAGAGCGCCAGCGCCAGGCCGCCGCCCGCCGAATCCCCGGCTACCACGATCTGGGACGGCTGGTATTTCTTCTCTTCCAGAAGCCATCGGTACGCGTACACCGCATCCTCCAGCGCCGCCGGATACGGATGCTCCGGCGCCACCCGGTAGTCCGGCGTCAGAACATCCGCGCCGAAGCTGATCTGTGAATACTTAACCGCAAACCGCCGGTAAATATTTTTCATCGGACCGATATACCCGCCGCCGTGCAGCTGCAAAATGACGCGCCCCGTCACCGCCTGCTTCGGCTTCAAATATTCCATCACAAACTGTTCTGTTTTTACCAGCTCATAAATATATTCCGCCGGACATCTCCACGCCGGTTCGACCGGATTTTTCCGGAATTCGCCGGTCTGGATCGGCTTCTTTAACGATGTCTCCATCACGTCACTCATCATATCACGCGTCAGATTGCCTATCATGCTGACTGTTTTCCGACTCATGCTTCTTCCCTTTCTTTCATCCAAATTTTCAATCTTCGTATTTTTATAGATCGTTCCTTTACTGTGACCGATTTTCCTGCCATTTACACATGAAACCGCCTCTTCAATTCCCGCTTCACACTCCGGTCGCCCAGAATCACCGTCGCCGCCAGCGCTGCCACCGACACACCTGCTGCCAGCACCGTCAGACGTGGATGATGCGTCCACCCGATTTTCCAGAAAATCAACGGCACAAAGCTCAGAAATGTAATTGTGATCTGATACATAAAATAGCTCTGCCAGTTCATCCGGTTGACTAGCATCATCAGAAGAACCGCCGCCACCTCAAACAGTGCGACGCATGGGATCGCGTAGTCCACCGACCACCCCCGAAGCCCTGTGAGCGCGTCAATCAGAAGCAAAATTGCCTGAATTCCCAGTGACTGCCGCACCAGCGTTCCTGCCAGGCTCGCATGCCGCATGACCGAAAACCGCAGCGTCATCGCCACATATGCCGCCGCGCCCGCCGTCAGAAGCGACCATTTAAACGGAATCCGATGATAAGTCGCCAGATTCGTAAGCCCCGCCAGAAGCGATACGAGCACCAATGACACATAAAATCCCCGCACCGCACGGCGCACGCGCTCTCGATCCTGGGCAATCACTGGATAACGTCCTTTATCATGCTCCGTATCCGTGATTCCATTGCTCTCGCGCTCTACCCGGATGCCCTTTTCCTCCAAAAAGTGAAAGAAAAACTCCGGAAGCCGGTTCTCTGCCATCGCGCTCGTAAACGACAGGCATAATTTCCCGTCATACGCCACCGCCCCGCATTTCATCCGCTGCTTCGGCGATGCGCCGACAAGAAGCTGAAAGCCCTCGATCGAATCTTTCAGTTCCTCCCGGACCTGCGCCGGTCCGATGTTAGAAAATGTCATCGTGTGGGCGCGGCTGGTGTGCAGAAAAATCAACTGCATCGCCAGATGTTTGACAAATAGCGGGATCGCCCGCACATACCATTTTTTCTCATTCGACACATTGTAGGAGATCGTCTCCTCCAGCCGCTCCTTCACGATCTGCTCATCCATCTGGCGGCTCACAGACGCAATCACCTCTTCCAATGCCTCCGGCGCCTTTCCCGCCGCCCACGAAATATTCACGACAGCAAAGAAGTTTGCCAGCGTCTCCGACTCAAAAAAACTCCGTAGGTTCACCGGAAGATTGAGCGCCACCGGACGTTTCAGCGTTTTCCCATCCGTCTCCGTCTGGATGATCGCCCAGAGAAGCACCGCCGCCAGATATTTGGTGATGCTGACCCCCACCTTCCTGCATTCCGTCTTCAGTGCCGACACCTCAATCGTCCCCTGCAGCACTGCCATCTGATCAAATGGGAGAAATTCCCCCTGAATCGCAATCGCCGGTCTGCTGTTATAATGCCGATGCGGCAGTTTCCGGTAATGTCGCAGATAATCGTCCTCCCGGAGCGGCGAAAACTCCCGCTCCTGCACCATAACCGGCAATTTTTTCACCAGTTCCAGATAATGTTCTGTAAGCCGTGAAGCAAACCGCAGCGCCCCCAGTCCGTCCGTCAGCCCGTGAAACACTTCAAAATTGATCCTGCATCCATAGTAGCTCACACGGAATGGGAACCGCGCGCCCCGGTGCGGATCAATGAAACGGCACGGTGCACTCTGTTCTTCTTCCACGCCCGGATTCCGGTTGTTCGTCTCAAAATAATACCAGAAAAATCCCTTCCGCAGCTTCACCCGGAAATTTTCAAACTCCGGAAGTGTCCGCACAAGCGCCCTTTGCAAAAGCTCCGGATCTACTTTTTCTTTCAGAACCGCCGAAATCCGGAATACACTGCTTAAATCCTCGCCCGACACCGCCGCAAAGAGCTTCGCCGTGTTATCCAGCCGCCTCCACGCGGCGCCCTGGATGCGGAGACGCTTTTTCTTTGGTTTTTCCTCTCGTTTCTTCTCCACTTTTTCTGAAACTATCTGTCCCGGCTCTTCCTGCTTCCCTGCAATTTCATTCTTCTGATCCTGTTCTTGGTTTTCCTCGTTCATTCTCTGCCCCATCTGCCTTTGTCACCTAAAGAAAAAGAGCTGCTGCCGGGATACACACTCCCCTGCAGCGCCCCTTTCATCCTCTTCTGAGTTCTTTTCTACATTACCGAATCCGGAAGTAGTACCCCACGCCCCATTTCGTATGTACATATTTCGGATCACTTGGACTCGGCTCGATCTTCTCGCGCAGCCGCCGCACATGAACGTCTACGGTGCGGACATCGCCGCCCGCCGCCGCCCGGTTGCCCCAGACAAAGCGCAACAGCTCCTCGCGGCTGTAAACCTTGCCCGGATTGCACACCAGGAGCTCCAGAAGGTCAAATTCCTTCGCGGTCAGATTGATCTCGCGGGAAGCGATAAAGACCCGGCGGCTGTCCGAATCCAGCGTCAGATCGCCCGCCTCGATGACTTTCTTTGTCTGCTGCGGCTCCTGTCTCGATTTCTTGGAATTGCGGCGCAGGATCGCCTTGATGCGCGCCTTTACTTCCAAAATGTTAAATGGCTTCGTGATATAATCATCGGCGCCGTATTCCAGCCCCAGAATCTTATCCATATCGTCGCCTTTTGCGGTCAGCATAATGATCGGCATCTCGGAGAACTCCCGGATTGCCTGGCAGACTTCAAATCCGTTCAGCTTCGGCAGCATCACGTCCAGAAGAACCATATCATACTCCATCTCCTTCGCCATCTGAAGCGCTTCCTCCCCGTCATAGGCGCAGGCAACTTCAAATCCATCCTGTTCCAGACTGAAACGGATTCCTTTTACTATTAATTTTTCATCATCTACCACTAATACCTTCGCCATTCTCCACCTCAACCACTATGCTTCTATCTCTCTATACTGTAATCTTATCTTTTATCTTCTGAAATGCCGCGTTCTTGATGCCAGGCACCTTCATAATATCCTCAATCGTCCGGAAACCGCCCTTCTGCTCCCGGTAAGAAAGAATCGCTTCCGCCCGCGCCGCGCCGATACCGTTTAAAGTCATCAACTCTTCTTTGGAAGCTGTGTTTAAATTAATCAATGCTGCACTGCTTCCAGATTTCTGCGAAGCTGACTCGCTGCCATTCCCAGCAGCGCCTCCGGCTCCCAGAAGCCCGGAGACATCCTTCCCTGTTTCCTGATATTTCCGAATCTCTTCCCGGCTCGGAATCCGAAGCTGCTGTCCATCCTCGATCGCCTGCGCCAGATTTACATATTCCTGCGCCGCCTCCGACGTCATCCCGCCCGCCTTTTCAACCGCCTCATACATACGGCTGCCCGCCGGAAGCTCATAGACGCCCGGTGCGGCTACCTCGCCGCAGACGTGGATATATAGGATTCTCGGTTCCGGCGTTTGGGGATTTTCTTTTGATTGCTCCTCAGGCGCAGCGTTCTCTGCTGCTTCATTATCCCCATCCACTGCCCCGCCGTTTGACCGTTTTGCTGGACGTTCGGAGCTTTCCTGCGAATCATCCACTTCTTTTGAAAAACTGTTCTGCGTCTCCAGCACCACCGTCTGCTTCTCTCGCCGGCTCTGCACACCAAAACACAAAACAGCCGCCAAAAATACCACGCCGACTGCCCATGTTCGCATCCATCGTTTCCGATTTACTGTTTGATTTATCTGTTTCATCTTCTGCACCCCTCTTTTTCCGAGGTGCGTTTTGTCCGTAATTCTATTCTAACCAAAACCCCCTTTAAACACAAGCAGAAAATTTTTATTCCCATCTGAAAATCACAATCCCCGCAATCGCAACCGCCGCCCCGATCGCCTTGCGCCACTCAAATCCCGCTTTCTCCACACCGAACCAGCCAAACACCTCGATCAGGTACGCCACCAGGATCTGTGCCACGACGATCAGAAGCGCTGATTTTGCCGGTCCCAGCGCGTCAAAGCTCTTGATGACCGTGTACGTGATAAATGCCCCGATCACGCCGCCGGTCAGCATATACCGCGGTTCGATCTGCCAAAGCTCCGATACCGCGCCGCGCCCCGTAAAAAGCCACATCAGCAGGCAAACCACAAACGCACTTATCTGCACCCAGCCAGCCGATACCCACATGCTGGTCTGTTTCATCACGGCAGAATTAAACACGCCCTGTATACTCATGAGTGCGCCGGAAACCAGCGCGGTTATCATTCCCCACATAAAAAATAAACCTCCGCATTCTGTTCTACATTCTCATGAAACAGCAGCCGTTTCCGACCATTCATTTCACACTGTTAGTATCCCAGATATGCGAAGGTTTATACAATTTGTGTTTATTCCCTTTTCCTGTTTAAAATCCGATTTTTTCTCCGAAACCAGACAACCTTTCATGCAGCTGATCCCTATTGAATGGAAAACGTAGCCGACACCTCTGCCTCAACATCCACCTGCCCCGGCATCAGGTTTCTGCCTGCACCCGCATCTTCCATCGCCGTTTCCTTCATCGCCATGCCGCTGCTGTAAGAAGTGTCATAATAACGCGCCTGCTGCCCGCTGCTGTACTCCTGCACATTCGTCATCGTTCCCAGCTTGCAGCCGCCTGCCTCCGCCATCGCTTCGGCTTTCACGCGCGCCGACTCAATGGCTTTTTTGAGCGCTTCCTGATAAATCTCATCAAAATTGCTGCACTGGTACTGGACCGAATCGATCGAATTGATACCCGCATTGACCGAATCGCTGATGATCGCCCCTGCATCCTCAATCGCAACATCCGATACAACAACCTCCGTCGTCATCTCATAACCAGTGATCTTCTTGCCATTGTCCCAGTCATAGATCGGATTCAGCCCCAGACCGCTCGTCTGCACCGAGGTATCTGCAATTCCCTTTTCCTTCAAAAGCGCCAGAACCGCATCCAAATCCGTCTGATTCTCCGACTGGCAGGTGCTCGCATCCGCTGCCTGTGAATAGACACTGTAGGTAATTTCCGCAATATCCGGCTCCGCCTTGATTTTCTCCTGGCTCGTCACCGTGATCCCCGTATTTTCCGCCGACTGCACCGTCACCGATGCCGGTGCGGACGTACAACCTGCCAGGCCTGCCGCCGACGTCATTGTCATCGTGCCTGCTGCCAGCAGAAATGCCATCCTGTTTCGCATCATCCCCATTTTTCTCATAAAAAATTCCTCCCGTTTTTCTGTTTCATCCGTGAGTTCCACCCCACAATGGGTTCGGACCTTCCGGAGCAACAACTGGTACACTGTCATTCTTACTATAGTTATACCTGAAAACGAGAGGAAATGTATTGCTTTTCTCTTAACTTTCTTTCGCTTATTTATTACTATTTTTTTCCTGTTTCATCCATGCCGCGCGCACCAGATGCTGTGCCAGAACCGCCGTCGTCACGCCGCCGACACCGCCCGGAACCGGGGTTGCCGCCGAAGCAGTTCCTTCCAGATCGGCAAAATCCACATCGCCGCAGAGTTTTCCATTTTCATCTACATTGATCCCAACGTCAATGACAACCGCATCCTTTTTTACATAGGTGTGGTTGATCATCGCTGCTTTTCCCACGCAGGCAGTCAGAATATCCGCCTCCCGGCATACCTCCGGCAGGCTGGCAGTTCTCGAGTGGCAGATGGTCACGGTCGCATTTTCATGCAGAAGCAGCATCGAAAGCGGGCGTCCCACAACCATGCTTCTTCCTACGACTGCCACCCGTTTGCCAGAAAGCGCGATATCGTTCATTTTCAGCATGCATACCACTGCCTCCGCCGTACACGGCGCAAAACCGCTCGTATCGCCGCTGAACACCTTGGCAATATTGACTGGGGAAATACCGTCCAGATCCTTCGCCGGATCGATCATTTTTTCAATATCCTGCTCGTTGATCTGTTTTGGAAGCGGGCGCAGCATTAAAATACCGTCCACCGACGCATCCGCATTGATTGCCGCAAACTCCTTCTTAAATGCCTCGTCCGAGATATCTCCCGGAAATACCTTCGATTCCACCTCAAGCCCGAACGATGTCAGCTTCTTCGTCGCGCCTTTCTCATAGGAAATATCATCCGGATTCTCGCCCACCCGGATAATCGTCAGTTTCGGCACCCATGTCAGGGTTTCCAGCCCTTTTTCCACCTGCTCTTTCAGCTTTGCCGAAACAGCGGCTCCCTTCATTGTAATCATCTTGTCTGCACCTTTCGTTTTTATTTATGATGAATTTCCCGCGCTTTCGCGCATATTCATTTTAAATTTTTCTTAAAATGAAAGCGACGCCAAAAGACCGGCTCCGCCTGCCATCTCAAGCAGGTAAACCGTCACAATCGCCGCGATCGCCACTACCACCAGGCTCTTTCCCTTATATCCCAAAATCACCGCTACGATCGTTCCTCCGACCGCCGAATAGAGATGTCCTGTGGAGGTAAATACATCCGGAAATGTCAGTGCTCCCAGCACTGCATACGGCGTATAATCTAAGAAAGATCGGATAAACTTCGAACGGATCTGTTTCCGGAAAATCGTAACCGGAAGAACACGTGGAATATATGTAACCAGTGCCATCAAAAGGACACAGGTCAGCACGTATTTCATATCGAGTGTTCCGGCTGCTCCTGCTGCCTCTGCTGTATTCATCATTCTGCCCCCTCTTTCTGACTCTCGTCCTGACCGGCTTCTTTACCGTCCGGATCATGCGGGAATTTCCATGCACCGAACGCCGATGCCGCGATCGTAACCAGAATCACCCGGAAACCGGAGGAAATACCGGCAAAAACCGGAACATATTTTAAAATGCACACCATCACAACTGCCAGAATGATGACGCAGCACACCGACCGCGATTTGCGTGCCGCCGGCAGAATCAGTGCAATAAACATCGCGTACAGGGCAATTCCCATCGCATTCTGCAGCGCCTGCGGCAGAACCGCCGAGATCGCGCCTCCCAGCCAGGTTCCAAGATTCCACCCCAGAATCGGCATCGTGATAAGTCCCAGCATATACGACGCTTTCAAAATGCCCGGATGCAGGGAACTGACGACAAACGTCTCATCCGTGATGCCGAATGCCAGTGCCAGGCGCGCCCCGGTTCCCGTCTTTTCATCGAGCTTCTGGGACAGGGACAGTGACATCAGCATATAGCGCAGGTTGATGACAAACGTCGTCAATGCCACCTCAAAGTACCCAGCCCCCGCCAGAATCAGGTTTGTCCCTGCGAACTGTCCGGCGCTCGTTAAGTTCGTCAGCGATATAAAAACTGCTACCCAGACCGGCAGACCGCCCGACACCGCCAGGAAGCCAAACGTAAAGGAGACCGGCAGATACCCCAGTCCAATGGGGATACCGCTCTTTAGCCCCTCATAAAATGTCTTTTTCCAACTCATTCTACTTTTTCACTCTTTCTGTTCACGCAACCGTCTATTTTTCAGGCTTCACATACCGCGCATGCTGCCCGTTCAGCCACTCTACCCCGCTCACAATTCCTTCTTCCGAAAATGGAAATTCCTCGCGGGTCTTCTCCTCTTCCGGCGTTGCGTCGTATCCATATGGTTCCGGCCACGATGTCACGGTCAGGACTGTCTCCTCGACCGTCTCGCCATCTGCGCCGTCTTCTTTCGGTACTTCGCGCTTTGTCATCTCCATCCGGTAGCGCATCCCGGTATCACTTCCGGTAAATTTTTCTTTTTTCAGGAAATTGACCGGCATCACATCTTTTCTCGTTATCATGCCATTTACCCCCGGAATTTATAACGGCGGATCACCGCCTGCAGCGTTTTTCTTCCATTGTACTCATTGATGTCCGGATAATACACGACGTCGATCTCCCGCCGTCCGGCGCGCTCTTCCTCAAACGCCGTTCCGTCACCGAAATATAGCGCCTCAATCGCGTGTCCGTCTGTCTCTTCCAACGTCATTTTTACGACATTCCGGTTGCGCCCCAGTACGCGGCTCGCCCGGATGCGGAGTGATTTCTCTGCAAACAGCGGCTTTTCGTTACCCTGTCCAAACGGTTCGAGACAGGAAAGCTCCCTCACAAGGCGTTCTGTCACATATCCCACCGGCATCGGCACATCGATCCAGACTTTCGCTTTAAAATCTTCCTCCGTCAGCCCCGCATTTTCATTCAGTCTGCGCCGGAACTCGTCAATGTTCTTCTCTTCCAGCGAAAGCCCGGCTGCCAGCGGATGCCCGCCAAATTTGAGCAGCAGATCGCTGACCTCTGTCAGCTTTTTAAACATATGGTACTCATCAATGGAACGTCCCGAGCCTTTGACCGCCTCCTCGCCGCGCGTCAGCACGATCGCCGGCTTCTGATAATATTCCCTCAGGCGCCCTGCAATAATGCCCGCCAGCGATTCATGGCATTCCGGCAGAAAGACCACCAGCACCTTGTCCTTCTGGTACCAGCTCTCTACCTGCAGCTTTGCCGCCTCAGTCCCCTGCTCGGTCATATCCTTGCGGGTATCATTTAATTCCTTAAGTTCCTCTGCCAGGCGTTCCGCCTCTTCCTCACTCTGCGCCCGCAGAAGCGCCAGCGCTTCCTTTGCCGTTTTTAATCGTCCGCCCGCATTCAGGCACGGTCCAATGACAAATCCGATATGGTATGCTGTGATCGCCCCCAGATCAAGATTATTTTTCTCCGCCAGTCTGCGAAGCCCTAGATTTTTGGTCTGCGCCATCTTTTTAAGACCGTATTTTACCAGAATCCGGTTCTCATCCTGCAGCTTCATCACATCACCGACCGTCGCAATCGCGGCAAATTCAAGCAAATCCAGCCATTCCATCCGCGGCACGCCCCGGCGGGCATATAAAACCTGCACCAGCTTGTACGCCACCACTGCGCCGCAGATCTCCGGAAATGGGTACGGACAGTCTGCCTGTTTCGGATCGATCACCGCATCCGCCGGTGGAATCTTCTCATTTTCCCCATCTAAGGGCACCTCATGATGATCCGTGATGACAACCGTCATGCCATATTTCTTCGCCAGCTCCACCTGATGGAACGCGGAAATACCATTGTCACAAGTCAGAATCACCTCCACGCCGTCCGCGTGCGCCTGTTCGATGATCGATTCATTGATTCCGTAGCCATCCTTGATGCGATCCGGTATCTCAAAATCTACATCACTGCCCAGCCGTTCAAATGCCTGCAATAATATGTACGTCGAACAGACGCCGTCAATATCATAATCACCGACGATCCGTATCTTCTTTCCAATATCCACAGCCTCGCACAGGATGGAAACGGCACGCTCCATATCTTTTAACAGCATCGGATCATACAGATCATCCAGCGTGCCATTTAAATAGCGGTCGATCGCCGCCTCTCCTTCGATCCCACGGTTCCGGATAATACGCGCCGTAACCGGATCGATCCGAAACCGCGCCCCGATCTGCTTAAAATCTGCTTTCTTGGTCTGAAGCATCCAGACTTCTTCTGCCATTTTGTTCCTCCTATTATCTAGATGTACTCTCGGAGTCTTTTTTGCACTTGCTTTTGTGGCTGATTTTCCGCCAGCCGCACCCGAATTTCAGAGGCGGACGCAACGCCAACGCCTCAGAAATTTGGGCACAACTGACAAAAAATCATCTCACAAAATCAAGCACAGAAAGATTCCGAGAGTACATCTATGTCTGTGCTTCTTTTCTATATCACATACTCCCTAAGCCGCCTGCGCCGTTCCCGCCAGTCCGGCAGTATATTCTCCACCTGCGTCCAGAAACGCGCGGAATGGTTCATTTCCAGCCGGTGTGCCAGCTCATGGACAATCACATAATTCATCAGATCCTCCGGCAAAAGTGCCAGCCGCCAGTTAAAATTTAGGTTTCCAGCTGCGCTGCAGCTTCCCCAACGCGTTTTCTGGTTCCGGATTGTGATTTTTCCATAAGTTACGCCCATGCACGCCGCATATAAAGCAACCCGGTGCATGAGCACCGGGCGCAGCTTTTCTGTGAAATTTCGGATTTCTTCCGCTCCATATGTTTTCCGGTTCCTCTGGCGTTCCACCGCTTCTTTATAATGGACTTCAATCCAGTCGCGGTGCTCCTCGGCAAACCGCATCGCAGCCTGCACCGAAGCCCTCCTCGGAATCCGGAGTACCAGGCGTCCTTCCGCCGTGATCTGGATGGCGATCGTCTTCCGGGAAGACCGAACCACCTCACATGGAATCAATCCTTCTTCCGGCTCATCAGATAACGGAGAATGCCATGGGTTTTGTATCCTCAAGTATTGCATACAATTTCCCGTCTCTTTCATCGATTGTGCGCGCCGCATCTTCCAGTGCGCGTTCCAGACGTTTTTCCAGTTCTTTCTTCTCATCATCTGCCGCTTCATCCCGGATTACTTCCAGGCAGTAATCATCTGCCAGGCGGGCAGCCAGCATCTGTACCAGACCATCCAATGTCTTCTCCGGTGTCTCCAGAATTTTCTTAAACTCCGGATCCTCCGGCTGTTCTTCCGTATCCATCTCATACGGATCCCGCTCGTTCATCTCAATCACATTCATCCATTCCGGTTTTTCATCGGCATTGGTAAAATTCATCTGACCGACCAGGCAGTCGTAAATCTCTGCCTCGCTCGATATCTGCTTCATATCTAACTGAACTAACTGCATCTCTTCTCCTTTCCGCTGTGTCAGAATCCGTGATGCATCTCCCAGCTTCTTCCCAGCCTTTCTATTTTATTCTGCCCACTTAAAACCTACGCGTTCAGCAGCGCCACCGCTGCAAAAAACGGCACCAGCCATTTCGCGACAGAACCAATTTTTATCAGATATTCTGTTTTCATAATTCCTCCACGCGGTCTTTCATAGAAACCGCAAAGCTATCTGCCTTGATAGGGACAGCCCTATTATTATATCGGTCATGCGGTAAAAAGTCAATTCCGGGCTGTCGTAAACGGAATAAAGAATGTGCTCAGGGTTACGGTTCGCACACGTGTGCCCATCAACGGGATTTTGCCGATACTGCACATTCCAAATCGACAAAATTTGTTGCCAGAATTGTATCGTACGGAATTTTCAGTTCAGAAAATTCCTACCTGTGAACAGTTGCTGCCTTGACACATTCTCGCGCCGAGCGCGTCACTTGCGACAACCTGCATCTTCGCGCGAGTGCACATCATTGGCACGTTAGTGCATTTTTGTGTAATAGGAAATTCCTTGGAATTCCCTATTATACAAAAAAAGCACCCTCAAAAGGATGCTTTTTGCTCTCTGACAACCAGAGAAATCGACGTGCGTGAGAAGATTCGAACTCCCGACACCTTGGTCCGTAGCCAAGTGCTCTATCCAGCTGAGCTACACACACATACTTTTTATTCTTAACGAACAAGTCATATTATACAACTTATTCTGAAGAATGTCAACTGTTTTTTAGATTTTTTTAAATTTCTTTTATTGTTGATTTATTTCAAATTATATCGATATATCAACCAAAAATTCTTCTTACTTTCCGACAATGAAATGGGGCCTACAGGGCTCGAACCTGTGACCCTCTGCTTGTAAGGCAGATGCTCTCCCAGCTGAGCTAAGACCCCATTACGATACTCTGTCCCTCAATCCGCTTACGCGAACCAATTTATAACAGTCGTATCA
>NZ_QUGF01000015.1:0-1032 GCF_003479275.1 Clostridium sp. AF20-7 | reverse complement strand
TCTTAACGAACAAGTCATATTATACAACTTATTCTGAAGAATGTCAACTGTTTTTTAGATTTTTTTAAATTTCTTTTATTGTTGATTTATTTCAAATTATATCGATATATCAACCAAAAATTCTTCTTACTTTCCGACAATGAAATGGGGCCTACAGGGCTCGAACCTGTGACCCTCTGCTTGTAAGGCAGATGCTCTCCCAGCTGAGCTAAGACCCCATTACGATACTCTGTCCCTCAATCCGCTTACGCGAACCAATTTATAACAGTCGTATCAAAACGACCCGGATGGGGTTCGAACCCACGACCTCCGCCGTGACAGGGCGGCGCTCTAACCAGCTGAGCCACCGGGCCAAATATTAAATTATTTATTTACCTCATATTGGGTAGAGTGGACCTTCGGGGACTCGAACCCGGGACCGACCGGTTATGAGCCGGTTGCTCTAACCAACTGAGCTAAAGGTCCATAAAGTATATGGATCAAAAAACTCCCCGAGTAGGACTCGAACCTACGACAGCGCGGTTAACAGCCGCGTGCTCTACCGACTGAGCTATCGAGGAATATTGCTTTCCAACAACGTAAATAATTATAACCGATTATATTTTAAATGTCAACTACTTTTTCAAAAAAATCGAAAAATCTATTCTTTTCATCGGATGTTACCGTCTTCTCGCTGCATGAGCAGCATGACGCATCCTTAAATTTCTGGTTCAGAACTCATATAATCTTGGCAAAAAATGTACCTTGGCACATTCTCACGCTGAGCGCGGTCGCTTGCGACATGTTTCTGCTTCGCGCGAGTGCGCATCATTGGCACGTTAGTGCCTTTTTGTGTAATAGGGAATTCCAGGAAATTCCTATTACACAAAAAACCGTCGTACATTTCTGTACAACGGTCTTCTTTATATACCTTCAAAACTGCACACTGAATTTCTTCTACTTCTATCTTTCATCCTTTTAGGAAATAACTTTCTCTTATCTATCCTTAACCATAACCTTTTGGTTAAGCCCTCGACCGATTAGTAACAGTCA
>NZ_QUGF01000014.1:0-70409 GCF_003479275.1 Clostridium sp. AF20-7 | reverse complement strand
ATTCAAGGGCTGAAGGCGGTTTCTATCAACACATTTTGTCCTATAGGTCTAAAAAGCTTTTTTCAATCTATCAAAACAGCCGCCCCGCGATTCATTTCATCGTTCGCGGAGCGGCTGCTCTTTTAACTATATTTACTCAAAGCAAACCCGTTCTGCCCCTTCAATCTGAAGAGCGGTCTGGTAGAATTTCGTCAGTGCGCGGATTGCGTACTCAACGTCCTTCACACCTGCCGTTTCGTAGCAGGAATGCATCGCAAGCTGCGGCAGACCGATATCGACGGCATGGACGCTGACCTGCGTGTTGGAAAGGTTTCCAAGGGTGGAACCGCCTAAAATATCACTGCGGTTTGCAAACACCTGAACCGGAACACCTGCCTCATTGCAGACATTCGTAAATACCGCACGGCTGAATGCGTCCGTGGTGTATTTCTGGTTCGCGCTCTCCTTGATGACGATACCTTTGTTCATCCAGGAGCAGTTGACTGCATCCGTCTTCTCCCCGTGGTTCGGGTGAACGGCGTGTGCGTTGTCGCAGCTTACGAGGAAAGAACCGGCAACTGCCTGATAATAGTCCTCCGGTGTCTTGCCAAGTGCGCCGTTGATGCGGTGCAGGACATCCTGTAAGAAGGTGGACATCGCTCCCTGCTTCGTATTGGAACCAACTTCCTCATTGTCGAAGCAGCAGTATACGCTGACATCGCGCTCATTCTTCGCCTCCAGGAATGCTTTCAGGGAAACGTAAGCGCACTGTAAGTCGTCCAGTTTCGGACTGGAAATGAACTCGTCCGCATACCCCCAGATCGTACCCGGCTGGCGGTTTACAAGGAAGAGATCCTTTCCTAAAATATCCTCCGCTGCCACACCAAGCTCTTTCGCAATCATCGCGTCAAACGCGCCTTTTTTCAGCTCACCAGCGGAGAACAGCGGGCATAAATCAACCTGACGGTTGTATTTGTATCCATTGTTCACCTCACGGTTGAAATGAATCGCTACGTTCGGAATGATGAACAGATCTTTATCGATGTACAGAAGTCTCGCGCTCACGCCCTGACCGTCCTTTACCAGCACACGGCCTGCGACAGTCAGAGGGCGGTCAAACCATGTGCTGTCGATCATGCCGCCGTATGCTTCTACATCGAGACGCAGATACTCGCCCGGACCATTTAACTCCGGTACATTCTTGATCTTGTAAGTCGGTGAATCACTGTGGGAGGCGCACATCTGGAAATGGTAATCGCCCAGTTCCTTTCCGACGCGGAACGCAATGATACTGGAATGGTTGCGGATCGTGTAATACGTTCCACCCTGCTTCACGTCCCAGCAAGTTCTCTCCGGCAGATAGGTAAAACCTGCCTCATCCAGCATTCCCTTGATCGTCTCAATCGAATGAAACATACTCGGGCTGTTCTCAATAAAAGTCAATAATTCCTTCGCAGCATTCATCATGCAGACTTCCCTTCTCTCTTCTTAATCGCCGGTAAAATCAGTCCCAGTGCTACCAGAACGACTGGTGTGATGACATTCAGCATGGTTGTGTACAGATCACCCTGTTTGTACATACCTAATAAGCAGCAGGCTGCGGTCAGGATAAAGCACCATGCGCCAAAGCCCAGTGCCACTCCGTTGTTCTTCACAAAACGATACTCGCGCTCAAACTTATCTGAATGTTTGCGAAGCATGAAGTACGCAAAGAATACCCACAGATAACGCATCGGCATGGTAACCGAATTAAGCTGTGTCAGCTGGCGCAGAACCGTATCCGCATTCGGAACCAGAACCTGAGCCAGAATGATGGAACCGGACAGGATGACTACCATCCAGATACCATTGACGTAAGCGCCAAATTTGTTTTTCTTTAAGAGCTTGGTCGGGATGAACTGACGCGCATCCTCGTTGTCAAGCAGCATACGAAGCGGTGCATCGATGCTGACTACCAGCGTCGAGAACTGGCCGATCGCGTTGCAGGCTGCATAAATGATCATAATCAGGTTTCCAACGCCGTAATACTCACCCAGTTTCTGGAATGCCCAGTACTGTCCATTCGCATTGTAAGAGTCAAAATTAGCCTCAACCAAGGATACATCGAACATCATACCCATCGCGATTGTACCGAAGATCGCGCAGACGATTACCATGATCGCTGCAAAAATCATACTCTTCGGGAATCCCTTGGACGGATCCTCTACCTTGTTTACATATGGGGAGATCTTCTCACAGCCGCCGACTGCAAATACAAGGATGGACAAGCTGCTGAAATACTTCCAATCAAAATGCGGAATCAGGTTTTTCAAGCTGAAATCCACCGACAGGTAACCACCGTTCGGATTGATGACCGGTGCAGCAAACATCAGCAGAATGTACAGGATACTCATGACAAACATACTGGTTCCCGCCAGGGTAGCCAGTTTCTTTAACGGGTTTAAGCCGCGGCTTGCAACCCAGCAGAAGAACAGCAGTACCGCAAAGGTAACTAACTGAACCGCTTTCGTGTTAAAGGACGCATACTTCTCTGCGTTCTGGAAAATCATCCAACTCAGCGCTTTCAGACCGCCGGATCCCTTCGATGCGATGTAGGTGACATGGCAAGCCCAGTAGGTCCAACCTGCGTAGTATGCAGCCTTCGCGCCGGTTGTCTCATGAATCCAGGAGCTGACACCGCCGCCCGAATTCTTAAATGCGGAACCAAGCTCTCCGACCATCAGTGCGTACGGTACAAAGTACAGTGCGAACATCAGAATCCAGGAGAAGATAACCTGTGTTCCATTGAAGTATACGAAACCATTTAAAACGTTTCCAAATCCCCAGAGGGTGGAGAAACACATAAAGGAAAGCATATACCACTTGATTTTGTTTTGTTGTGATTTGTTCATATCTTATTTTCTCTCCTTACTGAAAGTATCTTTTTTATTCTCTCATATGCTGCGTTAATTGTCAAAAGTATTTTTTTATTAACCCAGTATTTTCCAGTCCGAATCGGTAGTATTCTGTAGTTTGTGGCTATTTTTTGTTAAATCCATACAATATGCACCTATTTTTTCCCCAAAAAAAGCGGCGATTCGAAAGAAAACGCCGCTTTTTGCCTCTTGTTTTATAAATATTTTATTATATCATTTTCGATATACACAGCTCCTCCAGCGCCACGTTAACCCCCGCGCAGAGGAAGTGCCAGAGACTTAACTTCTGTCCCTACTTCATGTAACCTTTCAGCGCCCACTCATACGTCTCGATCGCCTGCTGCAGGTTCATGTTAGCTGTCTCTTTGTCGATCTGTTTCTCCAGGAAGGAAACTTCCTCGCTCTTGTACTCCAGCTGGGTCGCCATGCCAAGCTCCAGCTTCTTCTGCATCGCATTCATCGTCTGCGTCTCTGCTGCCAGGGACGCATCGGCAAGCTGCAGGGCTGTCTGCTTCTGCATGATGTCGTTGTAGAGTGTCTGCATACCGGAGCGGATCGTCTGTTCCTGGTTCTTGATGGTGCGGTCCATGTTTTTCTTATCGGCTGAACCTTCTGCCATATTGGCATAACCGCGCTTGTTGGACTGTAAGGACAGGTTCTGCTCGAGTGCCGTCTGCGTGTCCGCCGCCAGGTTCATCGCCGCGATCCGGGTGAGATCCGCCTGCGGCAGATCCTGGATATCCGGTTCCGCGTCATAGGACCATCCGGTCTGGACGCAGAGCTGCTGATGCTGGGCCTGAAGTCCCGCTTTTGTCTGGGTCAGCGTGGACTGGAGCGACTGCAGCGACTTCTGTGCATTTAACACATCAATCTGGGTCGCCTGACCTAGCTGCTGGCGCTTCTGGGTCAGCTGCATGGAAAGTTCCTGCAATTCCACTGATTTCTCCATCAACGGAATTGTCTTTTTGACCTGATTATAAGCAGCAAACGCCGACTGCACCTGCGCGACAACCGCATCCTGGCTGTTGATATAGTCCAGACGGTCCATCTCGCTGTCGCGGTAAGAAGCATCGGCAGACTGCTGGGTTTTTAACGCATTCTGCTCCACCATGACGGACGCTGACATCAGGCTTGCGTAAGCACTCGCCATGCCCGGCACCGCCAGAAAATCCTCAATCTGATCCGCCTGATCCCGCAGGTTATCCGCGCTGTCGTACAGATCATTCGCCTGATTGTACTGCTTATCCTGCACTTCCTTCGCATTCTTCGTATCGCGCCCTGCCTGATAGGTCGTCTGGTTGTTTAGATACGTCGGGTTGTACTCCTGTACCAGATACGGCAGTTCGCTGTATTCCATCACATTGTCCTGAAGCTTCGCCCATGTATCTGCGTCATAAGCGAACTGCGGGCTGGCTGCCAGCGCCGCAAATGGTCCCTGCAATGCCAGAACAGCTGCTGCCGCTGCGGTCAGAAGCGCCGTTTTCCTTCTTCTATGTTTCATTTCCGGTTCCTACTTCCTTTCTGTTACCACCATGTTATCCTACGGCACTTTCTGTTCCAAAAGTGCCTACCCGTGAATAGCAACCTGTTCACACCTTAAGTAAACTGCCATTCCTGACGGATTAATTCGTCACAATCAGACCTTTCACAGCCCACTCGTAGTTTTCCACCGCTTTGGTATATTCCAGTTCCGCGCTCTTATACGACGCCACGCTGCTGAGCCAGGAGCACTCAAGCCCCAAATAATTGGCTCTTGAGAGCATTCCCAGTGCGTTCTGACGCTTTGCCGCCTCGTAGCTCTGCGCTGCCGCCTGATATCCAGCCGTCGCACTGTCATACGCCTGTTTCTTTGATACCACCGCCGCATAGAGGTTCTGAACCGTGATCGTCACCGAATCCTCGGTATAGGCGACGTTTCGCTTCTTGACTGTGCGGTTGGAAGACCTTTCCGCTTTCGCAGCACGCACAGACATCAAATCATAATTTGCACTGACTGCCGCCTGTGTATCGGCTGCCAGATCCATCGTCGCAAGGCGGGTGGCATCCGGAACCGGCACATCCGCAAATGTCACCGGCGCATCCGCGTCAAATCCAAGCAGCATCAAAATATTCTGCTTGAGCTGCAGTGCCCCATTCTCTGCCTGCTGGGCGCTGGAATTGGCCTGCTGCAGCGCCTTCTGCGCCGTCAGGACCTCCTGCGCGGAAGCACGGCCGAGCGCCTGCATCTTCTGTGCGGCATCCGCATTTACCTGGCACATTTCCACATTCTTTTTCGCTGTTTCCACCTGCGGGAGCAGTTCCTCATACTGGATGAGCAAGTTCTGCACCGCCTTGACTAACTTATTCTTTGTCTGACGCAGGGTCCGGGCATAGGTGCCGGAAAGCTCCTTGTTCGTAAGCTTTGCCCCCTGTTTGCGCAGCTCTCTCGCTGCCGCCTTGTAGCCCTCAAACAGCTCTCTCGTCTCCGCATCCATATCGTCGGACTTCAGGTCCATCGCATCTTCCATGAGGGCGCTCGCCTCTGCCGCCAGGGCAGTTCCCGCCGACTGGCTGGTCGTCTGGCTGTAGAGCTGGGAACGCAGGTTTAAGTACGTGCTGTTGTACCCCTCGATTCGCCATGCGATCTCGCCATATTCCAGCGTCCCATCCTCTAGCTGTTCTTTGGTGTACGGGGAAGTTTCCTCCTCCACCTCGGTATTGCCGCCCGTCAGCACCGGACCGGTCGCATCGTCGCCGATCAGCGCATCTGAGCCGATCCCCGGCATTTTAGCCGCATATGCCGGCATCGTCATAGCCGTGCTGACTAACGCCGCCTGTAAAAGAATGGCAAACAGTTTTTTCCTGTTTTTCTTCATCTTACTCATCTTCATTTCCTTTCGGCGCTCTGCGCGCCCGCTCCCGATTCTATCCCAGCGCCCCGTTTCAGGATGCCGAGTGTCAGGGCAAACCGTTCCCGGATACGGTTTTCCGGAACTCCGTCGTGAAAGCTCTTGATCTCCATCGCGATCGCCATCATCGCCATGCGGAAAAAACTCATATATTCCTCCCAGCCCAGCTTCCGCAAGGATTTTCCCACGCACGACTCATAGGCGGCACGTTCCAGCTTCCGTCCACGCACGGCGCGTGGACTGTCCGGATCGGAGCTGAATATATCAAAGGTCAGCGCCTCACGGCTGCTGCACTCCATGATGTTGCGGATGAAATCGGCGCGTCTCTCATCGCGGCACAGGGCAAGCGAACCGTTTAAAAACTGCCCTAACATCTCCCAGATGTCCCCTTGCGCCTCTTCAAGGCAGCGCACGCCGCACTCATAAAATTCATTGATAAAACTCTCACACAGATATCCTAAAACATCCCATTTACTGTCAAAATACGTATAAAAACTGCCCCGGGAGATCCCGGCATCTTCTATCATACGGTTGAGCGATGCTTTTTCTATCGTTGTCCGCGTATATTCAGCCATACACGCGTCCCGGATTTTCTTCTGTTTTTCCTCCGGCAGCCGCTTAAATCGTTCCGACGGCATCTTCTTCTCCCCCTTTTTCTATCAGTACAGGCAGCTTCCCCGCCCCGGGTCCGCCGCCTGACAGATTCACTGCTTAACCTGCTTTTCCTTAGTCGCAGTCCAGCTTATCATACTCATCTTCTTTGCCTTTTCCCATGTTATAAACCACTCGGTAGAAGGACGGAAGCAGTACCAGCGTCAGGATCGTCGCCGCAACCAGACCGCCGACGTTTACAAGCGCTAAGCCCTGCATCATCTTGCCCGCCTTACCAAATGCCAGACAGTTCGGGATCATCGCAATGATGGTCGTCAGTGTCGTCATGCAGATTGGGCGTACACGGATCGCACCTGCCTCTACCAGCGCCTCGTCTAACGGCATCTCCACCCGCAGCTGGTTGACCGTATCCACGTACAAAATACCGTTGTTTACAACCGTACCGACCAGCATCAGGAAACCAAGCATGGAGGTCATACTGATCGGGCAGTCCGCCAGGAACAGGAATCCAAAGGAACCGATCAAACTGAACGGTATCGTTGCCATAACCATCAGGGAGAACTTCGGAGACTCAAACTGAATCGCCATGACAATGAAAATCAGAAAGATCGCTGTGACAAGCGCCATTCCCAGCGCGGAAAGCTCCTCACCCATCGACTCATCCAGGCTGTTGGTCGCCATCTCAACACCGTACGGGAACTCCCAGTTCTGCACGAAGCTCTTGACATCTTTTTCAGCCGTCTTCTTATAATCTGCCTGTGCCTGCATCGTGATCGATACCTGGTACTGTTTCTCTTTTCGTGAAATCTCCTGTGGGCTGTCCTGGTAGTAAATCTCTGCCAGATCCTCCAGCGGAAGCGTATTGCCCGCCGCCGTCGTGATCATCATGCCCTGCAGTTTCGCGATGGAATCGTAGCGATCCGGCGCAAATTCTACTTTCACATCCTGATCCTCGCCGTTGACGGAGATCGTCGCCGCTTTCACACCGCTTAAATTGCTGTATACAACCGAACCGATGCTTGCCGGGGTCAGTCCCTCTGCCTCCGCCTTGACCGGATCCACTTTTACCTTGATAACCGGCGCCGCATTCTCAACAGAAGAATGTACCTGCATAACATCCTCGCGCTTGCGAAGCTCCGTTACCAGATCATCCGCTGACTTCTTTAATGTATCATAATCGGTACTCTGCAGATCCACCTCAATCGAATCACCGCTGCTCATGCTGCTGCTCATACTGCTGCTACCCTGTTCCAGCGTAATAGTCGCATTAACGTAGTTCTGTGTCGCATATCTCCACTTCTCGATAACCTCGTCCGTGGAAAGCTTTCTCTTATCTTTTAAGTAGGCATTCAGTGTCACATCACTTCCGGAAGTCATGCTGACGCCACTGTTTCCATATGTCATCAGGTAATGATCCACATCCTCGTCTGCCTCTACCATATTTTCCAAATCAAGCACAGTGTCACGGATTGCCGATACCGAATAACCCGGCTTCGTCTTGATCGTCATCGTGACAATACCTTCATCGATCGAGGACATCAGCTCCAGGTTCAGTCTGGACGCCATGAGGAGGGCCAGAACAACCAGCACCGCCGTCGTTCCAAATACCAGCGCATAGCGCTTAATGACATGCGGCATATGCTTGCGGTACCAGGCCTGGATGCCTTTGATGATGCGTCCTGCCGGCGCATGATCCTTCTCCACCGGATGCCAGAACATATAGCAGAGCGGCACGATGATGACTGCCGAGAATAAGGAAGCCGTCATACAGAAGATGATCGTGTAGCCGAGCTGTGTAAAGAGCTGTCCAGACATACCGTTTAACATCAGAAGCGGAATAAATACAACACAGGTTGTCAGCGTACCGCCGGTGATCGAGCCGATCATCGTGCGCGTACCTTCCAGCGCCGCGTCGTAGAAATCCAGTTTTTCCTTCGCCCGGAAACATCCGTCGAGGACGTTGATCGAGTTATCAACCATCATACCAACGCCGAGAACGAGCGACGTCAGGGAAATAATGTTCATTGAGAATCCCATCGCCGCCATACAAATGATCGCCAACACAACGGAGATCGGAATGGACGTACCTACGATGACCGACGCACGCAGATCGCCATAGAATAAGAACAGAATGATCATGGACAGGATGATCGCCAGGAGCAGCGTTTGGATTACGCTGCTTAAAGACCGTTTCAGCGTGTCACTGGCATCATCTACCACGGTGATTTTAAGACCCGGATACTGCTGTTCAATTTCCTGCACCTTCTTGGTTACCTGGTTGGAAACCTCGATCGCGGTGGAACTCTGCTGTTTCTTGATTCCCAGGGAGATAACATCTTCGCCATTATAGCGTCCGATCGAGTTTGCATCCTCCAGCGCCTCATAGACATTCGCGATATCAGAAAGATGGATCGTCTCACCGTTTTCCAGCGGAAGCACGACATTTTTCAGACTTTCCGTGCTCTTAAATTCGTTGCCGACACTGACGTCGAGATCCTGTTTTCCAACCCGGACATCGCCCGCCGGGATCGTGAAATCGGCGGCACCGACTAACTGTGCGACCGTATTCATATTCAGGTGGTACTGTGCCAGTTTTTCCGGAATCAGTTCCACGCGGGTGTAGCTCTCCTGACCGCCGGCAATCGAAACCTCGCCGACCGAGCTTAATTTCTCAAACTCAGGAACAATTTTGTCATCTACATATGTATAAAGGTTCTGATCGACGTCGCCGCTGACTGCCAGCGTAACCGTCGCCATCGAGTTAATATCCAGCTCCATGATATTCGGGTCATTGGCATCGTCCGGCAGATCGCCCTGAATGCCGTCTATCGCCTTTTTCAGGTTAATGTATGCGGTATCCATGTTGGTGCCGTACTCATACTGGACAATGACGATCGATACATTTTCACGGGAAATGGACTGTACCTTATCTACCGAGTCCAATGATGTGATCGCATCTTCTTCTTTCTTGGTAACCAGATCGGTTACGTCCTCCGGGCTGGCTCCCGGATACACCGTAGCGATGATTAACATCGGCATCTCCATCTCTGGCGTCAGTTCCAGCTTCATGCCCATGACGGACTGAAGACCGAAGTACGCGATGGTGATCAGACAGAGAATGATGGTAACCGGACGCCGCAGTGCGAGTTTTGTCAGTCGAATCATTCTTTGTCACCTGCCTCTGTCGTCTCCGCTGCTGTCTCATTGTTTCCGTCTGTCTGTGCGCCGTCGTTATCCTGTGCCAACAGGACTTCTCCCTGATCCACCAGCTCGTTGCTCCAGCTTACGATGACCTGGCTGTCGCTCGTCAGACCCGATTTTACTTCCATATTTTCATCGTCATAAATACCTGCTTCGATCTCGGTTTTCTCCGCTTTTCCGTCCTCATAGAGGTATACAAACGGGGCACCGTTGTCGTAGCTGACTGCATCGACCGGAACGGTCAGCACCTGGCTGACACGGTCCATGATAACCGTCATTTTTACGCGGGAACCATTCGTAAGACCTGCTGCATCCGGCACCATCGCACGCGCGTCATAAAGACCGCTGCTCTCGTTGACCATAGATCCGATCTCGGTCACTGTACCGGTGTAATCCACACCATTTTTCTCCAGCGTCACGCTGTCACCCAGCTCCATCGTCTGGTGGATCTTCTCGGTGATACCGAATTTAACCTGTAACTGGCTGGCACCGGAGATCGTGCAGATCTCGCCTGCCGGAGATACATGATCATGCGGTTCGACGCTCCGGGACTCGATCACACCGTCGATCGGCGCTGTCACGGTTGTGTATTTCACCTGCAGATCGTATTGATTCTTCGCAGATTCATAGGAAATCTTCGCGCTCTGTGCGCTGTTTTGTGCCTGCTCCATCGCCTCCTGGGAGACAAAACCATCTGCAAAGAGCGCCTGGGTACGGCTTAAATTGCTGTCCGCATTCTTTAAGGCAACGGAAGCCGCATCCACCTGCAGCTTTAACGCTGTCAACGCGTCGGAATCGATCTTGCACAGCGCCTGCCCTGCCTGGACCGTATCGCCCGCCTGGAAGTAAACCTCCAGCACCTCGCCGCTCATCTTCGGCATGACGCTCGCGCGGGACTGCGGCTCTACCAGTCCGGTCAGATCCGTGTACAGGCTGATGTCCTGACGAACCGGATTTTCTACCTTTACGGTTGGACGGGACTCATATTCCGCCGCCGTATTCTTATGACCGCATCGGGACAAAACGACAGCACCAACTACTACAATCGCAGCCAGCGCCAGAATCTTTCCTCTTTTTTTCATAATTTCCTCCATCTATGCTTGTTCTTGGTATAAATTTTTCTCAGTCTATATTTTACTCATCTCGTATACACTTTGCCACTCCCAAGTTTGGACAGGTGTGTACACAAATTTGTCAAAATGTATCCATCTATGTTCATCTTTTTTTCATGGCACCCGAATTTTCCTGCCGCTGACCGTTTTTTGGGGTACATGACAGCAAAAACGCAGGAAAAACCAACCAAATACCGCTGATTCCTCCTGCGTTTCCTTGTTCCATTTTCTAATTGATAATAATTCGTAACTGTTCAGTACCTTCACAGTCACGCGCAAAAATCCATTAAAAATTGCCTACGGCAATGGGATTTTTGCCTGCTGGCCCATGTTTTCGTACGGTCAGCGCAGTAAATGCGCAGACCTACTGAACAGTTACAATAATTCTAAACTGCCGGAAACCTGCTTTCCTAACGGACCTGCATAGGGTCGCACCCGGTGCATTTGCGGATCACGCTCATGAACGTGGCGACGCGCTCCTTCACATCCGCCTCATCCTTAAACGGCGCGTCAAACGCAACTCCCATAACCGAGAAAATGATGATCTGCACCGCCATCGCCGCCTCCGGCATCGTCAGGTTCTTAAACATACCAATCCGCTCCAGATGGTTATAAAAATACTGGTACACCTTTTCTCCCATCTGACGGCGCAGCGCCATGAACTGTACCGACTCGGACAATGCCCGGATATGCTTCTGGTTTTCCATGATATACATATAAAGCTGTGTCAGCGCCTTCTCCGGATCTGGCTGGCTCATCGTCTCTTCCATGATGCGCTTCATCTCGCGTTCCATCCGGTATTCCATCAAATCATATATATCTTTAAAGTAATAATAAAATGTTTTTCTTGTGATCCGGCTCCGCTCAACCAGCGCCGTAACCGTGATCTTCTCGACCGGTCTTTCCGACTCCAGCTCGATATAAGCCTCTACAATCCGTTCCTTCGTATTTCCCTGCTGCATACTCTTTTCCTCCGGCAAACCGTTGTTGTTTAAGTATAGTTTATAATTCAACAAACTGCAAGTATTGCCTGAAATTTCCATGTTCCTGCGATGAATCTCGCATTCAAATACGGCAAATTCCTGCTGCCACCACGTTTTCTTACGGCACTTTCGGTTCCAAAAGTGCCTACCCGTGAACAGTAACGATGAATCCACGTTACTGTTCACGCAAACGTGCTTATTTGTGGACAGCAGCCGATACGGACGGTCCGCTTTCGTGCTTCACACGCCCTTCCACCTGCGGCAGTTTCTGCGAGTATACAACCACCCGGTCGCCTTCCAGTATCTGCGTACCGCCGTCTGGAATGACGATCTGGCTGCCCCGCTTTATCATCACAATGATCGTATTCTTATAGAAGCGCGCCTCCGCGATCTTCTTACCACACCAGCGGTGATCGGGTGTCATCAGAATCTCTTTTAAAAGGATTCCCTGGCTGTCCGTAAAGCCCTCTGCACCCAAGACGACGGTATCCCCTTCCAGAATTACAGTCTGCCCTTTGGGCACAATCGTCTGCGCGCCGCGCCGGATCACTGTGATTAACATACCCGGAAGCATCTCAATCTCACAGATTTTACGGTTTTTCCACGGATGATTGTCCCCGATCGGAAGCTGCACGAACTGAATCTGCATATCGCCCGTATAGTCTGAGAACGTCCGCATGACATCGGTCGAGTTGTCGATCATGTCGCATTTTTCTGCCACCTTCGGAAGCAGCGAACCCTGAAAAATGATGGAAAATAAAACAACGCAGAACACGATGTGGAATATATCATATTTCATATATCCCTCACTGAGCGTCGCCATGATCGCAAATACGATTGACGCCGCACCGCGCAGACCCGCCCAGGAAATAACCAGATACTGCCCGATCGGCGGTTTCGACGGTGCGAGCAGCAAGCCAACCGCCGCCGGACGCGCCACAAATGTTAAAAACAATGCGATTGCGATCGCCGGAAGCACGATCGACGGCATCTGCGAGGGAAACGCCAGAAGTCCCAGTAAGAAAAACAGAAGCATCTGCATCATGCCGGTAAACGCATCAAAGAAGCCAACCAGCGCTTTCTGGTTCTTCAGCTCCTGATTTCCAAGGATAATACCGGTCAGATACACGCTTAGGTAGCCATTTCCGCCAATCTGGGATGCAAGCGCGTAGGAAATGATTGCCGCCGCAAAGACAAAGATCGTGTCAAATCCCTCGCCATAAAAGGCATACCGCTTTAAAAGCCATGTCACCAGCCACGCGACCGCCGCGCCGGTCAAAAGCCCAAATGCGAGCTGGCGGATCAAAAGCAGAACCGCCGAACCGCCGCTCACACTCCCCGTCATCGCAGACAGCAGAATCACCGTCATCATGTACGCAAACGGGTCGTTGCTTCCGCTCTCTAACTCCAGCATGGATGCCGTGCCGTATTTGAGGTTCAGCTTGCGCGAACGCAGGATCGAGAACACGGATGCCGCATCGGTCGATCCAAGAACTGCGCCGAGAAGCATTCCTTCCATCAATGCCATCTTAAGCACCAGATGACAAAACAGCCCGGTCAAAAACGCCGTCAGCACTACACCCGCCGAGGATAACAAAATCGACCGCCCCGCGACCGGCTTCGCCTCACTCCAGCGCGTGCCGAACCCGCCGTAAAACATAATAAAAATCAGTGCCACCGAGCAGACCTGTTCCGCCAGTGCAAAATTGCCGAATGGAATCTTAAAAATACCGTCCGATCCAAACAGCATTCCCAGCATAATAAAAATAAACAACGTCGGCACCCCCAGCCGCCCCGAAAGACGGCTTCCCGCGATGCAGACAAGGATAATAATCGCTACGACCAGAAGCGCAAATGAAGTTGAAATATGTATCATTCCTTTCTATGTTTAGTAGGTATCATAAATGTGGTGTTTTTATAATGATACAATATCTCTATGCCTCTTTCGTGTTAAGATTCCATTAAAAAGAGGAAATCTTACAGCGACAGATCTCCCTTCGCCCGCGCCCTCCGGTCGCGGATCGACTGGATCACCGGCACCAGGAACATTGCGACGATACCGCCCGCAAATCCATTGTTATAGAGGTTCATGCCCCCATACACGATCCCGACATTGAGCGCCACCGACGCGTGCAGAAAACCGGCTAACACGCCGCATAAAATTCCAAACTCTCCGGCGATCGGCGCCAGCGTCGTGGAAAAGAGCAGCGCCAGAAGTGCCGACGGATTCGTGATATCCCACGCCCGGACGGTACTCGCAATGCAGACGCCCGCCATGATCGGGAAAATATTCCGCAAATGTTTTCCAGTCGCACTGAATCCAACGATGGTAAAGATTCCGCCGATCGTCGGTCCATTTAGGTTTCCGCCGACTGCCAGCACAAAGAAGGTCGCAAACAGACCATTGAGTCCCATGTTGAGAAGCGTCACCGCACCGCCCAATTCCAGCAGGTAATCGGTACCGCCGATTCCCGTTGTCGCAAGGAGTTTTTCATAGCCTAAAAGCGTATCTTTTCCGCGCCACAGCACTGCCACCACCGACATGCCTGCAAACAGGACAAATAGCAGCCCTAAAAGCATCGCATCATTGCCGGAGGACCATATAAGACGCGCCTCCGTCTCAATTCCAAAGGACTTAAACGTGGAGACCAGGACCGTCGCAATGATACCAGAGGCAAATCCCACATTATAAAGGGAATATCCCTTATGGGCATAGTGGGAATGCGTCGCGAGCGGTGGAAGCACGAATCCGATACAGATTCCCACCAGAATCGTCACACAGAAGCGCTGCCAGAGCGGCAGCTCCACCACGTGCATCAGCTGTGTGATGATCGGAGACAGGCTCGTTCCGTAGATGCCGACATAAATATAGTTGGATAAGTGCATTTTATGATATTTTGCATAGAGAAATACACCCAGAAAAATCGCCCAGATATTCATCAGATTTTTTCCGAACAAAGAGAATCCAAACATCAGACAGCAGGATGTGATCGTATGCCCGTCCATCTCCATCCCAAGACTATAGACAAAGTAGATGCTGATAAGCGCCATCATCCCGGCATTGACAAACGCGGCTCCCATGCCGCCGACCGCAATATAATCGGTGATCAGGAAATCCGGTTCCCTTATGATTTCATAGATACCAGTCACAATGGAGTCAAACGGCTGTATAATCAGCCCCACTGAAATGAAATAGATCGGAATCAGTGCCAGAAGAAAGAATTTCATCTCTCTGGACAGAGATTTCACTGTAGTCATATACGCACACCTTTCAAAAAAGGGATGCAAAAAAGATTCCGCATCTTTGCACCCCCGACTGTTAACATTCTATAAAAATGGTTACTATTCTATTGTATTGGATTTTCAACTGTTTTGCAACTGATTTTTTTCTCACTGTAACCCGTTATGAAACCCGTCCGACAGAACCGGCTGCCCCCATTCTCATGTGAAATTGTTACTCTTCCTCCGGCGCACTTCCCAGCACATAACCGCGCTCTTCCAATATTTCGCGCAGCTCATCAACCACCGCCCCCAGCTCTTTACCTTCCTCGTCGATCGTGATGTCCGCGTATTTCTCAAAATACGAGATCCTCTCATGGTAGAGATCCAGAAGTGTCATGCCGTCTTTCAGCGCCACGCCGCGGTCCTTGACATCGCCGACGCGTTTTACCAGCTCGTCATAGGTAATTTTCAGATAGACAACCAGTCCGATGGATTTTAAATGTTCCATCGCTTCCTTTCCGTAGATCACGCTGCCACCCGGTGCGATGACCGCCTGCTCGGCTTCCACCCCCGCGTTGACGCGGTTCTCCACATCGAGAAATCCGTCCAGTCCCTGTTCTTCGATGATCTCGCGCAGACGCTTACCTTCCTGTTCCTGAATCAGCAGATCCACATCTATAAAGGAATAGCCCAGTCTCTTTGCTAAAAGCACTCCGACCGTGCTCTTTCCTGCGGACGGCATACCAATCAAGGTTACATTATTTTTCATCTTTGGCACCTCTTCTTTTTCTTTACACTCCATCCAAATGTTCCAAGAAGCTCTGAAAGCCCATAATAGCCGCCATGCGAATACACAATCGGTTCCGCCTTTGCAAGCTCCAGGCTGCCGCGCTCGTTGAGCCACTGCTCGTCCACGCTGACACCCGTTACCTCTGCCAGAAACATATGATGTGACCCCAGTTCCTTGACTTCGGTCACCCGGCACTCGATCGCGACCGGGCTTTCGGCGATCACCGGTGCTTTCACCGTCTGCGCCGGAACCGGTGTGAGCCCTGTCTCCTTCCATTTATCCACATTCCTGCCGGAGCGGACGCCACAGTAATCGGTCGCATACGCCATCGACTCCGTCGCCAGGTTGATGACAAACTCACCGCTCTCCCGCAGCATATGGTAAGAATAGCGCTCCGGGCGCACCGAAATGTACGCCATCGGCGGGTTCGTACAGATCGTGCCCGTCCAGGCAATCGTGATGATGTTGCTGTTTCCTTCGCAGTCCGCCACTGTGACCAGCACCGCCGGAACCGGATAAATCATATTGCCCGGCTTCCACTGGGCGCGCGGTCCCGGAGTGTTCCGGGTCTCCATCCGTTTTTTCAACTGTCCTTTCGGGTTCTGCCTTGCTCCTCCCCGGCGACGCTCTTCTGGCTTTCCAGCCGCTCTCTTCTGTGCCATCCCTATATCCTCTTAATCGTTGTCCGGGAGAAGTTTGATCCGGACCATGATCTGTTTCACCATGCTTCCTTCCGGCAGGCTCATATCATCGATATGCGTCTGTGCCGGCAGATCGCCCTCTTCCTCCAGCTCCAGGCTGATCCAGTTGTACGCTGCCTCCCGCGCATTTTCCACCGCATCCTCCAGATCCGGACCTTCCGCCTCGCAGCACTCCAAATCCGGGAAATATGCATCATACCCTTTTCCATCTTTCTTAGGCGTAAAAACCGCCGGATATACAAATGTCATGGTATCCTTCCTTTCCGTCCGACCTTTCTGCCCTGCACGAACTATCACTGGATTTTCCGTATGAAACAATCCCGTCCGCGCACCGTCACCTGATTTACTGCTCCAGTGTCACTGTCAGTGCCGGAATCAGCTGTTTCTTTCTGGAAACAACGCCCGGCAGTGTTGCCGTCTGCTTCAGCTCTTCATTTGCATCGCCTACATGGAACGCATCTGCCACAACCTGTGCCGCTCCCTGTCCAACACAGAGAAGTTCGGTCGTCTCCGTCAGGATATTCGTCAGCATGAAGAAGATCATATCCAGCCCTTCGTCCTCACGCGCCTTCTCCATAAACGGCAGCATACGGTTCTTCAGCTTTCCAAGCTCCTCTGCATTCAGGGAGTTGATCTGACCGACGCCGAAGTTTGTCTTTCCAGCTGAGAATTTCTTGAAATCCAGATACAGAATCTCTGCATCGCTCTTGCCCTTTAACTCGCTGCCTGCCTCAAACATCTGGTTTGCGAACTCATCCAGCTTGATGCCTGCCATCTCAGCCAGAGAAACCGCTGCCGCCCGATCCATCGGTGTGCAGGTCGGAGAACGGAACAGAAGCGTATCGGAGATGATCGCACTGCAGAGCAGACCTGCGATGGTCTTGTCGATCTCCAGCCCCTGTTCGCGGTACATCTGGAAGATGATCGTTGCCGTACAGCCCAGCGGCTGGTTACGGAAGAAGACCGGTCCGACTGTCTCCACAGTACCCAGACGATGGTGGTCAATCAGTTCCAGGATATTGGCATTCTCGATGCCGTCTACCGCCTGACCGCGCTCATTGTGATCGACCAGAATCACGTTCTTGCCGCGCGCACCCAGTAAGTTACGGCGGGAAATCAGGCCTTTGTATTTGCCTTCTTTATCGAGTACCGGGAAATGACGGAAACGCTTGCTTGCCATCACATCCTTAATATCATCGATGAAATCATCTGTATCGAAGGTGATCAGCTTCTCAGTCTTCATGAAATAGCTGATCGGCATACTCTGGTTAATGAGACGAGCTGCCGTGTAGGTATCATACGGAGTTGTGATGACGGTACAGCCGCGCTCCTGTGCCAGTTTTTTGATCGTCATGGAAACGCCAGCGCCCTCGCACACGATGATACAGCTTGCGCCCATCTCGATCGCGCACAGCTGCGACTCATAGCGGTTGCCGAGGATAACCAGGTCGTTCTCTTCAATATAATATTCCATCATATCCGGATTAGCTGCCGCAATCAGGACTTTTCCTTTATCAAAGTACGCTTTCTCATCGCCAACAAAAATCGCGCCCTCCAGGGTCTCGATGATATTTGCATACTGGGTGCATGCCTTGGAAAGAATGCTGCTGTCGTATACATTCATATAAGAACGGGTGATATCGCCGACTGTGATCAGACCTTCCAATATATTCTTATCGGTAACAGCCGGAAGTGTTACCAGACCGTCCTCCTGCATCAGGTTCCATGCTTTTCTCAGGGAAATATTCTTGGAAACACCTGGAGTCTCGCGGATCTCAATATCCTTGACCTGCGTTTTGACGGATTTAATCAGTTTCGGCACATCTACCTTAAAGTAATCCAGTACGAAGGTTGTCTCCGGGTTCAGTTCTCCGGCACGGCACGGTACATATTCGCCGCCCGTCTGAAGTGTTTTGAAATTCGCATAGCCGATTGCAGAACAAATCGAATCCGTATCCGGGTTTTTATGTCCAATTACAATCGTTTTCTTTGCTTTTTCTGCTGCCATTTTTTCCTCCTGATTCGCACCGTGCGCTGCAAATTCTGCCATTTTTCTTTCTATCCTCTGTTTTGATAGAGAAACCTCTGATTCATGAAACTTTTTTGTACAAAATCGCCAATTTTCATAATCTGTTTACACGGTGTTCATATTTTATTCATATCTTATTTTTATACTAAAAGCATAAAAGATTTCACTTTTCAAATTTGTTTTATAGTGATTTTGCACATAGATTTTTCATAATTGCCCCGGATGCTTGACCGCTCCGGGGTCTCCTCTTGTCTACAGCATTTTTCGGCATATCTGAACGTTTTTCTATCCCTATTTTCTTCAAACGTCCAGCCCCTTTACCCTGCACTCTGTCACTCAAAACAAGGCGTCTAATCGTAACTGTTCAGCACCTTCACAGTTACGCCTAATCTAAGATCAGTCTTGCCGCCCCATAGATACCTGCATCATTTCCCAATGTTGCCAGGCGAACCTCGCCCTTATTCTCAGAGATCGGGGTCAATTCGCGGTAATAGCGGTCAATCCAATCCGTTAAAAAAGTCCCCGCCTTGGATACGCCGCCTCCGATGACGAAAATCTCCGGATCCACGGTCATCGAAATGGTCGCCAGCGCCCATCCGAGATAATAGCACACGGTGTCCATAACCTCCAGCGCCAGTGCATCCCCGGCTTTTGCCGCATCCAGCACATCTTTTGCGGTGATCGCATCACCGTAGGCACGCATCACCGACGCATCCGGCTTTGCCGCCATCTTCCGTCTCGCTTCCCTGGCGATGCCGGTCGCTGACGCTACCTGTTCCAGACAGCCGTGTCCGCCGCAGTTGCAGGTCTCTTTCTCGCCCTCGCGGATATGGATATGACCGATCTCACCGCCCAGTCCGTGGCGTCCTGCAACGATCTTCTGATCGTGTACCACGCCGCCGCCGACACCGGTTCCCAGCGTCACCATCACGATATCATGGCAGCCCTTGCCGCCGCCCTGCCACATCTCGCCGAGCGCCGCCACATTAGCATCATTACCGGAGCGGACCGGCATTCCATCTAATAACTCACTCAAAATCTTCTGCGGGTTCAGATCGCGCCATCCTAAGTTGACGCAGACCTCCACATAGCCGTCCGGCTGCACCGGTCCCGGAAATCCCATGCCTGCGCCGATCACGGCATCCATCGGAATTCCCTGCTCGTTCAATTTCTTCCTGATCGAAGCGGCTACATCCGGAAGAATGTACGCCCCATTCTCTTCCTTGCGGCTCGGAACCTCCCACTTATAAACAAGCGTTCCGTCCGTCTCAAAAATACCAATCTTAACCGTCGTTCCGCCGACGTCTATCCCAATACATTTTTTTTCCATGTCTGGATCCCTTCCCTTACGGCTGCACTGGCAGCCTTTCTTCTATGCCCTCATCTTTTTTCTGCGCTGGCTCTTATTATACGCAATGCATCCCCGTTTTGCAAGGTTTGGAAAGCAAAATACACCTGCCTGCCGGAGAAAGGCGCATTTCTGCTTAAGCGGTACCGCATTCTTTTCTGCCGACAGACAGGTGCCTGTCTTTTATCTTATTTTTTTACCAAAATCAGCATTATTTCAGGCTCTTAGCCACCTCTACCACATGCTCAACGGTAAAGCCGAACTTCTTGAACAGAAGCCCTGCCGGTGCGCTGGCGCCGAAACTTTCCATCGCGATGATCTTGCCGTCTAAACCGATGTACTTGTCCCAGCCGAAGCTTCCAAGCGCCTCTACTGCTACACGGCGGCGTACTTCTCTCGGAAGTACGGACTCCTTGTACTCCTCGCTCTGCTCCTCGAACAGATCCATACACGGCATGGAGACAACGCGGACTTTCTGACCTTCTGCTGCCAGAGTCTCTTTTGCATGAACCGCCAGAGCCACCTCGGAACCGCTGGCAATCAGAATTAACTCCGGTGTGCCCTCGCAGTCGTCGATGATGTAGCCACCCTTTAATGCCTCACGGCTGCTGCCTGCCATCGGCTCCAGATTCTGTCTGGTCAGCACCAGTGCGGTCGGTGTGTGCTCGGAAGTAACAGCACTGTACCAGGCTGCCTCTGTCTCGGTCGCATCACACGGGCGGAATACATGGAAGTTCGGCATCGCACGCAGCGCTGCCATCTGCTCGATCGGCTCATGGGTCGGTCCATCCTCGCCAACGCCGATGCTGTCATGCGTAAATACATAGGTCAGCGGCACGCCCATCAGTGCAGACAGTCTTGCCATCGGTTTGCAGTAATCACTGAATACAAAGAAGGTCGATACATACGCACGCAGACCGCCGTGCAGCATGATGCCATTTCCGATCGCTGCCATCGCAAGTTCGCGGACACCGAAGTGCAGGTTACGTCCAGCTCTGTCCTCCTTGGAGAAGTCGCCCGCATCCTTCATGTTGGTCTTGTTGGACGGTGCTAGGTCAGCAGAACCGCCAAACAGGTTCGGCAGAACATCCTTGATGTAGTTGATCAGGCGTCCGGAGATCGCACGGCTTGCTTCCGGTTTTTCCTGTTTTGCCCAGAATCCGGCGTCATCTTTCAGCGCCTCGCCTGCCTTTGCATTGTGGTACTGGTTCCAGAGTGCTTCCATCTCCGGATATTCCTCGCAGTAAGCGGCAAACATCACGTTCCATGCAGCTTCTACCTCTGCCTTCTGCTCTGCGATCTCGGAGTAGTTTTTGTATACCTCTTCCGGTACAAAGAACGGCTCTTCGCTCGGCCAGTTTAAGTTCTTTCTGAGTGCTTCCACATTCTCTACGCCCAGCGGCTCGCCGTGTGCGCTCGCCTTGCCCTGTTTTGCCGGGCAGCCGAAGCCGATCTGCGTCTTGATGGTGATAAAGGACGGATGCTCGGTATCTGCCTTTGCAGCCTCGATCGCCTTGCCGATCGCGTCGATATCATTGCCATCTTCTACCGTGATCGTCTGGAAACCAAATGCCTGCATACGCTCCTGTACATTCTCACGGAATGCGATGTCGGTGCTTCCCTCGATGGAGATGCGGTTGGAATCATAGAGAACAATCAGCTTGGAAAGTCCCAGGGTACCTGCCAGAGAGAATGCCTCAGAGGAAATGCCTTCCATCATACATCCATCGCCGCCCAATACATAGGTATAATGGTCAACTACCGGATAATTTTCTTTGTTGAATACGCTTTCCAGATGTGCCTCAGCCATCGCCATGCCGACTGCCATACCCATACCTGCGCCCAGCGGACCGGTCGTCGCCTCAACGCCAACGGTATGACCATATTCCGGATGTCCCGGAGTCTTGGAATCTAACTGGCGGAAGTTCATCAGATCTTCTTTGGAAAGATTTCCGTAGCCAAACAGGTGCAGCAGAGAGTAAAGCAGCATGGAACCATGACCGCCGGATAAGATGAAACGGTCTCTGTTCTCCCACTTCGGGTTGGCTGGGTTATGGTTCATATGATGTGCCCACAGTTCATAAGCCGCTGCTGCACATCCCAGCGGAAGTCCCGGATGACCGGAATTTGCCTTCTGGATTGCGTCTGCGGATAAAATCCGGATCGCGTTTACGGATAATGTGTCAATCTGATTCATAAGTAACCTCCTGCTATGTATCTTAATTTTAAAAACTAAACGTGTGTTATTTGAGGCGGATCTCGCGCATCCGGTCGCCGCCGCTGATAATCAGTGAATTGAACGCGCGGCCGCGTGTTACCTGCGCCACAGAGAAATCAAACTCCCCGGCAAACCGCTCCTTGCCGGACAGACTGTAGACCCGACAGGAATTTTCGTTATTTAGGATGACGAAATCGCCCTGTATATTTATGTTACGCCACGAATACGAGAAATCTGCCGTACCCATAGCGGTTCCATCGGATTTAAACATGCTCAAACGGCTCTCACTTCCGCCCTCGGTGTTGTCCGAGATGACCGCCACATAGTCCTTCGACCATGCCACGCCGCGGACTTCCCCGTCGATCTCCGCCTGGCGCACCAGCGCCGGGCTTGTTACATTTTCCAAAGAGAAAAATGCCACCTGATCATCCGCAAATGCACACGCGTGATCCTCATCGAGAAACCGGACGCGCGGACAGATGCTGTCTCCCAGCTCATCAAAACCTCCGACCAGACGGTCTGGATAATTCTTTCCATATTCGGAGAAATTGTAAAATACAATCCGGTTTTTGAGTGCCCCGTCCTGCAGATACAGGTCGGAAAGCATGACCTGCGTACCATCCGGCGATAAGGAAACGTCCATCAGGTAACCATTTCCCGACATAACCGTCTTGATCGCCCAGTCAAGCTCGCTGCCGTCTTTCTTGAAAAAGGTCACATACGAAGCATTGCTGTCCTCCACCAGCGCCGCCACGATGCCGTATGCCGATACGCTGACGCGCAGGATCGGCAGAAGCGTCGTCGCCTGTCCCTGGCTTCCGGTCTTGTCCACAATATAAATATCATTGCCCTGCTGGTCCCCGATCACGGCATAATCGCCGTTGACATAGCAGATTGGTGATTTCAGCTCATAACTCATCGACCAGACCGCCTTGCCGGACTTGTCCAGATAGGAAGCTCCGTCCTTCGTATATTTCAGGACATTTTCCCCAAATGGAACAAATTCCGTCGTGCTGCTCTCACTCGCCGCAATCTCTTTTTCCCACGCTACCGTATAGTCCGTGTAGGCATGGTTATCTTTATAATACATAAAACCAGCCGCCAAAAGCGCCGCGATTAACACCGCCGTCAGCACCCTGCGGAGACGTTTCCGTCTGGAATGGCGCTCGGCTTTCTCCGCCACCTCTTCCTCATTTTCCCCGTGGCTTATGCCCCGGCGGGGAAACATGTCCTGCGTGGCGGTGTCGATCACACGCCCTCTCAGCTGCTTTTTCTTCTGTTCCCGTTCAATCGGGTTCATCTCACTCATTTTTTTATCTCCTGTAGCTGGACTGCCATCTTGATTATACACTATTTTAGATGGTTTGGCATTATCTTTTTGCTATTCTCCGGACACATCCGGCAGCACCAGCGTCTGCCCTGCGATAATGCGGTTTTCATCGGTCAGATGGTTGACCGCAAGGATATCGTCCAGATGACGGATATTACCATAAAGCTTAAAACAGATCCCATAGAGTGTCTCCCCGTCCCCGACCGTGTACGTGCCGCCGGGCTTCAAGTTTGTGACCGGATAGTCCTGTCCCGCCGTCGAATTGCCGCCCGGATTCGGCAGGTCGCGCTGTGCCTCCGGCTCCGGCAAAATGTACGGGGCTTTCGTCTCCGCCATTTTTCCGTCCTCTTCGCTCTGCCCGCCGGAAGCCTGTCCATTCTGTCTGCCTGCTATGGCAGTGCCCTCTGTATCTCCATCCGCCGCGCTCTCAAGTGTCCATTTATGCGCCTGTCCTCCGTTTTCCGCTGTTGTTCCGTCTGCATCCACATCGCTGCTCTCAAGCGGCGTCACACTACCGCGGAGCTGTTCCACCGTGACCGCCTCTTTCCCGTCCGCAGTGCCCCGCACACCATCCGGGAGGACGGATACCAGCACACTCTCCATCTCGCGCATTTTCTGGTAATTGCCGAAAAGCACCACGCCGCCGGCAAGCACCGCGACCGAAAGCACGCCGCACAGCGTCCCCAGCGCCCGGATCGTCCCGTAACGCGACGCCGCCTCCTGCTGCCGCTCTTCCATCCGGTTACGGAAATCGCGGATCACCCGATCGCCGGTGCCTGTCTCCACCCGGCGGGCGTCCTTCCGCAGAATCATATAGTCCTGCATCATCTGGTTTTTCTCGTAGTATATATGATATCCTTTCAAACGGTAAAACCCGTCCTCCGACATCACATAGTATGCCGCCTCACCGTCCACACCGCTGTTTATGTACATGAGCTGGTTTTTCCCACCGAAATACTGCTTGTGCAGCCGCCAGTAGGTCAGGGGACTTAACATACACCCCGGCGCGCCGCAGATAAACCACCCCTGCACGGTCTTTTTCGGAAATGTCTCCTCCATCCGCTGGTATGCCTTTTTCCATGCCGCCTCCGAAAAGACAATCTTCTCCCCGGACGGCACAACCTCCTCCATCTCCAGCGCCCCGTCCACAAAGAGGCACGGAACCTCCTGCTGTGGATCCGAATTTCCGAGCAGCAGCCCGACCCGGAGTCCCGGTCCGCCGGATGGATATACCTGTTTCAAATACGTGTTTACATAATCCTCCACATACAACCGGACCACCTCATCCCGCTCGCCGATCTGCCGGATATTTTTCGGCAGTTCTGCGCGGGAACCAGAATATTCTCCCATATGTTCACCCCGCTATGATAGATTCTCCTGAAACCGGGTCTGTACTTGCTTCCATGATTTGATTGCTGCACCGTGCAGCATTTTCAGTGCTGAAAATACCTGCTCAAATACAGTAACATGATTTTCCGTAATTTCAGGAGTATGATGAATTTCTTTCCGCCTATCATAACGCCGATTGCATGCAAAATTTGTCAAACGGAGGCAGCATCCAGGCAAAAATTTTCGACAAGCCCGATCCCCGCGCTGATGCAGTCTGCCAGCTGCATAACGAGTGCCAGGCGGATACTCTGCAGCATCATCGGATCGTAATGGCTGCAGCCCGCCACGATCCCGGTGATAAAGAGATCTCCGACCGCGTGAAGCTCCTTGCAGACGCCAAGCCCCGGCTTTAAAGCCCCACGCCCCAGCGTGACATAGCCGATATGGTTTTCATCGCCAACCGAGGCATCGACCGCCACCACCAACGCATCCGGGTACCCATTTTTTAAAACCTGCACGTAATGTTCCAGGTTCATCGCGTGCACGGGGCGATCAAGTGTTCCGAATACCAGCGTACCGCGCCGCCGTTCCTGTTTGAGTTTATATCCGATCAACGGTCCCAGACTGTCTCCGGTCGAGCGATCCGTGCCGATGCAGAGGAAAACCAGTTTCTTTTTATGCCTTCGGGTCATTTCTTCCTGAATCAGCCCACTTAACTGCCCTGCCAGCTCTCCCACCGCGTCCCGGCGGGCTGAATTGTAGTAATATATCTCCGGACTGCCACCGAACCGGCTGCGTCCCCGTCTGTTCATCTCCCACACCGTCCTGTTTTCTCCCTGCCTGTTGGACAGGGGTTGTTTTACCTTTATTATAGGCGGGGTGGCAGGAAATTATGCGAAAATTGAAGGATATATACACGGACGAAAAAAGATGTGACAGAAGGCAGCTTTACAGCGCCCGGTGTCACATCTTTTTTCTGGTTGTTCCTATATCTAATTATTTATTTTTATGAAATAATTTCCACAGTTTACTTTCCGCCGCGTTCGCGGTACTCTGCGATGACCTCGCTTAAATTAACGGCTGTGCTGTTATCCAGAATATGTTTTAGCGCGTCCAACTTTTCTGGATTCAGAAATTCCTTGCCTAAGTAGCACTCGTAGGTATCTGTGATAAAGATTCTCTTTTCCTTGATTACCGTCTCGGTATAGTGCAGGCGGCTCTCGACCTCCTGATGGCCTTCTTTGAGTTGTTCGAGCTTTGCACGGCTGTTGCTGGTGATCTCATCGGTCAGGATGGTTTTTGTCACATTTTCGAAGGTGTTTAATGCGTCCTTTTTCTTCTTCGCCGTCTCCTCCAGATCCTGCTCCATCTGGGAGATCTCATCGTCGTATTTTTCCAGATCGTAGAGCGCTTCACTGCGATCCCGACGGATCGAGGAGGTGATCACCGCGATCTTGCGGTTGTTCGCCGCGATCAGACTGCGGATCGAACGTCCTTCCTGCAGCGCCGCCAGATGGCGATCCTTCGTCCAGTTTCCAATCAGGATATACAGTCCGCCAAAAACAACCACATCCACGCCGTAGATCATCGCCAGGTATAAAGTCTTCTGTTCTGGAAGCAGCTTGTAGATGCCGCACGGGATCAACAGGAAACAGATCGCAAAGGTAATCAACACCGTCAGAAATTCTTTGAATCCCCTCGGAAAATACAGCGCATAGTACAGTGGGCTTTTGCAGACAAATGGAACACGATCCGACTGGAACAGCGTCCGCATCCGCACGGCAAGCTCTCGGTTGTGCGCGTGAAGCTCCTGCGTTTCTTCCTTAATCCGCTCCTTGATGCCCTGGTTTTTCGCCTTTTCGCGGCGTGTCCGCGTGCGTTTCAGCTTATCCTGCAGCTTCCCAAGCTCATCGTCATAGCTTTTTTCAATCTCATCCCGGCGCTTTTTCACGGTCGAATTCACGGCATCCGCCACCGCTTTCCGCTCCGTCTCCAGCACGCGCAGACGCTTTTTCTCTTCCTGAGCAAGCGTCTCCTCCTGTTTTTCAAACTCCGCCAGCTCCACCACTGCCTGTCTGGCGTCTTCCAGAAATGTTTTCACATCCGTTATCGCCTGTGCCATCTCGCCCCTCCCGGTCTTTGTCTTTTTGTAACGGCTGCCTGCCCTTTATTCTTCCAGCACCTGTATCTCCAGATAATCGAAATCGATGCTCTCGATAAAGTTGTCCTGGGTAAAACGCGCCTTATCGTGACGTTTGAACTCCTCGATCGTCTTATCCAGCCAGACCGGATGCCCCAGATCAAAGGCATAGCAAATCTGGTCGATCGCGTCAAACACCATCGCCGTTCTCGACATTGTATAATCACCGTTGCTGATCACAATATCCCTAAGCATCCGGTTTTCCTTCATCATTTTTCCCCAAAGACGAAACATCCTGCCGTTCCTTTCCCGCTGTCAAATTTCATTTTTACCGTGTCCGGATGTTCTCTCCGGACATCTTTTCTCACAATCTTATGTCCAGTATATCAGCTTTTTTAAGAGTTGACAAGGCGGGGCTTTTCGGCAAAATTCACTGCCACTGTGTCATCGTGCAGCACTTCCCATTTTCAAAAGAAACTGCAGATCTTCCTCAATCCCCCGCACATTTCCAGAAACGTCCATCGCATACTCCATGACCCACTCGGCATCCGGCGTCGCCTGCTTTGCCAATTTTAAAAAGCAGTCAAAATCAAGTGTTCCCTCATGAATCCTCTGATGGCTGTCGTGGACACCGTCGTTGTTGTGGAGATGGTACGCCACAATCTGGTCCGCCAGCGCGTTTACGACCCGCTTAAGCGACCAGCCGTTCGCCCAGGCGTGCCCGATGTCGATGAGCACCGCATACTGTTCCCGGCGGCACAGATCGATAAATTCCTGCTCATCGAAGAGACGGTTTCCGCGCTCCAGAACTCCGGCATTCTCCACGACCACCTGGGTTCCCGCCTCCTCACACAGCTGTTTCACGGTGTAATAATTTTCACAGGAAACACGGACGCGGTCTTCCTTCTCGCCCGGTATGATGCGGCAGTTGTTGTGATGATAAACGAGATATTTGCTTGAAAGCTCTTTCGCATACGAAAGCGTCTTTTCAAGCAGCTCCATCGTGCGCGCATACTCTACAGTCCCCTCCGCTGCCGAATGCTCTGCCTGATAATATGGACCATGGAAGCTGACCGGGACTTCCTTTAAGAGCGGCATGGCGTCCCGCAGGTTCTTCTCAAAGCATTCCTCATGAAACATCGGAAACACCTCGACTCCCACCTGTCCAGGAAACCGTTTGAGATACGGAAGAACCTGACCGAACTCGCTGCCTTTATACATATTAGTGCTGATAAGAATTTTTCTCATGATTGCATGTCTCCTCTTCAAAATATACGTTCATAATCTTGTTTTGAAAACACTTTTTTCGCTCTATTATCTCTATTCTTACTGGGCGATCGCCTTTTCCAATTTCGGCACCGCCAGCTTTTCCTGTGCGCGGATCACCATCTCCGGGTAACCGAGCGATTTCTCCGTCCCGCGGTCAAACAGATGCAGCTTTTCCGTCTCCACATGGATGTATACCTTCTCACCCGGCTGTGGAATCTCGCCCTCGCGGATGGCAATCAGCTCGTTCTTGTCTCCCTCGACCTGAATATAAACACCGTACCGGTTTCCGTAATCCTCCACGTAACGGACCATGCCCTCGATCGACCGCTCCTGCGGGGTGCGGCTCATCATCACGTGTTCCGGGCGGACACCGGCGTACAGCAGTCCCGACGGGCACTGCGCGGCGATCCGCTGCCAGATACCCGGAAGTTCTACCTTCTGCTTCCCGATGACAAGCGCCCCGTTATGATATTCCGCCTCCACGATATTCATGGACGGCGAACCGATAAACTTCGCACAGAACACGCTTGCCGGACGATTGTACACGTGTGACGGGGTATCGAGCATTTCCATCTTGCCCCGGTACATGAGCGCGATCCGATCGCCAACCGTCATCGCCTCGATCTGGTCGTGCGTAACGTAGACTAACGTCGGGTGGTACATTTCATGGATTTTTACCAGTTCTTTTCTCGCACGCATCCTAAGCTGTGCATCCAGGTTTGACAGCGGCTCGTCCAGAAGGAAATAGTCGGCGCGCTTTACCACGGCTCTCGCCAATGCCACTCTCTGGCGCTGTCCGCCGGAAAGCTCCTTCGGCTTCCGATCCTCCAGCCCTTCCAGTTCCAGCATTTTGAGGACTTCTTTTAAGCGCGCATCGATCTCGTTCTCATCCATCTTGTGCGCTTTTAAACCATATATGATATTATTCTTGACGCTCATATGCGGAAACAGCGCATAGTTTTGAAACACCATCGAGACACCGCGCTCGCCGCACGGCACATCATTTACCACCTGGTCGCGCATCCACAGGTTTCCGGCGGTCACATTTTCCAGTCCCGCAATCATGCGAAGTGTCGTCGATTTTCCACAGCCGGACGGACCTAATAAAATCAGGCGTTCGCCCTCCTTTACCTCCATGCAGAGGTCCTCCACGACCACATTTTTGCCATACGCTTTTTTAACATTTTCAAATACAATATTTTTCATTGAATTAATCTATCCCTTTCTTATGTCCAGCGCAATCTCCCATTATCCCTTCAATCCAGACGCCGCAAATGTATTGATGATATAGCGCTGGAAAATGATATACAGTACCAGCGGAATCAGCATCGTGAGCACCGACACCGCCATCGCGATCGTAAATTCCGTACCGCCCTCGGCGCTGATGTACATCTGCAATGCCAGCGACAGCGTATAATTTTCCTTGGATTTTAAGATCAGCACCGGCCACACATATTCATTCCACGAATTGATAAAGAAAATGATGCCGGTGGAAATGATGGACGGACGCACCAGCGGAATCACAATGTCGCGCATGATTTTCATGTGCCGGATATTTTCCATCCGTGCCGCCTCAATGAGTGCCAGCGGGATTCCACGCATTGCCTGGCGCAGCAGGAAAATTCCCAGCACATCCGCCAGCTGCGGCAGTGCGACGCCCCAGATACGATCGCGCAGACCGATTTTAGAGATCAGAAGATAATTTGGAATCATCGTGACCGTAAACGGGATGAACAGCGTACTTAACATAATAAAATACAAAAATCCTTTTCCCTTAAACCGGAAATAGACGAACGCATACGCCGCCAGAAGTCCCGTGATTGTCTTAAAAATCGTGACCGTCGATGCGATCAGAAACGTATTCAGCGTGATTTTCACAAACGGCAGTTTGTCAAATACATGCCGATAATTTTCCAGCGTCGGATGCAGCGGAATCACCTGAAAAACCGTGTTGAACGCCTCCTGCATCGTCTTGAAAGAGTTGGAAATTGCAAATACGATCGGCATCAGAAGGAGGAAAACGACCACCACCAGAAACAGATGCCAGCCGATCTGTCTGTCTTTAGTTTTCATAGTAAACCCCCTTTTCTACAAACCGGAATTCCAGCACCAAAAGAATGATAAAGAGTGCCATCGTCATGACCGATACCGCCGAGGAAGTTCCTGTTTTATAGAGTGTAAACGCCTCATGGTACGACATATAAATCAGGTTCGAACTGGCATAGTTCGGTCCTCCCTGTGTGACGACCTTGATCGGCGTGAACACATACTGGAGTCCCTGCACGATCGTCGTAATAAACACATAGATTCCAGTTGCAGAACTCATCGGCACGACGATATCCTTAAAAATCTTCCACATCGGCACATTTTCCAGACGCGCCGCCTCGATGACCTCCATTGAGACACCGGAGACGCCCGCTAGGATGTTGATGAAATTGTAGCCAAACGTCTTCCAGGTCGTGATAATACAGAGTACCGCGATGACCCAGCCCTCCGTTTTCGACCAAAACGGCAGTTTCAGCCCAAACCAGCCTGCCACAATCGCGACCGGACCCGAAATCGGATTCAGAATCCATGTATACAGAATCGAGCCGACGACCAGCGAAATCACACTCGGCAGGAAAAAGACCGCCTTGTAAAAACTCTGTCCCTTTTTGATGACGCACGAAAGAATGAATGATAAAATGTACGGCATCACAAAGTTAAACACCAGAAGAATCACGATGTACCAGAATGTATTGCCAAAGATTTTCCATGTATTCGGATCCTTCAAAACGGAAATATAATTCCCCAGTCCCACAAACTTCTTGACCGGCTTTACCATGTTCCACTCAAAAAAACTCAAATACAGCGTGTAAAAAAGCGGATAAAACATAAATACCGCAAACATGATGAGCGACGGCAGCAAAAAAACATATCCAAGCGCTGCCTGTTTTTTGTCCTCCCGATTCAAACTATTTCCTCCATTCCAATGCATTTTATGAAGGGGCTGCCGCCAAACAGCTCTTTCGCGCTCCGGCCGCTTCCTGCGTCTTATCTGCACGCAGTCCATTCTGCCAAAACACGTTCTGCTATTCCGCAACAACCCCATTCTCATTTCTGTCCTAAATTTTGTAATGATTTTTCTGCCACCCGAAAGCCGTTCCAAGCGTCAGGCTGCCTGTCCCTACTGTGCATCCAGCAGCTGGTTGATCGCATCCTGTGTGCTCGTCATACCATCTTTCGCAGATACCTGACCGCCCAGAATCTGGTCTCTCATATCCAGAAGAAGCTGCTCTGCCTCAAGGCCTGCATCGCCCGGGAATGCGGTCCATGATACAACGCCGTCCATCTGCTCAATCGCTGCATTCATCATTGTGTTCTCAGCCAGAAAATCTTTCAATCCATTTTCTGCCTCTGCCACATCTTTTCTCGGCGGTACATAACCGGTTCCCTCGGTCCATGCTGCCATTGATTCTACGCTGTAAAGATACTTTTCAAACTCCCATGCCGCCTGAATCTGCTCGTCGCTCTGCGCGGTGATGGCTAAGAAACAGCCGCCTGCCGGAACCTTGCGCTCCTTGTCGTTCCACAGCGGGGATTTCACGGTTGCTACGTCAAACTGTGCCCCCTTCTGTACGGAAGCGCGTCTCGCAATGGTGGTGTAGAGCATCGCGCAGTTGCCGTCGATAAAGCTCTGGCAGCCCTCTTCCCATGAAACATGAAGGGCAGAACCATCTTTTACCATATCCTGCATCATCTGCATTGCCGCAATGCCGTCCTCGGTTGCAAAGCTTGCTTTTTTCTTGCCGGATGCATCCGCAGTCAACATATCCGCTCCCGCGCTCTCAACCAATGCCTGCTGCGCCCAGAAGTCTGCCGGTTCCTGCATATAGAAACCATATTTTCCTGTCTTCTCTTTGACTGCCTCGGCAAATTCCTGTACTTCCTGCCAGGTCTCCGGTCCATCTTCGGAAAGGCCCGCTTCTTTTAAGAGATCTTTATTGATGTAGAGAACCGGGCTGCTTAAGGAGTACGGGATTCCGACCTGCTCGCCGTTGCTGTTGACCGCCAGGTCTAAGACATTTGGAAGGAAATTGTCGGTTAAGAAATTTGCATCCTCGCTGTCGAATTTATCAATCGCATCCTGCGGCGCCACATAGTCAAAGTTATTGGAGAAATAATCCAGAAATGCCCAGCCAATCTGAACAAGCGCCGGTGTATTTCCGGTCGCCGCTTCCGCCTGCAGATTCTGCATCAGACCTTTGTACATATCCGGGTTGTATTTCGCTACTACCTCGATGTGATCATTTTCCTCATTAAATTTCTTTACCAGATCGTCTACGACCAGACCTCCCTGGGTTTCTGCGTTACAGTGCCAGTATTCAATCACCGTTTTATCGCCGGATGCCGCCTTCTCTGCCCCGCTCTCTCCGGACGCGCTCTGTGTGTCGCTGCTTCCTGTCGCCGAGCTGGATGCCTGGCTGCATCCTGCCATCAATGTCATCGTGCCTGCCATCGCAAGCGCCATCAGACGTCTCATACTTACCTTCATTCGTTCTCCTCCTGCTGCGGTGTCCCATCTCCCAGTCTGTCTTACCTTGGAACCAGCCATCTATGTCAAAATCGTGATCGGGAGTCCTTTGCCGCGCTTCTCTTCTGTCAAATCACTTGTGCTGTGTCCAGATTCTATCTTAAAGATGGTTTGTAAAATGCAGGAGGTGATTTATGTAAAAATTATCTATAATTTTTGAAAATTGTTTTTTCGAGGTTCTGCGGCATAAAAGAATGTGCCTTTTTGTGTAATGGGGAATTCCAAGGAATTTCCTATTACACAAAAAAACGCCTCTATCAGTTTTTGCTGATAAAAGCGTTTTTTATTCTATGTTCCGTTTTCTATGTTTATATCCGGGCTGCAGTTTCCTTCATGGAACATGCCGGAGAGAATGCCGCAGAACGCATACTTTTTTATATGTCCGCCCCCTACAGTCTCTTAAGCAGCGCCTCTCTCGCTTCCTCATAGCCCGGTTTGCCAAGCAGTGCAAACATATTTTTCTTATAGCTCTCTACGCCCGGCTGGTTGAATGGATTGACACCCAGAAGGTATCCGCTGACGCCGCAGGCAAATTCAAAGAAATAGAAGAGCTGTCCCAAGCTGTATGCATCCATCGCCGGGATCGTCACTTTCAGGTTCGGCACACTGCCGTCGGTATGTGCCAGAATCGTGCCGTTCATCGCACTCTTGTTGACGAAATCCACGCTCTTGCCAGCCAGATAGTTCATACCGTCCGTGTCAACATCTTCTTTCTTCAAAATGATCTCCGCCGGAGATTCAGCCACTTCCAGAACTGTCTCAAACATGATTCTCGCGCCATCCTGGATGAACTGACCCATCGAATGAAGATCGGTCGTTAAATCAACCGCTGCCGGGAAAATACCTTTCTGATCCTTGCCCTCGCTCTCGCCGTAGAGCTGTTTCCACCACTCCGATACATAGTGCAGGCTCGGCTCATAGTTTGCCACAATCTCGACCTGTTTGCCCTTCCGGAGCAGAATGTTGCGGACCGCCGCATATAACAGAGCAGAATTCTTCTCAAACGGAGTCTCCAGTGCATTCTTTCTCGCGTCTGCCGCGCCCTGCATCAACGCATCTATATCCGCGCCGCTGACCGCGATCGGAAGCAGACCGACTGCCGTCAGGACGGAGAAACGACCGCCAACATCATCCGGAACCACGAAGGACTCGTAGCCCTCTTCATTTGCCAGATTCTTGAGTGCGCCCCGCGCCCGGTCTGTCGTCGCGTAGATTCGCTTGTTTGCCTCTTCTTTACCATATTTCTCAATCAGCATCTCCTTAAATACACGGAATGCGATCGCCGGCTCCGTTGTCGTACCGGACTTGGAAATAATATTGATAGAGAAATCTTTTCCATCGACCAAATCCATCAGATCATGGATGTATTTGCTGCTAATGCTGTTGCCAACAAAGTAAATCTCCGGTGTTTTTCTTTTTTCTTTCGGAAGATTATTGTAAAAACTATGGGACAGGAACTCGATCGCCGCTCTTGCGCCCAGATACGAACCGCCGATACCGATTACCAGCAGGACATCGGAATCCTTCTGAATCTTCTCCGCAGCTTTTTTGATGCGTCCGAACTCTTCCTTATCATAGTCCACCGGAAGGTCGATCCATCCAAGGAAATCATTGCCCGCGCCGGTCTTTTCTACCAGCGTCTCTCTTGCCGCCTGCACGCCCGCCTTGATACCGGCGATCTCTTCCTCATGAATAAATGCAGCTGCTTTTGAATAATCAAAGATCACATCTTTTCCCATATGTTTCCTCTCCTTTGCATTTCAGCCGTCCGCAGGCGGCGTGATTACTTTGTCAAAAACTTAACTTATCTTTATTATAGCAATCTGGACACCCATGTGCAACCGATTTTCAGTTGGAATCATTATTTACAATCCCGATAAATACTCCCTCATAATATCCCCCAGAACCTGCGCCTCCTCGCGGCTCAAACCTTTCATCCAGTCACCCGCATTTGCCTCGCCATTTCGTGTTTTCCGCGTATCCCGGCTTGCTGCAATCTGGTCGAGGCTCTGCTTCAAATACTCCATTTCCTTGTCGCCGGGACGCTCCTTCGCTTCCTGCCTGGGACCCGTATTGTTTCCCGTTTCATTTCCTGATACCATCCGGCGATCCGTAAGATGCCCATCTGTCTCATGCTTGTCCCGTTCCTCCGGTTCGCACGGTGCAGTGCGAACTGCCCGCATCAGATTCTGTGCCCGTGCATCCCGCTCACGGAACGGATTCACTCTCATCGCTGTCCGCGATTTTCCTTTTTCAAACTCCGTTTCTCCCAGATCCCGATTATTCGTTTCTGCGTCATCCCGACTGCTCACACCACGCTCTGCCCGCAAAGCACTCTGCAGCCGTTTCGGCATTTCCCGCACATTCGAATCCGCGCCAGCAATTCCGCCGGATACTCCAGAAGCTCCTGACATTTCCTGTCCGCGCGTCTCCTTCTCACGTGCCGCCCGAAGGAACACCGAATTATCCACATACTCCAAAAGCGCCGTTTCCAGCCGCTGCTGTTTCTGGTCAATCTGGAAACAGCTCTCGATAAATGCCAGAAACAGACCGCTCATGACAGCTGCCGACGCATACAGCACAATATAGCTCGCATCCAGCTCATACCAGTACGCCAGAAATGCCTCCGCTGCTCCGGTCAGAAGCCCTAAAAGCACCATTTCCATTGACACGCCGTTCCACGCATCCAGCGAAATATGTAAAAATGAAAATCCGTCAATCTGCTTGTCCAGATATGCCTGCGTGTTCACGATGTTCTGTCCCAAGCGGCAGGTATTTTCCAACCGCTGCTTCAGATTTTGAAGATTCTTGTTCCGGGTCATCGCCATGTTGTCAGTTTCTTTTAATAATCTTTTGTAGAGGCTCCGTGTAATCAACTTGCTGACAAATCCGATCATTCCGATCGCCGCAAGAACGGACAGCGCTTTTCCAGTTTGTAAAAATTCCAGCATAAAAAAGCTCCCCTTTCTCTACTTCCGGATCACTTCCGGATGGCTTGCCACAGGTCAGGTTTAGGCGCTTCGCAGTTTGTCTCTTGCAATTTGCTTTTTACAATCTGCTTTTTGCATTCTGCTTTTCACATTCTGTTTTTTGCGCCTGTCAAATCCCGCCTGCATCGTGGCTTTATTATATCCGCCGAAAGAGTCTTTGTGAAGATGAGAAAGGGGAAAATCGTTCGTCAAATTCTGCCTTAATTCGATTTTTATAGGTATTAATAATGCGTATCATGCAAAATTTCTGGTTGTTAAAAATTCCGTCTGTGAATCATATTTATGACTCATTATGCCTCATACCGGGATGCCATTTCAAGCAGTAGGTTTACCGAATGCTTGATCGCCTGCGCCTCAAATGCCGCATAGTCCATACCTGCGCTGTCATCCGCCTTATCTGAAATGGCACGGATAATCAGGAACGGGATTCCGTTTAAATATGCCGCCTGTGCGATCGCTGCGCCCTCCATCTCGGTACAGCTTGCGCTAAACTGCTCGATCAGCCACTCCTTTTTTGCCTTATCCGAGATAAACTGGTCGCCGCTTACCACGCGTCCCGGAAATGCCTGAATCTCCGGATTGACCTTCTGGTTGCACTCAATCGCCAGCTCGCGCAGCTTCTCATCCGCCTCAAATGCAAAGGTATCTACACGCGGAATCTGTCCGATCCGGTATCCAAATCCGCTCGCATCCATATCATGCTGCACCGCATCCGTCGATACAACGATATCGCCAATGTTGATCTCTGCACGCAGGGAACCGGCGATACCTGTGTTCACAATCGCACTGATATGGAACCGATCCGCCAGAATCTGACTGCACATACCTGCATTTACCTTGCCGATACCAGAGCGAACCACAACTGCGTCCTTTCCGCCCAGTTTGCCCTGATAAAAATCCATACCGGCTACACTTGTCACGGTAACATCCGTCATTTTCTCCTTGATCTGAGCCACCTCTTCATCCATCGCTCCGATGATTCCTAACATCTGTTTGCCCTCCTGTTTTTCTGTTCTTTATTCTTCTGCCTTTCTTTTATAGATTTATAGAAAAAGAAATTCTTACTATTTGATCTTCTGCGCTTATACCCCTGCATCTCTTTCCTCAAATCCATTGGCTGACTCGGCTCTACAGTCAGTGTGTGCCTGCACCATCATTTTTCATTTGAAAATCGTTCATTTACTTTATAATAGCGCAGCCGCATCGTTACCATGTATACCTTGTACAAACAATAACACCGTATCTTTTCATGAGTATACTGGATTTTTGTTATCTTGACAACACCTTTACTGGCAGACTATAATCATTTTACTGCGGTGGATTCCCGCCACAGCAGATTAAAACACATACCATTTTGAGGAGGTTTTACCATGACATACAAGACAAAGGGAGTCTGTTCCCGTGAGATTAATTTTGAAGTAGAAGATAATAAAGTAAAGAATGTGCAGTTCGTCGGCGGCTGCTCCGGCAACACACAGGGCGTTGCCCGCCTGATCGATGGCATGGATATTGACGAGGCAATCTCCCGCATCGAAGGCATCCAGTGCGGCTTCCGCCCAACTTCCTGCCCGGATCAGCTGGCACAGGCGTTGAAGGAGTATAAGGCGAACGTGAAATAAGTATCCTTTGGTAGATTCTTTCTGACCCGCCGACATAGTGAAAAACCATTTTAAAACCCCACCTGAAAACATCTGGAATTTTGAATCAGAAATTCCTGGATGGTTGCAGGTGGGGGTATTTATGTGATCGCTTTTTTCATACTATTTCGTGTTGCAAATATAAATTTAGTAACACTGTCCCCGTTTTAATTAGTCGCCGTATTCAGTGATATTAATCCCTCCTGTTTTTGTCATAAACGACTGTCCCTTTCCATTTGCCTCGACATAATGAATTCCTACCACTCGATATTTATAACCTGTTTTCTGATTCTTCACAGTAAATTCATTTGTCATTCCCGATAAATCCTCTGTCGGAAAATCTTCCTTTTTGGCATCATATGTATATCTAGAAACCTCCACCCATTTACCATCTTCTTCTCGCTGCAATATTGCAATATTTTTTATCTTATCACATTCTACATGAGCTAATGTTTCGATAATAATTCCAATATCTCCCTTTCCCAAATTACTAATACGAGTTGTTGCCGTATCAATAATGCTTCCCCTCGGTTCTATTCCTACTGCTGTTCCTTCTGCAGAATTTTCATCCAATACTACTGTTGTATTATAATCTGCTGTTTCAACAGAAAAGCCATTAACATTTTTTATATCTGCTGCCTGAACTTGCATTGCTGCCATTACCATCATAAATCCAGCACAAACTAATGAATAAAATTTTTTTCTCATAAATCCTCCTCTAAATAAAGATTTTTAATCATTCTACAAAATTCCTTTTGTGGCATTACCCCAGAAATTTGATAATAGGCATCTTCTTTTTTGTAATAAGAACTATATTCTATTTTCCCATTTTCAACATTGGCTCTGTCTATATTAATATAGTCTCTTAAAAGTTCATTATATATTCTTTTTCCTTTTTTCCTATCTGAAACAATGCTCATTGAATTTCCAACATCTCCTGTTTGTTGTACCAGTTTTACCTTATATTCTCCATACTTAAAATATATTACTGCCCTTGTTTCTCCTATATCTGCCTTTACATATTCTAAATTTTTAGGTATATAAGCCAATTTCATTACTTCAATTTTCGTTTTTCGAGCTATCTCTATATATGCTTTATCTAATTCATCCTCCCCAGAAATAGCCTCAACATTATTTAAGACAATCTCATTCCGTACACTGTCCTTCTCCCGCACCACATACCGATACTCCCTCTTCGCCCCAGCCGAAATTCCCATCGCCACAACCATCACTGCGATAGCGGCGGCTGCTACAGAGACTTTCACAATCGTTTTCAGCCGGCGTGGTTTGCGAGCTTCTTCGTGCAGTTTGACAATGTTCTCGCTGGATGATTCTTTTTCACTTTCCGGGCTTGTTCCCACCTCCGCTTCTAACTTTGCCATCAACCTCTCAAAGCCGTCTTCTGGTTCTGGAGGTATGTCGCTGTCTTTTACTTCCGTCTGTGCAAGGATAAAATCCTTCAACAGCTGATCTTCGCTGACTCCAAACGCTTCCTGCAGCAGGCGTTCTGCATCTTCTCCAGTTTTTTTTCCGCGCCGGCTTCTGCTCACTTTTTATCCCTCCTCTCTGTCCTCGTCCTAACTTTTAGGTTGACTTTTCTTTTTTTCCGTTTACTATACTAAATGTAACCCTTTGCGGGTATGATAAAGCATAAAAACAGTTGTTTTCAGGTTATGGTTGTCCCCTCACACCGTAACCAGCGGCTGATGTGTGGAGGAAACTACTATGAAAAAAATCATTCTGACCGGCGGTGGTACTGCAGGTCATGTTACACCGAATCTCGCCCTGCTTCCGGCACTGCGCGAGGAAGACTTTGAGATTCACTATATTGGTTCTTATAACGGCATTGAGCGCCGCCTGATCGAGGCAGCCAGCATCCCTTACGATGGAATCTCATCGGGAAAACTGCGCCGTTATTTTGACCTTAAGAATTTTTCAGATCCGCTTCGCGTTCTGAAAGGATACTTTGAGGCTCGCAAGCTTATGAAAAAATACAAACCGGATATCGTCTTTTCCAAAGGCGGTTTTGTCGCTGTTCCGGTCGTTCTGGCTGCCAAGCATTATAAAGTGCCTGTCATCATCCATGAATCCGATATGACCCCAGGACTGGCAAATAAAATCTGTATTCCAGCCGCTTCTAAGGTATGCTGCAACTTTCCGGAAACACTTAAATATCTTCCGGAAGATAAGGCGGTTCTGACCGGTTCCCCGATCCGTGAAGAGCTTCTGCACGGGGATCGTCTGGCGGGACTCCAGTATGCCCATCTTTCTGCCGATCTCCCAGTAATTCTGATCATCGGCGGAAGTCTCGGCTCCGTCACGGTCAATCAGGCTGTCCGCGGCATTCTTCCGCAGCTTCTGAAAACCTATCAGGTAATACATATCTGCGGAAAAGGCAATCTCGATGAGTCTCTCATCGGCACCGAAGGATATGTTCAGTATGAGTATGTGGATAAACCACTCCGCCATCTCTTTGCAGCGGCAGATCTGATCATCTCCCGCGCGGGTGCAAATTCCATCTGCGAAATTCTGGCACTCCGCAAACCGAACATTTTGATCCCTCTGTCGGCTGCTGCCAGCCGCGGCGACCAGATCTTAAATGCCAACTCCTTTGCAAAACAGGGATTCAGCACCGTTCTGGAAGAAGAAGTTTTAACCGCAGATACTCTCAGCCAGGCAATCGAAGAGACCTATAAAAATCGCCAGCAGTTCATTGATAAAATGTCTGAAAGCCACTTAAACAATGCTGTCAAAACCATCATGGGGCTGATTCATGATTGCACACGCAGTTAGTAGCATTGCTACGTTTGTATAGTACAAGACTAAAACACTGAATATGTAAGCTTATCATCACATCGGACAGATTCGAAACGGCTCTGCTTCGATGTGATTTTTAAATATCAAACAGCTTTGCCCTCAACACGCGCTTCTGCAGTTCTGCTTTTGCCCTGTAAAGACGTGTACAGCATACCGTTGATTTGATTTTCAAAACCGCACAGGCTTCTTCCGCCGTCAAGCCCTCCAGAACACGGAGAATCAAAACATCCCGCCAGTCCTTCTTCATAGATTTGACAATCTTCCATACATTCCAATAGATATCCCTATCGATAACCTCCTGATCCAGAAGCTGAATTCCTATCTCCCCTTCCAAAAGAAGGTTCATAATCTCTTCTTCCGCATCCGGATCTTCCAGATGCAGCATCTCGCGGCGCCGCATCTGCCTCCGGTTATCGATCCACTTGCTCCGTAAAATGCGGATTAGTAAAACCAACTTTACTTTATGATCCAGATCTAACGAATAGCGCTTGTAATATTCAATGAAAGCTTCATGCACCATATCCTCAATGTCATCGTACCCTACTCCAATTCTATACGCATATTTCTTCAGCGGTACCAGGTACTCTCTGTAAAGCGCTTCAAAAAGCGCCATTTTTTCATTCTCATGGTGCATATCCAAACTCCTATCGCGTCAGTTCTTCGCGGATGGAGCTGCTAATTTCTGCCAGCTCTTCCGGCGTTGCTTTTCCTGGCGCCCATGTCACCATATCCGGTCCATTTTCATATCTCGGAATAATGTGTACATGGAAATGAAAAACAGTCTGTCCTGCGGATATGCCATTGTTCTGAACCACATTGAAACCCGTGCAGCCCAGTGCTTTCTTCATCGCCGCACCAATCTTTCCAGCTAATGGAAGAGCTTTTGCCGCAATCGCCGGATCCAGCTCACATAAATCTTTGAAATGCTGCTTCGGCAGAATCAGCGCATGTCCCTTCGATGCCGGTCCTAAATCCAGAATCACACGAAAATCTTCATCTTCATAAACCGTTGAGGATGGAATCTCTCCGCCAGCGATCTTACAAAAAATACATTCTTTGTCTGTCATGTCGGTCTCTCCTTCTCTCTATGCTTCTCCATTCCCTGGAAAAGCGGTATTTTCTTTTGTCACTTGGCTTGAAACTTCCATGTCAAGTGCCTTTATTATAGCATATCCCCATGGCTTGTTCTATGTAAATTTGCAGAAACGCGAAATTGATGTACTTGCAAAATAATTCACATCAATTTCGTGTTTTTGGTTATTATTTCATATTTTCAGACAATTTATCGGTGTTCCCAAAATTTATATCCGACATCCGCCAAATAAATGGAATCCCCATTCCCCAAACTGACTGTTTCATTTGCCTGAAGCGGATAGCCATTGACCGATGTTCCATTGGTTGAATTGAGATCTGTCAGAATGTATACGCCCTCCTTCTGATCGATCCGCGCATGAAGACGGCTGACGGTCGGACGGTCAATACATGCGTCCGACAGCCCCGGATGTTTTCCAAGTGTAAATGGAATATAGGAAATCTGAATCACTGTTCCTCCGGCTTCCACCGGCTCTAAGCGCACCGTTCCTTCCCCATTCTTTGAGGCAGACAGAAGCGTAGTCCCCGCTTCTCTCGCCCGCTCTATCTGTGCTTCTTCTTCTCTTCGAAGTTCCTGCCGATAAGCTTCTTCACTCTCCGGATAGACCTGCCAGCGGTTTTCAGGCGTTGTCCGCTGCCAGTCTTGATATGATAGAGTCCCTTCTATCCCAGACCGTTCTTTCTTTTTCTGGATCACTTTCCTCTCACCATTCCGCACACGACTACTCTTTCCACCTCGTCCAGCTTCATTCGCCTGATCCACTTCCGTGCTTTCCTCTCTATCCTCTCCCTGACCTCGATTTTTCTTCCTGCCACCATATACCTGCCATTTTCTGCGGGCTGCCAACATCTCCCTCAAAAACACGATTCCCCCGATGCCGCCGCTGATTGCATACAGCCATATATCCATTTCTCCCGTCACGTACCAATACACAATGCCAGCTGCCACCGCGCTTCCAAGTACCTTTATCCACCTGTTCTGCCATTGTCCCTTTTGTTTTCCACCTGCCCTTTCAGACTTTTCCCCCACTTCATCTGAGTTCTCTACCGGCTCCAGGTTCTTTTTCACCGTTTTCTCCTGATACAACGCTTCCTGCCTATATTTCCAATCCTTTCTGGCTGGCGTTTGAGTGTCAGAAGCCATTTTCCCAGATCGAGATTCCAACGTACCCCTCCGATTTTGCTCCGCTTCAAGCCACTCCTGCCGATCCGCCCACACTCCCGCCGTCTCAGGATCCCCCTCATCCTCGTTTCGTTTTTCTGCCGAAAAGATCCGATCTTCCCCCGAAAGCTGGCGCAGCAGATCTGCCGTTCCGTAATTCTCCCGCAGACTAATCTGGTACAGATTATAAGCTAATACAACAGCCTCCCGATCCTGATGATCCGCACGTTCCAGAAGATACCCCAGCAGTTTTGAGAGCGCCTGCGGCGCCTCTTCCCGATGCCCCGGAACCAGACATAATTCCACAGTAAAATGATCGGGTTCCAGATACAGGTATTCCGGATCCAGCAAAAGCTGTTCCTCTTTTAACAGGTACTCTTCCACCCGCTTCAGAACCGCCAGCACACCAAGCAGAATCGACCGGAGTTCTTGTCCCGACAAGGTCCGTTTTTCCAACACCCGTCTAAGCGGCTGTCTCGACGTTATCTCATAATAATATTCTCTCGCCTCCTCCGTCTGGCGGACCCGGAACTTCAAAAGCCCTTCGATGGCATTCGCCGACAGCATCTGTACCGCATAGCCCGTTTCTTTCTCCGGCGCTTCGATTATCATATAATTATGATTCATTTCCCGGCTATACCGAATCTCCATCCCGTATCCTCCATCACTCTGCATTTTCCAACACTGTCAGCAAACGGATCGCCCGCTCCGGCTCCTGTCCGCGCAGGGATATCTCCGTCTCTGTACTGCTCTTTACCCTTCCGTCCAAGTCTCCCCCATCTTCCCGGATCGTCAAAACTGCATCCCCGCACCGGAAGAATCCACGCAGGCGCTGTCCAGCTCTGCTGCTTATCTCCCCCACAGTCATTCCATCTCCCCGCAACGTTTTTTCCTCCCGATACAGGCACCGTTCCATCGCCTCCTGCAGGACAAAACGCCCCGTAATCCTGCCATGCACCTCAAACACCCCATTTAACAGTGCCGCGATAAAAAAGAATGCAACCGCCATCACAAACGAGGCTTCCACCGTATAACTGGCAGAAACCTCCCGCTTCATCCAAGAGATGCTATCAGCATCCAAATCCACACCGGAAGCACACACGGCAGAAATGGCAGCTTCTTTTTCCGCATTTTCTCCCATAGACCATTCCCCTTTCCGCCAAGCAGTGCCGTAAGCATCCAGACACCTCCTGCCAGACTGCTCACAAATACAGCTCCCATCAAAAGTTCAAGCGTCCGCCATCCCCCCAGATAGCACCCAGTGATCAGAAAAAAGCAGCCATCTCCCAGTCCGACCGCACCTTTCGTCTGCCGCTCCATCCAGAACAAAAAAATCCCCGGCAGCATTCCCAAAAGCCATACCGTTATCTGCAACGCACTTTTTTTCCAATCCCATCCATCTTTTATAACCGACAGTACACACCGTATCATCGTAAGCGCCATTCCTGCCGTTCCAAATCCATATAGCCAGCTTACACGTATCCGTTTTCTATGAAGATCCTGCCAGGAAAAGGCTATCAGAAAAAGGGAAAAAACAACCGCACAGAGGAAACATACTGCACTTTCCAAATCCATCCGCGTAAATCCCATGAAACTTATCCCTGCACTGTTTTCCATCACTCCGCCCTCTCACCCCTCCTTGATTCTTTCCGCCATCCGCACCTATCCACTTCCACAGTATGAACACACACCCATATATTCCACATCTGATCGCCGCACCTTCTGCACATAATATGCCAATGACGAACAGTCCTGCTTTCCATGGTAAACCTCGCCGGACGGAAGAATATACACCAGACCTCCCGCCGACACCGTCTTTCCACAGTATCTGCAAGCCTTATAACGGCATCCCCCGCTGTTTCTAAGCACCCCCGAAATTACATCTGCATACGCAGCCGCGGTGATCTGATTCGATATATAATGGCACGAAGGCGAGAGATGGTAGCGCGTACTGTCCCGCCCCACATAGACCCATTTTTCCTCCGGTTCTGAACCGTTTTTCTCTGAGAAATACCCGCCTTCCGCCCCAATCCATCCCCGCTTCCGGCTCCGGGAAGTAAGCGTCACATGGTCAAGCGCAAATACCGAGAACGGCAGCCGCACCTGATAGGAGGCGCGCAGGTCAATCCATTCTCCATCTTCCGATACGCGGCTGGCGCCACACTGGATATTGGACACTTTGTTCCCGACCGCTGTCTGAATCTTCTCCTTTAAATATCCCTGCAGAATAAGCCCGGACGGAAGTTCTGACCAGCCCCCCGTTCCCTTTTCTCCTGCCTCTGCCGCTTTTCCCGCCTCCATTTCTGCCCGATGCACCGTATGGGATGTCCGATACACCTGCCATCCCAGTTCCCGCCCCGTCACTTCCAGCACCGTCTGCACCTTTCTCTGAGTATCCAGTATTTCCATCGGAACTGACAGGAGAATCACCGTAAACATAAACAATGTCAGACTAAGCGCCGCCTCAATCGTCAGGCTCGCACACAGGGAAGCAGAGGACAATGCCCTTTTCCAGGGTCGTTTTGTTACTTGGGCTCTATGCCGCCGAAGGACAGGTATCCAGACCGCACAGATACTTTCATTTATTCGTTTTGTTAGGTTAGTTGTCATCATCTTTTTTACTGGCTTTCTTTATGTACTTGGAGAGGCACATTCACTTGCATCATCTCCTGAAAAAGGACACTGTCCTCCACTCCCCTGTAATTGTGTTTAATATTCCTTCTGGGACGTTCTACGAAGCGGTATCAACGTTCCCTGTGCCGCATAGGACACACTTACCCCATACTGGCACTGATCCATCCGAAATCCCGGCTCTTTTTCTGAAATGCGGTTCTGAATCATATCCATCATCCGGTAACAGAAACGGCTCTTTCCCTGTATCAGAAAAAAGAGTTTCAGCCAGTCCTGGTAGTCCAGCCCTCTGTCGTCTGTCCCGTTTTTCAATGAAGGATCCGTCCCCGTTTCCAGAAAGATGGACGCGCCCTTTTCCGTCAGAGCAGAAAGCGAAATCTGCCACTCCCCCAGCTGTTTGAAAAAAGGAATTTTTCCGCCAGCCAGCAGAACCTTCACATCTGCCACCGACTCTGCAAACGCCCAGACTGTCATGATAAAGAAGGATGCCGCCGCCGTGATCGGTGTGATTCCCGCCAGCCCCGTGATTGCCAGCGCCAATGCTTCCGCCTCCGACCGTTTTTCAGAATCCGCATATAAAGCTGCCAGATTCACCGCCTCGCGCACAGCCAGAAGTTCATTGACGGTGCGTTTTAAATTTTCCCGCTCCGACGCATTTCCCTGTAAGAGATATTCCTGCTCATAATGGACACTTCCCGTCTTTTCCTGCCCGAACCGGGTAAAAAAATGCGCCGCATACGCATCTAAAAGAGCCCGTTCAAGCCCCGCTGTCCAGACATCCCCAGTCGTCCCCCGCTTTCCGCTCTCTCCGCCTGCATACAACGCCGACGGAAATGCCGCGGTCGAAATCCAGTTTTCTGAAATCACAGTTCCCGCCGGCACACAAAGACTCAGCAGATCCGTCCCCGACAGGCGGCTGACTGCTTCCAGCACATTCATTTTTTTCTTGTCTCGGACTGCCGGAACCCGGAAACGTCCATCCTTCTGAAAACCCGCTGTGATCGTCAGAACCGGCGCCCACAGCGCTTCCTCGTCCAGCTCATCGTCCTCATCGTCAGGCTCCCAATTATCGATATAATCCTGTATCTCCTTCCCTTTCCGGACTGCTTCTGCAACCACCTCTTCATTTCCTTGAGCCGTCTCTTCTGTCTTTTTTACCTCCTGGCGGCGCGCTCCATCCGCATCCAAATACGAACGATACCCCCGCATCTCCTCCTGTACCATGCCCCAGGAGCCTTCTTCCAGATCCGGCTGGGCTTCCTGCGCCCCCTGCTCCGATCCCTGCAATTCTTTCGCAAGCCGGTCCGCCTGTTTTTCATACGCCGCAACCAGCCCCGGAATCTGCTTTAATTCTTTCTCTAAGCTTTCCGCCGATTGAAAGAACGAGCTTCCATCCGCCTGGCGGACCGCTGCCTCCATCTCCTCCAGATGTTTCTCCTGTTTTTGCAGGCAGGCTCCGATCGCCTCGATCGACTCTTCCAGACGCAGCACTTTTCTGCCATTTTCCTGATATCCTTCCGCAATCCCATGAACCGCCCTTGCTTCCGTCATCCGTTTTTCCATCTCAGGCAGTTCAGACTCCTCACTTTCCAGCGTCCAGACACCCACTTTCATATAATCGGTAACTTCCTTCGCAAAGAAATCCCCCTTATGCCCGGTGATCGCATCCATCGCTTCGATCTGTACCTTGCCGCCGCTGACCGGATAAAAGGGCGCTGCCGCCAGATATGTTTCCATCTGCGGCTCCATCTCCGCCGCCAGGCGCTCTTTATCCGCACATTCCAGCACAAAAATCCGGTATTTATCCCAAATCTCCCGGTGATAACAGCTCATCAGAGAATCCAGTGAGGAATTGAGCGCCATCTGCATATACCAGCCGCTTCCGGCTGCCCTGGCGGACTCAAACAGCCCGCCCATCAGCGCACAGATACAGGTCAGAATCAAACTCAGGAAAACTGTGATCTCCCCGCAAACTTCCTTTTCTGTTTCAATGTGCCGTTCTGCCCGGATCAATATACCTCCTTCGACTTGCTGTTGATCTGTTTAAAGATATTTGTAAGAAGCGTATTAATCTGCTTTTTAAAGACAATGACCAGACCGATCAGCACCACCAGAATCAGCACTAACTCAATGACCCCCACACCATCCTCGTCCATCAGAAACGATTTTACTTCTCTTACCAGATACGCTTTATCCATATACTTTTTCTCCTTTCTCCCCATTTTTCAGATCCCAAACGCCAGAAACGCCGGGACTGAAACCATCACCATAATAATCATCAACATCAAAAACAATGGAAGCATCAGCTTTGTAGATGCCTCTTCCCCCCGGCGTCTTGCCAGTGCTTTCTCTTCTTCAAACGCCGACTCCATCTCTGTCTCCAGCGCCTTTCGAAGTCCTTCTGCCCCATTTCTGACATTCTGCTCCAAAAGCCCGGAAAGCTTCCGGTACGGTCTCAGGCGGCAGCCCGCACCAAATTCCGCATATGCCTGTAGTTCCGGGACACCGCGCTGCATCCGGTGATATGCCGCTGCCATTTCCCGGTATGCCGCCCGCTCCGTCTGTGTTCCCGCCCGGCATGCCGCCTCGTATTCCAGCACAATCCGCTCCCATGCCCGGCGGACCGGAAGCCCCGCCCCGGAAAATACAGTCAGCTTTGACACAATCTCCGGATAATCTTCCATCAGCTCCCGCTTTTTCTTCTTTTTCGCCTCACTCTCCTTCTGTTTTTCATAAAGAGGAAGCAGAATTGCCGCCGCAATCCCCAGCACCGGAAACAGCAGATATTCCCTGTCTCCGCGCACCCGGTAAGATAAATTCTTCCCCTCATACATCTTTGGCAGAACCAACTGCCCTTCCGTTCTCTGTGCCTCATCCATCTGCTTTAACAGCCGCTTAAAACCTGCCTCTTTTTCCTGCTGCTTCGTCCGAAGCGGCGGATATAGCTTGACCGGAAACCGGTACTCCCGGCTGAATACCCCCGCCTGCAGGGATGCGGTCAGTTCTGTCTGAATCCCCTTCTCCGGGCATTCTTCATTTAAAACTGTCCCATCCGTCTGAATCCATTCCGCATCCTCCGGTGTCCAGCGGACCCGGATGCCCTCTTCTTCCAGCCAGCCGACGAGATGTAGCTCTTCCCTTACCTCCTGCAGGGACAGATTGTTTCCCCGAATTAAATCCGCCAGTTTACCTCCCGCCTCCAGCAATGCTTTTTTTGCATCCTCTTCCGCATATTCCCGCTCTCCGAGCGAAATCTCCACCGGAATCTCCTTCTCGCACAGTCCGCGCACCCACACTTCCTGCTGCCGTTCCCCTTCTCCGTATGCATAGCGGTTCAGCCGGTTTCCATCTTCCAGCGCCCCATCCCGTTTTTCCACCAGATATCCCGCAACTGCCAGAATTATCCCCAAAAGAATGCATAAAACCTGCTTTTTCCCCATTTTTCCCATGCTGTTTCACACCTCAATCTGAAGAATTTTCCCCGATACCCTCCATGCCAGCAGATAGACCACCAGACACCCTGTCATCACCACCCGCCCCACCGCTGTCTCATACATCTGTGAGAAAAAGCCCGGCGATGACAAATCCACGTAGAGCACGATCAGGTACGGCATCAGGTTCATAATTCTCTGTTCAAACTGCTTTTCTGCCGTCATCGTGAGAATTTCCTCCCGCACCTGAATGCGATCCGAAATCACGTGAACGACATGGTGAACCACGCTTGCCAGCTCGCCCCGGCTCCGTTTGGATACAGTAAAAATAACAGAGAAATTTTCCACCTCATCCAGACCGCTCCTCTTCGCAAAGGAAGAAAGCAGCGCCTCCACGGTCCGGTTCATTTTAAGCTGGCTTGCCAGATATGAAAACTCACGGGTAATCATCCCTTCTTTTCCGTATTGTTCTTCCAGATCGCGCACGCTCGCAATAAACGCATTTTCCACTGAATAGCCTGCAGCCAGCGCCGAAGCCACGATCTGAATCGCTTCCTTAAACTGGAGCCGCAGCTCCTCTTTTCTCCGGCGGCAGAGTTCCCGCCTCTTAAAAAACGGCCGCAGCATCCCCGCCGGAAGCATCAGAACGAACGCCAGAAATGAACGGTAGAATACATATGCCGTCACGGCGCACACCGCTGTTCCCTCCAGAAGGTAACGTATCCACTCCTGCCCCGTCAGGTGGTAAACCCGGTAATCAGAAAGCACTTCCTCCCGCGAATCTGCGCCGCCCTTCAAATCTGCCAACCTGGACAAGTGCTCCTTCCACCTGTCCGGAACCAGCCTCCCCGCTTTCCTGAAACTGATAGATGGGAGAAAGGCGGATTTCCCCATTTTCATAGCCTATCACCTCCGTGATCTCCAGCACCTTCCGGCTCCGGTCCCGCATCCGCCCGACATGGACCATCAGATCGAGTGCTGAACCGATCTGGCTCCGGACCGCCGCAAGCGGCAGCTCTGCCGCCATCAGAACCATCGTCTCCAGTCTTGAGAGCATGTCTTTTGCGCTGTTGGCATGTCCGGTTGAGAGCGAGCCATCGTGCCCCGTATTCATCGCCTGCAGCATTTCCAGCGCCTCGCCGCCCCGGACCTCCCCAACGATGATGCGGTCCGGACGCATTCGGAGACTCGCCCGGATCAGATCGCGCATGGAAATCTCCTGCGAACCATCCCGGTTTTCTACCCTTGTTTCCAGGCTGACAAGATTCGTTACATGGCGGATTTGAAGTTCTGCCGAATCCTCGATCGTAATGACGCGTTCCTCCTGTGGAATATAGCCGGACATGGCGTTTAAGATCGTCGTTTTTCCCGATCCGGTTCCGCCGCTGATAAAAATATTGAGTCCCCGCTCGACCGCTTTCTGCAAAAATGCCGCTGCCTCCCGGCTGATACTTTTTAACTCAATCAGGCGTTCCATCGTGATCGGTTCCGGGAACTTCCGGATCGTTAAAATCGGCCCATTTAACGCCACCGGTGCCAGCACCACGTGGACACGAGAACCATCTTCCAGTCTCGCATCCGCAATCGGAGACGCCAGATTGACCGTCCGGTTGACACGGCTTACAATCTGCTGAATCAGATCCTCTAGCTGCCCTACCGAATCAAAGTGCTTTTCTAATTCTTCCACACGCCCCTGCCGCTCGACAAAAATGTGCTCCGTGCCATTTACCATGATCTCCGTGATCGTCGGATCATCGACCAGCTCCTGCAAAATATCCAGCCGTCTGAATGAATCAAACAGCTCTTTTCTCAAACAAAGCCGCTCTTTTAACGGCAGATACGCCCCTTCTGCCGCTTCCAGAATCGCCATGTCGATCAGGTCGCGCAGCTCCTCATCCTCCACCTGCATACGGCTCTCCATCTGCTCCATCAGACGCTGCCTCAAAACCATTTTCTGCTCCTGCATACTTCCCCCTGCCAGTTGTTTCTCTCACAACCGTTTACTCTTTAGAATGACTGGCAAAATCCCGCTCAATTTATCCCTGTCAAAAGACTTTGCCCCTTCTAATTTAACCCACAATGAACATTATCCGCCCACACTGCTTCCCCGCAGCAGCTGCCGTACATAATCACCCAGTTCTCCCCATAAGAGCTGGTCAATATAATCGCCCCGTCCAAAACTGCCGTGATACGGAAGCTTCAGGCGTTTAATACGTTCCCTTAGCATGCCATTTCCTGTCTGTGAAAAATACTGCTCCAGCTCCTTAAGCTTTGCCAAAGACACCGGATCTTCCCGGATCGGCATATAGATTACCCGGCACAGCTTCATTACCGAAAGCGCCGTCCTGCGCCCGCTTCCTATATCCACTACCAGCGTATCATACGCACTCTCCCCGGCAATTGCCCGTATAAGCCCTGCGATCGCCTCCTCTCCCGCCTGATCCAGATCCTCCGGATAGCGCACCGGCGGAATATAGTCCAGCTCCCCCATCGTGTGGACAACGCTGCTCAAACGAAGCGAATTATAGCTTCCACCGTTGTAAAAATACAACAGATCCGACAAATCACTCTTATATTCTTCTTTCATCAAAACCGACAGACCGGAAAATTCCTCCAGGTTCAGATACAGCACCCGCTCCTCCTGTGCCAGAAGTTTTCCTATTGTCAGGGCAAACGAGGTCTTTAAACACCGTCCAACCGGCGAATACACTCCCAAAACCTTCGCCAGCCCCCGTCCGGACACCTCCGGCAGATCCCCCGGGCTTTCCCCATACCAGGTCATCACGTCGCGCACAATCGCATCGCTGGACTGGTATTTGTAGACACAGGGAACTGACGGACTGACCGGCTTTCCCCCATTATCCGATAAAAGAATAACCTTTTCCGCCCGGATAAACTCCTTTTCTTCCGCCGGAACATGCTCGCCCAACAACAGAAGCTTTACCGGATGTTCTGCCGCAAATGCCCGCAGCCGCTCGATCGAGCTGAACGCCACCACCTCAAACGGTATTTTTTCCTTCTGGTTAACTACCTCTGCAAACCGCGCCGCATAGACCGGATCCACATCATACACCGCCAGAATATGCTTCATCGCACCGCCACCTCCCTAATCACAAGCCATTTTCCTTACAGATACCGAATCAGCTCCGCCCCAATCACTCCCAAAAACAGGCACGGTGCCAGACAAAAAGATGCCTCTTTTCCATCCCGCGCTTCCAGATAGTACGGCTCGACGCTTCCCCCAAGCGCGGACCGGTACAAATAAAACACAAGATATGTAAGCCGCTGCCTGGCAATCCCACGCCGGATAAGTAATACGAGCGACCATATTCCGGCAGCTGCCAGCCCGCACAGGAAAATCCGCCCGCCCTGCCGCAGCCCGGCGGCACCAAACAGGACGGCTACCATTTTGATGTCCCCCGCACCTATCATACGAAACAAATACAGAGGGAACAGGACAATCAGTAAACTCCCGACACGAATCAAATATCCACAAGTCCCGCCAATCCCCATCATAAGCGCCGCCCTATATCCCGGCAGCCGCCCGTCCCATCCGGCCGTATATCCCATCTTCATCCCCAGACCAAACCGAATCAAAAGAAACAACAGACCGCCAAGCAGAAGCATCCCATTGGGAATACGGCGTTTTTTCAAATCCCAAAACGCACAGCCGCCAGTAAACAACAGCAGCAAAAAGGTCAATCCATCCCCTCCTTCTCTTTCGCATACATGAAACAAACAATTTCTGCACAGTATGTCCTCTTTTCAAAACTCCTGCCGCAAACGATAGCTGCCAGTCCTGCGCCAGCTTTTACCGCCACCTTTTTCCATTCATTTCCTGTATGCACTTCAAACATTCCTGAAAAATTATCGAACATTTCTCTGAACTTAACTTTTAGAATCTTAATAATAGATCAACGGGAAATCCGGATTCCCGTGACAGATGGAAGAACCCATCCATGAATGTTCCTCCATTATGAACAGTTTTTGGTCAAAAGTCAATCCCAAAACACCCGAAATATGCGCCAAAAACATCTCAAAAACTTTGTGCATCTGAACCCATTATTTTAGCCAGACAATTTCGTCATTTGAAAATAATTGCCAAAATATCTCTTTATTTTTTATCTATAAATACCCATTCCAGCAATTTCCTTTCCATTGACTGACGAAACAAAAAATGGTAAAATACTATTAGTTTAAATTTTTAAACCATTATAGAAGGAGGAGCCGCGATGAAAAAAGGAACAGAACTTAAACAGCATTTTCATACCTGTATGCCTCTTTTTATCGCGCTGGGCGATGAAATACGGCTGACGATCATCGAAGCGCTGACGGACGAAGCCCTCACGGGGCGCACAAAAAACAACGATGTGAACAAAAATCAGCCTGATAAGAACAATGACCATCCAATCAGCCTGCCCGCCCAGTCCCGTCCGCATGGCTTAAACGTCCGGGAGATCACCGAACGGACCAGCCTGTCGCGCCCGGCAGTTTCCCACCATTTGAAGATCTTAAAGACAGCCGGACTGATCGATGTCCACCGGGAGGGAACCTGCAATTACTATTATCTCTCAATCGAAGACAGCACCCGGAAACTGATGCAGCTCGGACATCTGCTGGAATCCGTGCTTTCTATGGACGCCTGAACCAGGATGCATATCTTTCCATTTTCTGAATATACTGATCGTTGTACCAATTTATAGGATTCAGAAAGAGAGCATCAAACCATGAAGCACAACCGCACCCACTGCTCCGAGATCACCAGCACGGACATTTTTTCCACCCACCCTGACCCGGAGCTGCTGACAGAACTGCGACAGACCATGAGCACGATCAACACCGTTTTCAACCATTTTGAAGAGGTCGTCGATCCGACTCTGATTGACTGCTATATCTACGAACTGAAAGCCGCACACCTCCGGTATCAGTTCCTTTTACGACATATTAAACAACAGGAAAATACCATTTAACCGACACAAGGAGGACCTTTCTCATGACAGCCTGGTACGACAAAGCCACCTTTTACCATATGTATCCTCTGGGAATGACCGGATCGCCGTTTGCCAATCCCTATCCCGTCTCCGATGGGGCAGCGGATGGCACAAACAGGGACGTTTCCGCCGATTCCCGCATGGACGAACTGATGCTGTGGATTCCCTATTTAGAGAGTCTGCATATTTCCGCAATCTATATTGGACCGCTGTTTGAATCATCCACGCACGGCTATGATACCCGCGATTTCCGGCTCATCGACCGGCGGCTGGGAACCAACGTCTCGTTCCGATCTTTCGTGGACTGCTGCCATGAGCATGGCATCCGCGTCGTCGTGGACGGCGTATTCAACCACACCGGTCGCGAATTTTTCGCCTTCCGCGACCTGCAGGCGCACCGTGACCAGTCCCCTTACGCCGGATGGTACAGGAACGTCAATTTCGGCTGGGGCAGCCCGCTGGGCGATTCCTTCGGCTATGAATCCTGGCACGGCATCTGGGAGCTTCCCTGCTTAAACCACAAAAACCCGGAAGTGCGGAACTATCTGCTTGACACTGTCCGTTTCTGGGTGCAGGAATTTGACATCGACGGTATCCGCCTCGACTGCGCGGGCGATCTTTCCTTTGAATTTATGCAGGAACTGCGCCGGCTGGCAAATGAAATCAAGCCGGAATTCTGGCTGATGGGCGAAGTCATCCACGGCGAATACGCCCGCTGGGTCAATCCGCAGATGCTTCATTCCGTCACCAACTACGAGATGCACAAAAGTATCTATTCCGCGCACAACGACCACAATTATTTCGAACTGGCACACAATGTCCGCCGCCTCGAAGCAGTGGGGCGGGATCTCTACACCTTTGTGGACAACCACGACGAAGACCGGATCGCAAGCAAACTGTTAAATCCGGCACATCTTGCGCCGCTTTACACGCTGCTGTTCACTCTTCCGGGCATTCCGTCCATCTATTATGGAAGTGAATGGGGCATTCAGGGACGCCGCGGACACAACTCTGATACGGAACTCCGTCCGAGAATCCTGCCGCCGAGACCGCTTGCAGAAGAAATGCAGACCAGCGACGGACAAAACACCGGCATCCGCACAGATGGCAACTGCCAGAGCTTTTCGAGCGCCACAGGCCCAAACATACACGCAGGCGCAAACACCTGCTGCCAGACCACTTCAAGCACCACAGGCTCAAACACAGATACCAGCGCAGGCACCGTGACACCGCTTACACTTCTGATCCAGAAACTCGCCGCCATCCACGCCGCCGAACCGGCGCTTCACGGTGGGCGTTATCAGGAGCTTCTGCTGACAAACCGGCAGTACGCATTTGCCAGACACGGTGACCACCAGGCGATCCTTACCGCTGCCAACAACGATGACAACGCCGCTTATTTACAAGTTCCGCTTCCATTCCACACGACAGCGGAACAAGCTACGGATCTGATTACCGGAAAATCGTTTTTGATCGATAAGAATACAAACAAAATTCAGATAGAATTAGAGGGTAACAGCGCTGTTATTCTCGGAATCACGGAGGGGTAACCTTATGAAAAAAGCAGCTTCCACTACTAAACGAACCACATCGAAAAAACCAAAGACAGAGGGACTCGGCGTGATCGGCGAGCTTGACCGGTATCTCTTCGGAGAAGGCCGCCACTACCAGCTCTACCACAAGCTGGGCGCACACCCTTATACATATCGCGGACAGGACGGCTACTATTTCGCGGTCTGGGCGCCGCACGCAGCCGCCGTCAGCCTGGTCGGCGACTTCAACGCCTGGAATCCGGATGCAACCCCGATGAAGCCGGTCGCAGACAGCGGCATTTACGAGCTCTTCGTACCGGGACTTGGCGTGGGACAGCTCTACAAATTCGCCATCACCACGCACACGGGAACGATTTTATTTAAGGCAGATCCATATGCATTTTCGGCAGAATACCGTCCGGGAACCGCTTCCGTGACCGCCGATATCCGCGGCTTCAAATGGAACGATTCCAAATGGATGGAATCGCGCGCGGGCACCGATCCGGTCAAGGCGCCAATCTCTATCTACGAGGTTCACTTAGGATCCTGGAAAAAGAAAAACCGCCCGGAAAAGGACGGTTACTACACTTACATGGAAGCCGCGCATGAGCTGGCTGACTATGTCCTGGAAATGGGCTACACCCACGTAGAGCTCATGGGAATCGCCGAACATCCGTATGACGGCTCCTGGGGCTATCAGGTAACCGGCTATTTTGCCCCGACCTCCCGCTACGGAACCCCGGCGGAATTTATGTATTTCGTCAATTACTTACATAAAAAAGGCATCGGTGTCATCCTAGACTGGGTTCCGGCGCATTTTCCGAAGGATGCACATGGACTTGCCGATTTCGACGGACAGGCGCTCTATGAGTATGCCGACCCGCGCAAAGGCGAGCACCCGGACTGGGGTACCAAGGTCTTTGATTATGCCAAAAACGAGGTATCCAATTTTCTGATCGCCAACGCGCTCTACTGGCTCGATGAATACCACATCGACGGTCTGCGCGTGGACGCCGTCGCTTCCATGCTTTACTTAGACTATGGGCGCCAGGACGGACAGTGGGTACCAAATAAATATGGCGACAACAAAAACCTCGAAGCCATCGAGTTTTTCAAACATTTAAACAGCGTGATCCGCGGCCGGAAAGACGGCGCCATCATCATTGCCGAGGAATCCACCGCCTGGCCGAACGTTACCAAGAGCCCGGAGGAGGACGGTCTTGGATTTACCTTCAAATGGAATATGGGCTGGATGCATGACTTCCTCGAATACATGAAGCTCGACCCGTATTTCCGTAAATTTAACCACAACAAAATGACCTTCGGCATCACCTACTGCACCAGCGAAAACTTCATTCTGGTGCTCTCGCACGACGAGGTCGTCCACCTCAAATGCTCGATGATCAACAAAATGCCGGGCGAATACGAGGATAAATTTGCCAACCTGAAAGTCGGCTACACTTTCATGCTCGGACATCCGGGCAAGAAACTTCTCTTCATGGGACAGGATTTCGGTCAGTTCCATGAATGGGATGAAAAAGTCTCCCTCGACTGGTACCTTACGAAAGAGCCGTTCCATGCCGACCTCCAAAATTATGTGAAAGGGCTTTTGACGCTCTACCACAAATATCCGGCGCTCTACCGCCTGGACGAGGAGTATGACGGCTTCCAATGGATCAACGCCAACGACGGAGACCGCAGTATTTTCAGCTTTATCCGCCGCGATGAAACACAGAAAAAGAATCTTCTCTTCATCTGCAACTTCACCCCGGTAGACCGCGACGATTACCGCGTCGGTGTTCCGAAACGCGGCACCTACACGCTGCTGCTTGACCAGGAACACGGCTACTACAAGCGCGGCGATAAGATCAGCCATTACCGCTCCATCAAGAGCGAATGTGACGGACAGCCATACTCCTTTGCGTACCCGCTTCCGGCGTATGGAACTGCGGTGTTCCGGTTCTCATAAAATAATGTTCCTATGAAGTCAAAAAACCTGCCGCAGACAGACTGTTTATATGGGGGATACAGTCTGCCTGCGGCAGGTTTTATTTATACGGGTTCTGATTCGTGACCCAATCAATTTTATCCGCGGATCGCCGCTTCCAGCTGCTTCAGCGCTTTCTCCACCGTCGCCCGCGGGCATGCGATATTGATCCGCTCGAAGCCCTCGCCGTCCGGTCCGAACATCGCGCCGCTGTCCAGCCACAGATGTGCCTTGTCCACGATCAGATGTTCCAGCTCTTTTTCATTCAAATGAAGCGCCTTAAAATCCAGCCACAGAAGGTAGGTTCCCTCCGGCTCGATCAGACGGATTTCCGGCAGATGCTCTTCCAGATACGCCTTCACAAACTTCCGGTTCTCCTCCAGATACGCTTTTAGCTGTGCAAGCCACTCCGCTCCCTCTTCATACGCCGCCTGGCATGCTACCAGTCCCATCAGACCGACCTGGCTGTAGCCTGCCGCCGTGATCTCCTTTAAGAGTTTCTTCCGAAGCTCTGGGTTCGGCACAAAGATATTGGAAATCTGCAGTCCCGCCAGATTGAACGTCTTGGACGGTGCCGTGCAGATCAGGCAGTTCTGCTCAAACTCTGCACCCAGCTTCGCAAATACTGTGTGTGGATGTCCCTCGCGGGTAAAATCACTGTGGATCTCATCACTGACCACGAGCACACCGTGACGCAGGCAAATCTCGCCAACCCGGCGCAGTTCTTCCTCGCTCCAGACACGTCCGACCGGGTTGTGCGGACTGCAAAGCAGGAACAATTTTACCTTATTTTCGACGATCTTCGTTTCCAGGTCGTCAAAATCCATCGTGTAATAGCCATCCGTGATTTTCAGCGGGCTGTTGACAATCTTACGTCCATTGTCCGTAATTACTTCCGAAAATGGATAGTAAACCGGCTGCTGCAGAAGCACGCCGTCGCCTTCCTTCGTATACGCCCGGACAGCCGCCGCCAGCGCGAATACAACGCCCGGAGTTTTCACCAGCCACTCCGGCTTCGTCTCCCAGCCAAAGCGCTCCCGGTACCAGTTCTGGACTGCCGCAAAATAGCCCTCTTTTCCATCACTGTAGCCGAAAATACCATGTTTTACTGTCTCTTCCAGCCGCTCTAAAATCGCCGGAGCCGTCTGAAAATCCATATCAGCCACCCAAAGCGGTAAAATATCCGCTGGTTTTCCTCGCTCGATGGCAAAATCATATTTTAAACAGTTGGTACCATGCCGGTCCACCACTTTGTCAAAATCGTATTTCATGCATTTTCCTCCCAATCCATCGTTCCTGTCAATGAACGGTTTTCACTCTGGCATCCTGTCATCCATGCCCATATCCCACTGCCCATGCAAAACCGATACCAGACATATCTATCCTCTTTTGTAACTGTTCAGTCCCTTCACAGTCACGCGCAAAAATCCATTAAAAATTGCCTACGGCAATGGGATTTTTGCCTGCTGGCCCATGTTTTCGTACGGTCAGCGCAGTAAATGCGCAGACCTACTGAACAGTTATCCTCTTTTTACGCTAACGCCTGTTCCAGATCCGCAATCAGATCATCCACATTTTCAATACCGACAGACAGACGTAAAAATGTCTCCGTAATTCCAAGACGTTCCCGGATCTCAACCGGCACATCGCCGTGTGTCTGCAGCATCGGATAGGTAATCAGGGACTCCACGCCGCCCAGACTCTCCGCATAGGAAATAAGCTTCACGCGCTCCAGCACCTTTCTCGCCGTCTCCTCTGTATCAGTGCGGAACGAAATCATGCTGCCCGCGCCGCGGCTCTGTTTTTGGTTGATCTCATAACCCGGATGCTCCGGAAGTCCTACATAGTAGACATCCGTTACTTTTTTCTGCTCTTTCAGCCAGCTCGCGATCTTCATCGCATTCTCCTGCTGCCGTTCCACACGCACTGACAGAGTCTTGATGCCGCGCAGGACTAAGAAAGAATCAAACGGAGAAAGTCCGCTTCCGATCGTCTTGAACAGATACCGGATCTGCTCTGCCAGCGCCTTGATCGGCGTACATAAAAATCCAGCCAGCGTATCATTGTGACCGCCTAAAAACTTCGTGCCGCTGTGGACAACCAGATCCGCGCCCTGCGCGATCGGATTCTGCAGATACGGGGACAGGAAGGTATTGTCCACGATCAGAAGCAGTCCGTGCTTCGTCGCCAGACGGCTCATTTCCGCCAGATCGGTCACCTGCATCGTCGGGTTGCTCGGTGTCTCGATGTAGAGTGCCTTCGTCTGATCCGTGATCGCCTTCTCAACCGCCTCCACATCGGCTGTATTTATATAGGAAAATGAAAAACCGCGCTTCTTTTCCAGTGCCTCAAAAATACGGACGGAACCGCCATACAGATCCTCGGTACATACAAAATGGCTGCCGCTGTCAAACAGCTCCATCATCAGCGAGATCGCAGCCATACCGGATGTGCAGGCAACGGTATCAACCGCTCCTTCCAGCGCCGAAACAGTCTTTTCCAGCTCATCTCTGGTCGGGTTGCTCTCACGCGTATAATTATGACCGGTCGATTCCCCAATACCCGGGTGGGCAAAAGTCGCCGTCTGGTAAATCGGTACTGAAACAGCGCCAAAAGAATGGTTTTTAGAAGTTTCCGGATCTCCGCAAATACAAGTTGTCTCTATCTGATAAGCCACGATGTCATCCTCCTGTGTCTATTTGCTATATCAGCAAATTTGTTTTTTATATATTTTTCTTATTTCATATTATTTTAATTGGTTTATCAGTGATTGTAATGCGGAATTCCTACTTTGTCAATAGGAATTCCATGCAGTCTGCCATTTTCCCGGGCGTTTTCCTTCCTCAGCGCAAAAACCTATCAAGGTACATTTTTTGTTTTTTCACAGAACGCACCTTCCAAACAATTCAAGTCGAACGTCCGTGAGACTTGGCGCGTGATTCTGGTCAGCGAAGCTGACATATTCTTTACAGAATCACTGCGCATCCTCGCGGAGCGTTTATCTCAGTCGGAGAATGGACTCCCACTGAGACAAATTTGCTATTACTCACCACCTGAAGAGGTGGGAGTCTTCTCGACTGAGATAAAAAAACGGTCAGAATCAATGACATCTTCCCACATTTCAGAAATATATCATCCATTCTGACCGCTTTAAATGGCTGCAGTTCTCGCTCCCCTTACCAGTAGGTTTCACTTTTCATCAACCACACGCTAATTTCTACCAAATTACACTCTTAATTTCCTTTGCAGACTTCCTCTAGAAAATACCGGTGCACCGTCACATCCTCATTCAATTCCGGATGAAATGCCGTCGCAAACTGGTTTCCCTGTCTGGCTGCGACTATCTTTCCGTCCACTGTCGCCAGCACCTTAACATTTTCCTGAAGCGAAGCGATGTACGGCGCGCGGATAAAAGTCATCGGAATCGTCCCCAGACCGGCAAATTCAGCCTCCGTGTAAAAACTTCCGAGCTGACGCCCGTAGGCATTCCGCACCGCCGACACATCCATCGTCGCAAAGCACGGCGTTCCGCCCTCGATCTCCTTGGCCAGAAGCAGAAGCCCCGCGCACGTTCCATACACCGGAAGCCCTGCCGCAATCTTTGCCCGAAGCGGCTCATAAAGCCCCAGCTCATCCAGGAGCTTACGCATCGCGGTGCTCTCGCCGCCCGGCAGAATCAGTCCGTCCATCGGCCGCTCCAGATCCGGAAGCTGCCGGATCTCAAACGCCTCTGCGCCCAGTTTCTGTACCATGGCAATGTGTTCGGCAAACGCGCCCTGCACCGCCAGCACGCCTATCTGTTTTTTCTCCATCTTACTGTCCCCGCTCTGCCATCAAAATCGCAATCTCATTCTCATTGATACCAACCATCGCCTCGCCCAGATCCTCAGAAATCGCAGCAAGTAATTTTGCATCCTTGTAATTCGTTACTGCCTGCACGATCGCCGACGCACGTTTCTCCGGATTGCCTGACTTGAAGATACCAGATCCAACAAAGACTCCCTCTGCGCCCAGCTGCATCATCAGAGCCGCATCCGCCGGGGTAGCCACACCGCCTGCCGCGAAATTGACAACCGGGAGACGTCCATTGTCATGTACATAGCGGAGCAGATGAACCGGAACTTTTAACTGTTTTGCTGCCTCGTAAAGCTCATCCTCACGCAGGTTCTGAACCCGGCGGATCTCCGAATTCATCGCACGCATATGGCGGACTGCCTGTACGACATCGCCCGTTCCCGGCTCGCCCTTGGTACGGATCATCGAAGCACCTTCCTCGATCCGGCGCAGCGCCTCTCCCAGGTCTCTCGCACCGCAGACAAACGGAACCTTGAACTGTGTCTTGTCAATATGGTACACATCATCCGCCGGAGATAATACCTCGCTCTCATCGATATAATCAATCTCGATCGCTTCCAGAATCTGCGCCTCCACAAAATGACCGATCCGGCACTTCGCCATAACCGGAATCGAAACTGCCTCCTGAATGCCGCGAATCATCTTCGGGTCACTCATACGGGACACACCGCCCGCTGCCCGGATATCCGCCGGAATCCGCTCCAGCGCCATAACCGCACACGCGCCTGCCGCCTCCGCGATCTTCGCCTGCTCCGGGGTTGTGACATCCATGATAACGCCGCCCTTTAACATCTGTGCCAGCTGTTTATTCAGTTCATAACGATTCTCTGCCATTTTTATTCCTCCCGTGGTTGAATATGATTTTTCTTTGTAAGCCAAGCGTCCTTACGATCCTTGCAATCAATACCCGAATCCACTGAATCATTCACAGGCAAGCGCCTCTTCTGCCTTTCTATTCTGCCTTGCGAAAAACAATTCACTGACATTCTGTATTTTTACATTCATTTCCGCATCAACTTAGTAGGAATTATAGCAAAAACTGTACTGATTAAAATATACACTTTTAAATATTTTAATCAGTACAGTTTGTTCTTTTCTCAAATCTTATTCTATTTTTCTTTTATCTGCACAAACCGGAGCGCCCCGGCATTCCACCAACGCCACTCCACTTATCCATTTTTCAGCTTTCTGTTTGTGTCTACGCCTCTTCCGCCTCCAGCAGCGCCTGGTACACATCCCGCTTCGAAACCCCGCGGTCCTTCGCCACCAGCTTCATCGCTTCCTTGCGGCTGTTTCCCTGTGATTCATAATGTTCCATATGCTCTTCCAGGGACATCTGCTGCCAGCGCGCCTGATCCTCTGCCTCGATCTCCTGGACGGATTTGCCCTCGATGACGATCACGCACTCGCCCTTCGGCTCATTTTCCGTATAATACGCCACCGCCTGCGAAAGCGTCGTCCGGAATGCCGTCTCGTATTTCTTCGTCAGCTCCCGGCAGATAGACGCCTTTCTATCCCCCAGCGCCTCGTAAAGCTCCGTGAGCGTCCGCAGAAGGTGGTGCGGCGCCTCGTAAAGCACAATCGTGCGCGTCTCATTCTGAAGCTCTGCAAGCACCCGCTGGTGCTCCTTCTTGTCCGTCGGAAGAAATGCCTCAAAACAGAACCGTCTCGTCGGAAGTCCCGAAATAATCAGCGCCGTAACACACGCCACCGCTCCCGGAAGCGCGGTTACTTTAATTCCCGCCTCGCAGCACTGGCGCACCAGTTCCTCGCCCGGATCCGAAATACCCGGCGTCCCGGCGTCCGTGATGCAGGCAATATTCATGCCCGATTTCAGCTTTTCCACCAGCACACGCGCCTTCTCGACCTTATTGTACTCATGGTAGCTCGTCATCGGTGTATGAATATCAAAATGATTCAGAAGCTTAATACTGTGCCGCGTGTCCTCCGCCGCAATCAGATCCACCTGCTTTAACGTCTCCAGCACCCGGAATGTGATGTCATCCAGGTTGCCGATCGGCGTGGCACACAAATATAATGTTCCTTCCATCGTTCTCCTATTCCATTAATACCCGTAAATATCATAAATCTCATCCGTATACACGCCCGGCTCTTTGTACACAATGATCGGCTTTTCCACTGTCATCAGCGCGCCGCCGCCGCGCACCGCCTCGATGAGAACCATATTTGCCTCTTTATCTGCAAACGGATGGACAAATTTCATCCGCTTCGGCTCCAATTTCTGACTTTTCATCGCCATCAGAATCTCAATGAGCCGTCTCGGACGGTGCACCATATAGAGTCGTCCGCCGGGACGAAGTGCCGAAGCTGCCGCGCGCACGACATCCTCCAGATTGCAGAGAACCTCATGGCGGGCAATCGCCTTGGGAAGATCGGGATTTTTCAGCCCGTGGCTGTCGTTCATGTACGGCGGGTTCGTCGTTACCACATCAAAGGATGCCTTCTCAAACAGCGTCGGAACCTCCTTGATATCGCCCTGCACGATCGAAACCTTCTCTTCCAGCCTGTTGAGCGCCACACTCCGGGACGCCATCTCCGCCATCTCCGCCTGGATTTCCAGACCTGTAAAATGGCTTCCTTCCGTCTTTGCCTCCAGAAGAATCGGGATAATACCAGTTCCCGTTCCCAGATCAAGCGCTTTCTCGCCCGGCTTCACCGATGCAAACCCGGACAAAAGCACCGCGTCCATGCCAAAACAGAACCCGTTCGTCTTCTGGATGATCCGGTATCCGTTCCGCTGCAGTTCATCGATCCGCTCGCCCTCTTTAATTATCATCCAGCTTCGACTTTCCTTCCTTTTTCTCCAGTGCCTCCAGCGCTTTCAGCTCCGCATCGTTGACATTTCCCCTGTCACGGCGGCGCTTCGGCTTAAACTTGAGCTGATCCACACGGTAATCACGGATCTCCTTCTCATCCCGTCCTACCGTCACAACCACCTTTACCTGCTGGCGCAGGACGCTGACACTGTGAACCTCGCCTTTCAGCCCGTCATCCGTTGTGACGTAATCGCCGACACTCGGCAGATGGCTGTTCAGATCCTCATACGTCTCTTCCTCGTATTTCAGGCAGCACATCAGACGACCGCACACACCCGAAATCTTCGTCGGATTTAAGGACAGGTTCTGCTCTTTTGCCATCTTGATTGAAACCGGAATAAACTCCGATAAATATGAATGACAACAGAGCGGACGACCACAGATACCGACGCCACCCAAAATCTTCGTCTCATCCCGGACGCCAATCTGGCGCAGCTCGATCCGCGTCTTAAAGACCGCCGCCAGATCCTTGACAAGCTCACGGAAATCGATTCTTCCATCCGCCGTAAAATAAAACAGCAGCTTATTGTTATCAAAGGTGTATTCTGCATCGATCAGCTTCATCTGCAATTCATGCTTGCGGATCTTTTCCTGACAGATCTGGAATGCCTCATGCTCTTTTTCTTTATTCTTCCGTTCCAGCTCCTCGTCATTCTTCGTCGCCATACGAATGACCGATTTCAGCGGCTGGATCACCTTCTTCTCATCCACCTCGCGGACGCCAAGAACCACCTCTCCGAACTCGATTCCGCGGGCGGTCTCCACGATCACATGGTCGCCCATCTTGATTTCCATCTGCGCCGGATCGAAGTAATATACCTTTCCGGCCTTGCGGAACCGGACTCCGATTACCTTTATCATAAATTTAATTCTCCTTCATCGTCAAAAGCATCAGCTCCAGCGCCAAATCGGTGTTGACGTTAGCATTCAGCCGGACTTTTGCCTTTTCAATCGCACTCAATATCTCTTCCAGCCCCTCATAGGAACTCTTCTGGCAGCAACTGCTGACCGCTGAATACTCCTCCTTAAAGATCAGCGAATTCATGTCCTTTGTGACCTTAAACATCAGAATATCCCTGTACCAGAGCTGCATGAAATCCAGGCACTCATACAGATCCAGATTGTCCTCCTGCAGCTTGCGGATATAATCCAGAAGCATCGGAATATCCATGTCCTTGATATTTTTAAGCAGCGTCAGCACCTCTCGGTACAAAAGTGCAAACTCCTCCGAAGAGGCGAGATGAATCGCTTTTCCTAAATTTCCTCTCGCAAACGCCGCATAAATATCTGCCTGACCATCCGAAACGCCCATTTTCTCCGTCAGGTAATCGCTTACCACCGAATCCTTGAGCGGACGAAGTTTCAACTGGATACAGCGGGACAGGATCGTCGGCAGAAATACCTCCGGGTTCGTCGTGATAAGCACCAGCACCGCATAGGCCGGCGGCTCCTCAATCGTCTTTAAAAGAGCGTTCTGCGCCTGCACCGTCATTTTCTCCGCCTCATCGACCAGATATATCTTATATGGACTGCTGTACGGGCGGATCGAAACCGTATCATTGATCTGAATCCGGACATCATCGACACCAATGCTCGCCGGTTTCTCATGTGTCACCCAGATCACATCCGGATGGTTGCCCGACAAAAACTGCTTACAGGAATGGCATTCCATGCACGGCTCCGTCCCATGTTTCTCGCACAAAAGCGTCATGGCAAATGCCTTCGCGATCGTCTTGCGTCCCATTCCTTCCTCGCCCGACAATATGTAAGCATGTGAAACTCTCTGATACCCGATCGCCTTCTGAAGGTGCTCTTTTATCTTCTCATGTCCAATAATATCGTGAAAACCTGCCATCTTGATGCTCCTTTCAGGGCTGGACTATGGATTTTAATTCTAAAATCGTTTCAATCGTATGGATCGGTTGGGATCCCTTCTATCATGCCCTTCTTTTATTATTTGTAAAACTCTATCATCTTAGTATAACACAAGATTTACCCTCTGCCTAGTGCGATGAAATTCCGAATTTGTTACTGTTCACGCATACGTGCCCAGTAACGGAATTTGCCGTGGCTTCGCATTTAAATACGGCAAATTCCTGCTGCCACCACGTTTTCTTACGGCACTTTCGGTTCCAAAAGTGCCAATCCCTGAGCCCGAATTTCCCTTACCAACGTATCCACACACGCTTCCAGCTCGCGGTTTTCAAACCGGTTTTCCGCCCGGATCCCACATTTTTCCATATTTTCGGCACTGAAATCTGCCTCATCCGCCAGGAAACGGCGGCACAGCTCCGCATACTTTGGCTCTGTCTGCTGCCGTTCCCGGTCAAGCGCACGCTGAAGGCGTTCACCGTCCTCCACCTCAATATAAAGCGGCACCAGCACATCCGCACCGAAATAATTCCGCGTCCCCTCATACGATTCCAGCGTCCCGATCATGAAATAATCATGCGATCCCAGATCGATCTGCCCATCGTCCACCGTTGCATAACTCCACGGTCCATAAACAGTCTGGTAGGTTCTCTTTTCAATGATCTTTCCCTGTTTCTCCAAATCCGCAAGCCTTTTTCCGGTCACAAAATAATACTCCACACCGTCCCGCTCGCCTGCCCGGATCGGTCTGGTCGTATACGGCACCACCGTCCGGATCTGCGGCAGCCGCTCTCTCAATATCTTATAGATCGTGTCCTTCCCGGACGCGCTCTTTCCCATCACGTAAAATATATGTCCCATCTTCCTATTATGCCTTTCCAGCCAGTATTTTCACACGCATTCCATCGTATATATAAATCCGATTTTTCTCTGTTTCTTATGGCAAATGTGCGAACCTGCTAAATAACAACCTCTATCCACAAATTCAATTTGTCTGATTTTTCACAAATTCCTTCCACCGTAAGTCCCAGCTTCCAATCCTCACGGATCCGCGCGATCTCCCTTGTTCCAATCCGCTCTCCCGGCATCAGCATCGGCACCCCCGGCGGATAAATAGTAACGCAGGTCCGCGCCGCCCTTCCTTCCGCCTCCTCAAGCGGCACCAGCATGCCATCCCCATGCCATGCCTGCCAGGGGAGACACATCTGCTGTGGATAGTTTTCTGAATCATTTTCTTGGTTCGGTTTCTGATTCGATTGTGCTCCCGAAAACGGTTTCTGCCTGCCTTGTTTTGCATCTTTCAGCCCAACACTTTCCGCCTCCAGCTTTTCCACCCGCGCATCCAGCTCCAAAAGTGCCCGCTCCAGACGCGAAAATCCTTCCTCCGTATCCATAAACGAAGTCATCAGAAGCACATACCGCCCGCTCGACATCTCCGCCTCCAGATGGTACTCTGTCCGCAAAACCTCTGCCAGTCTGGTTCCCGTCATAAAATCTGGAAATAGCACCAGTTTTGACGGATCATATCCATACACACCTGCCGCACCACAGATTTCCTCTTTCAGAAGCCGGAAATGTTTTAGCTTCGCCAATTTTTCCCGGAGTTCCCGCAATCGCGCGCCATACCGCGCCATCTCCCCGGCTCCTTTTTCTGCCATATACCGGACGCAGTTCTCCATCGACGCAATCAGAATATACGACGGGCTGGAACTCTGGTAAACCGATAAATACTGTTCCACCTTCTTCGCATCCAGAATCTGGCTTTTCAGATGCAGAATCGCCGTCTGTGTCAGAGATGGAAGCGTCTTGTGAAGACTCTGGATCACCAGGTCCGCCCCCTCCTGTAACGCCCCATCCGGGAAATAGTTTCCATCCCCAAACGGCAGATGCGCGCCGTGCGCCTCATCCACAATCAGCGCCGCTCCATGCCGGTGCGCCGTCGCTGCAATCCCCTGGATATCCGACACGATCCCCTCATAGGTCGGGGAAGTCACAAACACAGCCCGGATCTCCGGATGCTCCAAAAGTGCTCGTTCCACCTGCTCTGGCTCGATCCCTCCCGGAATCTGAAACTCCGGCACCTCCTCCGGATATAAATATACCGGTTCCAGCTGGTTTAAAACCACCGCGTGATACGCCGATTTGTGGGAATTTCGAGCCATGAGGATTTTTTCCCCCGGCTTCACCGCAGCCGCGATCGCCGCCAGAATCCCGCACGTACTGCCATTCACCAGATACCAGCTCCGGTCTGCTCCGTACACCGCAGCCGCCGAATTCATCGACTCTTTCAAAATATCTTCCGCATGATGCAGGTTGTCAAATCCATCAATCTCCGTGATATCCACCGAAAATGGATTCGGAACGGAAGTTATCCCCATTTTCACCTGGCGTTTGTGGCCCGGCATGTGGAACGGGTAGGCATCCGACGCCGCATAGGTGGATAAACGTTCTAAAAGCGGCACTTCCGGACGTAGGATGATTGTTTCCGACTGCATTTTCCTGTCTTTATTCACTTTTTCTTCTTCCTTCTGTTTCTCTCTTTTTTCGTTCATGTCTTATTTCTATCCGCTGCACCGCATCCCAAAAGCATTTCATTTCCCTGAAAACAACTTTTTAAAATTTTATTTTAATCTTTTATAAAAAACTACCGCAGTATCTGATCGCCATCCTTGACACAAAGATTTTTCTTCACACCTAATGTTACCATCCATCCACGGACAATCGGCGTCTTATACGAACCAGCGCCCGCGACACCATCCTGCACATTATCCCAGAGCCAGTCCGGCGTCGGCCATAAGCAGACCTCCGGTGAAATCTCCTGGTAGAGCTCCTCTTCCACACCTCTCTGCCCATGGTGCGCCATCTGTAGCACATCCGATTTCAGTTCCTCCTGCGTATGATTGGTAAGAAAATCTTCCCCTGCCTGCCAGCCCATATCGCCCAAAAACAGGATCCGTTTTCCGCCCATATCCACGCGGTACGCGACCGAGCTGTTATTAAAACTATTTTCCGTGCAGGCAAATGGCTCGTTCATCACTGTGATCTCCGCGCCCGCCACTGAAATCTTCTGCCCTTTCGTAAGCGTCCCGCATTTTTCTGCTTCCGGCAGTTTCGCAATCGCTTCCGTGATCCGATCATAACACTCCAAATCTGAATCCCGTCTTGAAACCTGCTCCTGACCTAAAAATTCTTTATTCAGAAATGAATAATACACCTTACCGATCGAGATCGGCATCGGATCCATGTTTAAAATCTCCGTGATCGCCCCCACATGATCGCTGTGCGGATGAGTTAAAAGCCATGCATCCACATGACCGCCCAACTCCTGAATAACCTCAATCAAATGCGGTGCATCGACATCACGACCGCCGTCTACCACGATCACCGCGCCTTCCTTCGTCTTCATAACGCAGGAGAGGTTCTGCCAGATATCCGCACACGCTAAAAGCCGAAGCTCTCCCCCGTCCAGATACGGCTCCTCCACGCCCGGCTCCGCCGCCTCCGCCGCAGCTAACGCTTCCATTTCTGCCGCCGACTGCTGTTCCCCCAGGTTATCTAAATCAATCGGCTGATCTGGATTTTCTCCATTTTCATCTCGGACAGCCTCCCGCTCTGTACTGTCCACGATTGCTACCGTTCCGGCTGTCTCCGGATAGTTCGTGAACCGGCGGCTGCATCCGCTCAAGTTCAAAAGGAACGTCATGCCAAGCGCCACCGCTGCATATAAATATTTCCGGCGTTTCTGTTTCATCTTGTTTGGCTCCATTTTTCTTCTCCATTTTAAAATTTCTGCATTTGCCTATTTCTATTCTTACTTCCATTTTGGTTTTCTATTTGCTTCTGTTTTCAATCAATTATAACAGCTGCCATATCCGAAAACAAGAAATTATATATTCAAGAAAGACTCCTGTCTGAATGGCTTTTTTACTTAACATGAATGTTAAACGAAATTTCCTATTTCTTCTTCGCGTGAGTGCGCATCATTGGCACGTTAGTGCCTTTTTGTGTAATAGGAAATTCCTTGGAATTCGCTATTACACAAAAAACCGCCACACTGTCTCCAGTGTGACGGCTTCTCATCTTCATGAGGCATCGGGGATTCGAACCCCGGACAACTTGATTAAAAGTCAAGTGCTCTACCGACTGAGCTAATACCCCATATGCCCAGAACCGGAATCGAACCAGTGACACGAGGATTTTCAGTCCTCTGCTCTACCAACTGAGCTATCTGGGCGTAATGGTTATTTGGTTTTATGCGGATTAAAAGTTTGCTTGTCGCTTTTTTTAGTCCGAAGTGCTCAGTTCAAAAACTTCGTTTTTTCGCTTACGGCATTCGCCGTATGTTCTTCAAAATCTATCCGTCAAAGAATATGCAAGCATATTTTTGACTCCTATATTTTGAAGACCGCACTTCTCATTGCATAAAAAAATTGCGGGGGCAGGATTTGAACCTGCGACCTTCGGGTTATGAGCCCGACGAGCTTCCAGACTGCTCCACCCCGCGCTAATTCTTACTCTATTATTATATACAATTTCTGGAAAAATACAACCATTATTGTAAAAATAATAATGGATGGAGGTGGATTCGAACCACCGAAGCGAGACGCAACAGATTTACAGTCTGCCCCCTTTGGCCACTCGGGAACCCATCCATTTTAAAAAGCCGATGATCGGACTCGAACCGATAACCTGCTGATTACAAATCAGCTGCTCTGCCAATTGAGCCACATCGGCATAAAACATTGGTAACAATGGGGCCTACAGGGCTCGAACCTGTGACCCTCTGCTTGTAAGGCAGATGCTCTCCCAGCTGAGCTAAGACCCCATCTACGATACTGCACCAGTCCATATTCATTTTTCAAAGAATTGAAATAGTCGTATCTAAACGACCCGGATGGGGTTCGAACCCACGACCTCCGCCGTGACAGGGCGGCGC
>NZ_QUGF01000013.1:0-80537 GCF_003479275.1 Clostridium sp. AF20-7 | reverse complement strand
CTGGATTGGCTTTTCCTTTCTTTTTGTTCCCTTTAATTAGCCATGAACTGCTTCATGCCCTGGGACTTTGCGCCGGGGTTATCGTTGCCGTAGCCCTCAAGCAAATTGATTGCACCCCAGATGCCAAGACCTGCGCCCAGAGCGATAACGAGAGTCTGAAGAACGGTTACTGCGCTATTGAAAAATGCCATAATATTTTCCTCCTAAAATTTGAAATTGTTTTGAGAATAGAAAAAGCCCTCCGTACTACCGGCATCAAAACCGGACGGAAGGCTTAGTTTGCGAGAATCTTTTCAAGGAACTCCTCGACGGTTATCACGCCAAGTTTCTGTTCCATTCTGCTTCTTGCATATTCAGTTTCACAATCATATATATCACCACCACCTTTCATAAGAAACAGCCAATACATTGACTGCAACAAATCTTCACGAGAAGCACAGATCGTCGGTGAAAAAACAGCAGGTGAAACCTTCAGAACCTCTGCGAGTTTCGCTGTGGTTTCTGCATTAGGGGTTCGAGCGTTTTTCTCATACTGAGCAATACGGACATCCGCTGTTTTCTCGGAATACCCCATCAGGAGTCCAAGCTCTTTCTGGGTAAGGCGGCGAAATCGTCTAATGAACTTCAAACGCTGCCCAATAGAGGTATCTGTGATCCACCAGGTCATTTTTACACCTCGCTTTCTGCAAATTCTCGATATACAACCTCATTTTTTGCTCTGCGTTTGCCTACGGCTTCACTAGGAGCAAGGTCAGGGTAGGTTGCCTGCACTTTCTGTCTGCTTCTGCGGACAGTTTCAAACCCCGGAAAGCTGCGTCTATCCAGTTCCTTCAAAAACACAGGAACCGTCATGGCATGAATGTCGATGCCACGCAGACCGGAATAGTGTTCCAGTACCATCAGGTACAAATGATTGTCGGTATTTCTTGCCTTGTGGTCGTGTTCCAAGATGTTCTTAACCAGGGCAGATACCGTTTTCAGATTTTCCAAACAGAAACCTCCTTAATCCGCATCGACTACCACAAACTCATCACCTGCCTTGAGCTTCAACCTTCGACTCAGAAACTGCTCAATGTTGAACTCATTTCTCTTATCAAAGTCTGATGTGTACTTATAGTTGGGGTGCTGCGTCAGATCGTACTTGTCAGAAAGAAACGGTCTGACGCCACGCAACTGCAAAATACACTTGCTGCCATCCAGAACCGCAAGCTCATCTACGCTCGCAAGGTCTTTGCCTAACTTCTGATAATTCAAACCGTAAGACGGGCTGTTACCTCTGGTGTTGGAGGTGTTGTAGGTGTCGATAGTTTCTTTTCCCAATGCCTGATTCAGTTCTTTAAGCGTGGTTGGCTCAGAACCACCCAGGAAAATTCGGGAATCCATGTTGCCGATGATGGTATCGGCATTGTCTTTATAAATGGCTTTCAACTGTGATTGTGCCTGGAGAACAAGGCAAGCTGATATTTCACGGCTTCGGATTGTCGCTACCAGTTTTTCCAGATTGGGAATCTGACCGATGTTTGCCATCTCATCAATCAGGCAGCGTACATGAACCGGCAGTCTGCCGCCGTACACATCATCTGCTTTCTCGCACAGCAAGTTAAACAGCTGTGTGTAAATCATGGAGATCAAAAAATTAAACGTCGCATCCGTATCTGACATAATCAGAAAGAGCGCCGTTTTCTTATCTCCGAGGGTATCCAACTGCAACTCGTCATAGGCAGTCACATCTCTGACCTCCTGAATATCAAAAGGAGCCAGACGAGCGCCGCAGGAAATCAAAATCGACTTAGCGGTCTTGCCGGCAGCCAGCTTGTATTTTTTATACTGACGGACTGCAAAGTGATTCGGCTTTTTCTTTTCCAGGGCTTCAAACATCAGATCCACCGGGTTCTGGAACTCCTCATCATCTTCCCGCACCTCCATTGCGTTCAGGAACTCAATCAGGGTGGAGAAATTCTGTTCCTCAACCGGGGCTTCATAGTGGATATATCCGATCAAGGCACAGTAGAGCAGCGTTTCCGCCTTCGTCCAGAACTCGTCACCGGCTTTTCCATCGCCCTTTGTGTTGGCAATCAGCGTTGTCACCAGTTTCAGAATATCTTTTTCTGAATGGATATAGGCAAAAGGGTTATAGTGCATCGACTTCCGAAAGTTGATCGTGTTGAAAATCTTGATGTTGTAGCCATGCTTCAAAAGGGCGTTGCCGCACTCAATCACGATGCTGCCTTTGGGGTCAGTGACCACATAGGAGCTGTGCATCTGGAGAAGGTTTGGCTTCAACCAAAAGCGAGTTTTACCGGAACCCGAACCGCCGATAATCAGAACATTCTTATTTCGGGCATTGGCAGGATTCTTCGGACGATTGCTCATCATCAGCCGCTCCGTTTTCGTCAGGATCACATTGTCCTCGAACTTTGGCGCAATAAACGGCTCAATATCTTTTGCCGTTCCCCAGCGAGCAGAACCGTACTCAACATTGTGCCGGTACTTCTTTGCGTTTTTGCCTTTTAGATAAACAGCCAACCGAAGTCCTGCGCCGCAGAGAATACCAATCAGCAAATCCAATGGATGAAAGCTGGGCAGCGGATTGTTCAGGGCTATCGGAAGGGCATGAAAAAAGCTGAGGATTTTTGCAGATGAATCTGCACCCTCAGCCAATCTCCATGCTTCTCCTAAATTCGTAGCGAACAATCCTACCAGAAAATACGGTAAATTCAGAATCAGGAGCTTTTTCATTTTTCTCTTATCCATCACAGATCACGCTCCTGTTTCTTCTCTCGAACCTTCTTCGGAATCGCTGCGACAATTTCCTTGAACTTCTTCAGCTGCGCCAGAACGCTCGGCTTTTCATTCTTGGTTAATGTCCTTGCCTGATGTTCCTTGCAGATTGCATCCAAAGCATCTGCATCTTTGGAACGGACAAAAACAAGAAACCGGGGAGGATCAACGGACTTATCTTTTCTTACGGCAAAGTCCACGCCGTACTTCTTGGCGAGCTTTTCAAAATCACGGATACCCTCTTTGTCGATCTCAACATTCGTAGCACCCTGATTCTGTCCCAAAAGCTGTTTCACGGATTGCTTTCCATGAACGGCAGGGTCTCGTGCTTTTTTCATCTTCACTTTTTCCCGGTGCTGTAAATACTTGCGGATACCGGCAATGATAGTGCGCCCTGTCAGCTTGGTTGTGCTGATCGCCAGGTTTACTGTCCTGTTTTCAACTTCTTCCTGCATGATTCATCACCTCCTGCAAGCAGTAGAGTGAACAGATTATCGTGCCATATCTCTGTGGTCGTAATACAGATTGCCCTTGGCAACTGCGGCATGGCTGATAATCTTGATATTGCCAGCTTTCTGGTTATCCAGAGCCTTCTGATAACCCACATCGCTCAAATACAGGCGATTTCTTTCGCCTTTCCAACCGACAGGCGATTCATCGGTCAGCACATCGAAAATAATCATGTGCTTGGTGGCTTCATCAAATCGTGCCAAGTCCATATAGGTATGCCCCTGGTACTCCTTGGCACCATCCTGAATCCGCTTTCGCTCCATCAGCTCTCCAATCGTCGAATTTCTTTGCATAAGAACCTCCTTACAGAACATCTCGGTCAGGGTTACTTTTGTGGGGAACCGTATCAGTTTTGACAGGTGCATCTTCTTTCTTCACCATGTCATCCGGCAGGGGAAGCGCCATAATGCTGCGCCCCATGCGTACAAAAGTCTCAGGCTGATGAAAGTGTTCCTCAAACTGCTTCATCAGTTCTGGGGAGAGGGAACAAAAGTCCTCCTCGCCCAATCCCACAACCAGGAAATCTCCGGCTACAATGTCATAAATATCACCGTCATCATCACGCAGCGCACGGTTCAGTTCTTTGCCTACGAGTTTACCTTCGTCGTGCATGACCAGTGCAACCGGCTCATTGAACGGATAAGTTGCCTCAATATCGCCACCTACGGCTTTCTGCAAATCTTCCAGCTCACAGCCGATCTGCACAGCCTGCGGATACATGAACGGCTTTACCAGCAACACATTCATGGTATCTGCCTGTTCTTTCTGAACCTCCCGTTCCTCGGTCGTGCCGAACGCAACACCGGTAAAGTTTTCGGAGTCCAAAATGTACTCCGAATTGTAATAAGCGGCTCTAACCTGTTCCTCTGCCGCATCGTGAGATTCTGCTTGCACCGTAACCGTTTTCTCCAAGGTTTCGGTAATCTTCACATCGTATTCTTTCAAGTTTCAATACCTCCGTTTCTTTGGAAATAAGAAAAGCGACCATCCATGAACCTGTTACAGTTCATAAATAGTCGCTTCATGCTCCCACTGGGGGATGCACATGGACTCCAGTTCCTCAATCAGTGATTCAGGGGAGAAGAACAAATCGTCCGAAGTTTCCAATGGCTTTTTGAATGCCCGATACTCTGTCACATATCCTGTATCCTCAGAACCAATCTTCATCTTGACACAGTGAACGATAGCAAAGCTCATATCCTCCAGAAGCCAGAGTTCCGTTGCATAGGTCGTTTTTGCTTCATCAAAGACCATCTGCTCCACATCAGAAATAATCAGACAGCCACGCTGATTGAACAGTTCCACTCCACGGTAGTCAAAGCTCTTTTCGTATCCGCCGGTTACGGAATACTGATACACGGTCTGAACCGCATCCTTCAATGCCATACAGATTTCCGGCAGGCACAGCCCACCGACATAGCCGATTTCTTCCTCGTCAAAAGCCTCGTAATCGGACGGGGAAAACAACTCAAATAATTTTGCGAGCGCAAGGCTCATTTCTCTTTCGTTGAACAACAATGGTTCACCTTACCTTTCCATAGATTTTTCTCTTTTTTTCTGCCACTGTTCCAAAAGCTGAATGATTTTATCCTCCATCTGCTTGTTGGTATAGGACTTCGGGAAGTATTTTCGCAACGAATCCGTTTTGAAGGTTACTCTGTCCAGCTCTCCCTTCTTGATCTCATTCATAATCTCGCACATCGCATCCAGCGTACACTCGCCCTCCTGTGCGAGCTTTTTAATTCGCTGTGCTTGCGAAAGGGAAGGGGCTGCTTGAGCATAATCCATTGCAGAAAGAAAATCCTGCTGTTCTTCACTTGCCAGATAGGAAAGCTCTACCGCAGGATTGAATTTGATCTGACCCGTATCCACCATATCCAACAGTTCAGGAATCAGTTCGGTCAGACGGATATACCTTTGAACCTGCACACGGCTATCGCCACTTTGCTCAGCAACCTGATTCACCGCCCACGACTTCTGCCCAACTTGGGCAGAAGTTAAATCTGTCCGTTCGCCCTGATGCTTAATCGCATCCAGCTTCATCTTGTAAGCAAATGCTCGTTCGCTCGGAAGAATGGTTTCTCTCTGCAAATTCGCATCGACCATCAAAATAATGGCGGCATCATCATCCAGGTCACGAACAATCGCAGGCATAGTTTCCTTACCCGCAAGCTCCGATGCCCGATGCCGCCTGTGACCAGAAACGATTTCATAACCACCGTCGGGGTCAGGACGTACAATCGCCGGAGTGAGAACTCCGAAATCTCGGACGCTCTCTGCCGTTTTCATCATTTCCTCATCGTCTACCACTCGGAACGGATGTCCCTCAAAGGGGTGTAACTCAGAAAGCGGAATTTCCTGCACACGCTCCTGCTGGGCTTCAGCTCTGGATTGATCGGTGGAGAAAATATCATCGTACCCCTTCAAGCTGATGTTTGCGCCTTTTTTCTGCATTGTTTAACACCTCCTTCGTCAGAACTTTATAGGCTTCGGCAACTTTGCCTTTGGGATCATGCTTAAAGATACTGGTTCCCTCTGCGCTGATTTCCTCTGCACGGACAGAACGGGGAATATCTGTCTTGTAGACTTTCAGCTTTCCACCGTAGCTCTCCCGAATCAGATTGCTGATGTCCTTGGAGTAGTTGGTTCGGCTGTCTACCATTGTCAGAAGAATCCCTTCGATTTTCAGTTTGGGGTTGATTTGTCTCTTGACCTTGTTGATGGTTCCAAGCAACTGTTCCAGACCCTTTGCAGGAAGGTATGCTGCCTGAACCGGTATCAGCACATTGTCGGCAGCTGCCAACGCATTGACGGTCAGCATACCCAAAGAAGGCATACAGTCCAGAAGAATGTAATCATAGTTCTGTTTGACCGTATCCAGGTATTGCCTGAGAATGGTTTCCCGGCTCATGGCATTGACCAGTGCTACTTCCATACCTGACAGTTCGATGTTGGATGGCACCAGATCAACGCCCTCCGGATGATGAAGAATCCCTTCGCCGGGAGCAATGGGGTTTTCCATCATAATCTTTCCCATCAGATCGGAAAGTGTCGGAGACAGATCATCCGGGCAGGGATTGCCCAAACTGACCGTCAGGGAAGCCTGGGGATCGGTGTCTACCAGAAGCACCTTTTTCCCTTCAAGAGCCAAGCCAACGCCCAGATTCTCGGTGGTGGTGGTCTTGCCGGTTCCTCCTTTCTGATTGACCACCGCAATGATGGTTGCTTTTTTCGACATTTTTCGTCACTCTCCTTCCTCTCGCTTCATTTTCAATTTCTTAAATCCTCCTTCCAAATATCCGTGTGACATATCGTGCCGAACAAGAGCATCGTAGTAGGTGTCTATTGTCGTCGGCGCATTGTATATCGTAGTCAGCATATACTGACGGATATTTCTAATCTTTGTGGTGTTCTCTTTGAAGCAGTCCATAACATATCGAATGTGTTCGACATTCAGTTTCATAAACCGACTGCGGACAATTTCTGCCGGACGCTCCTCTGCACCAATGCGAATCAACGGTCGCTTTGTGCAAACCGTTTCAACAATCAACTCCAGAATGTTATCCAACATTTCGGAATCGTAAGGGTAATCCTTCTTCAACAAATCCATACTGAGCTGATCCGAGAAATAATCAAAGTATTCTTGATACCGGTCATTCTCGTCCATCATTCCACCATTTCCGGAAGGAAAGATAGAATCAGTATCATTAAATTCAGTATTATTTTTATCAGTATTATTACCGTGTTCTTTCGACACTCCCTGAGCTGTTGTTTGGAAATTTCCAGAAGTGTCATTTTCACACTTCAAGAAGTGTCTTTCCACAGCCCTTGCAACCACGGTAAATTTCTTCACATAGATCAGGTTTGGTTTCCCAAGACCTTGTTTCTTACGCAAAATCAGATTTGCCTTGTTTTCCAGTTCGGCAAGTAGCTGAATTGCTTTTTTATTCCCACAACCGAGAGATTGCATAATGTTCTCCACGGTGTAGATGATGTAGACTCTGCCCTGTTCGTCAACCCATCCGTTTTTTTGTGACAAAGCCATACGGTCGAGAAGCAGCCCATAGAGCATCTTTGCATCCGTTGATAGATTCCAGAAACGATCTGAAGTGAACAGTAATTTAGGGACACGATAAAAGGCGTACTGTTCAGATTCTTCAATACCGAAAAATTCGTCATACATCACTCATTTTTCACCACCTCTTTCTCCGGGAAGTGTTCTTTCTTAAGAGGGGTTTTGCGGAAAGTGGTATTCTTCACGCCATACGGACAGCGCACGAAGTAACAAGAGCGATACTTCCATCTGGTCTGATGGTATTCACAGTTTTTACAACAGCTTGGCTTGTCAGAGCGATTGCGTTCGTATTCTTTCATATCAGCGAACCCCCATTTCTCCCATAACCTTCTTAGTACACCAGCCAATGCAGGGATGATGGCGACCATAAGGGCAACCGTCACATTCAGACTTTGGCTTCGGGGGTACAGAGATTAAGTAGTAGCAATTTTCTTTACCCAGACGACATCCCTTGTTCTTCCAAAAGTAGCAGTAATGGCAATCGCTCGGCTTGTCTGCGGCATAAATAGTTTTACTCAAAATCAAAACCTCCAATCATTCAGATTTGCCCTTGGATTTTGGGCATAAAAAAAGAGCGTCTACCCAGCCCCGTGCGAAGGGGCGAATAAACGCTCTATGTATCATGTATTCAGTTGTAAGGCGTGTCACCCAGAAAAGGAGACACGCCTGTCGCTTATCTTCTGTTAAATCCGCACTCGCAAACCAACGAGGGAATCAGTCGGAACCCCTACGAGGTACCAACCTTTATCGCCCCAATCCATTTCAATGCGGGTAGGTTTCCACCGGTTGTTTACAAAGACATCCATGCAGGTGCCACAATGCAAACCGCCGTAATATTCCTCCAAGCTAAATCGCACATCCATACGGTCAGACTTAGGATCATGTATCAAAACACCTTGCTTCATTCTCTCAGACCTCCTTATACTTTGAGTTTCACCAATTTTCTGGCATCATATACAAGGTCGTTTTGAAGTAAAAAGTTCTTACCTTTATATATGCTCCGGAGATAATTCAATCTGAGAATTTGGACAAAATCAGCGAAAACCCGGTATTTTCAAGGCTTCTGAACTTTTGTCCTATTATAACTCAATCATCGATTCTTCTCACAATTCCTGTAGCTTTCATGATTCTTCCTCCTGCATACCACGTTTGCCATATCGTGTGTCTTATGGGTAGTATGTGGAAATGCAGGCGGATTATACATCTGAAATGGTTCGTCCCAATTTTAGGATAATAAGCGAGAATCCTCGGTTATTCAATTGCCGAGATGAAAGCGTCTGAAATGCAAGCAAAATCGAAAGCATGTTCGATTTTGCTTGCATTTCTTTCTGTATGATAGTATACTATGTGTATGAAAGAGAATTTAATACATTCGAGAACTTGTGTCTATAATATTAATTACCATGTGGTGTGGTCTGTGAAATATCGCAGGAAAATTTTATCAGCAGAGATTGAGATTTATCTGAAAGAACTGATTCAGAAGATAGCATCCGATAAAGGTTTTACGGTTCATCTTTTTGAAGTTGGTGAAGGTGATCATATCCATTGCTTTGTGTCTGCACCGCCGAAACTGTCAGTGACAGATATTGTAAAGTATTTAAAAGGAATTACCGGAAGAAAACTCTTTGAAAAATATCCGGCGCTCCGCCAGAAACTTTGGAAAGGTCAGCTTTGGAATCACTCATATTATGTAGAAACAATTGGTTCGGTGTCGGAAGAAAATATCCGACGCTATATCGAGCATCAGAGCAAATCTTACTAGAAGGAGGAAAAATATGCTGTTAACACATGAAACAACCATTGTATTAAATAAAAATGATGCAAATATTGTAGGACACATGTGTTATGCGGCTTACAAGCTTTGGAATGTTTGCAATTATGAAAGAAACAACTACAAAAATCTGGGATTGGAGAAATATCCTGACTGGTATTATCAGAAGTCCAAGCATAAAGATGATCTGTGGTTCAAATCACTCCCGTCACAGACTGCACAGGAAATCTGCAAGCTTTTGGACAAGTCATGGAAATCTTTTTACCGGTTAAAAGAAAGTGGAGGTATCGAGAATCCGGGAACACCAAGATATAAGAAAGATAAAATGCCGATTACCTATATGCAAAATGGTATTCAACATGAAAACGGCTCTTTTAATGTAAGACTTTCTTTACCAAAAAAGCTGAAGGAATATATGGCTCATACCTATGATATTCGTGCCGCATACCTTTATTTGAAAAATCCTGTTTTTTCAAACATGGATATCATAAAACAGATAAAAATATATCCTCCGGCAAATGACGGAACCAGCAGGATCCTTGTTATTTATGAGGTGGAAGATGTTTTGCCAGAAGAGGACAATGGACATTATCTGTCGATTGATCTGGGCTTGCATAATCTTATGACTTGCTATGATAATGTAGGGAAAACTTTTATTATTGGAAGGGAATATCTTTCTCTTTCTTATTTTTATAACAAGGAAATCGCGAGAGTCCAGTCACAACGGGACCGGATCCAGGCTGCAAGGGAAATGGAGGATCCGAAAAGATCTAAGCATCTGCAGAAACTCTATCGAAAGAAAAATGACTGTATCAAGGATTACATTCATAAGATGACACGATATATCACGAACTATTGTGTAAAGAATGATATTCATACGGTTGTAATTGGAGATATAAAGGGGATTCGTAAAGAGAGAAACCTGGGGAGGAAAACGAACCAGAAGCTTCACAGTCTGCCATATGCCCGTATCTATATGCAGTTAGAATATAAGCTTAAAATGAAAGGGATTTGCCTGATAAGACAGGAAGAAAGTTATTCCAGTCAATGTCCGCCGCAGTCAGAAGAAGTATCGCACATTTATGCAGAGAAAAGGAATCGAAAAAAGCGTGGCATCTACATTGTAGATACCGTGATCTACAATGCAGATGCAGTAGGAGCTTATAACATTTTGAGAAAGTATCATGCCGTATCCGGCAAAAAGATTGATATGCCCGTAACCGGGCTGAGCAGTACAAAAACAATAAAAGTAGCTGTGTAACCCATCTGGGTAGCAGTACGGGTGTCATGGACGCACCTCTGAAGCTACGGAGCTATGCTTCGTAATCAGATGCTCGGTAATTCAATTGCCGATGTAGTTCACAACTGAAAATTTTTGTGTTTTTTATTCCTGCCGTTTCTTCGGATTCGGATTGATCGCCACACCGCGGTTGATGTCGCCCTGTAAATTCTTGCCGAACTGGTAATCATTACCCGGAAGAATCACGTTGAGCAGAACGCCCGCAATCGCTGCGATCGCAAGACCTGTCAGAGTAACCGAAGTTCCTGCCACCTCAAAGGTCAGACCGTCGGAGAATCCCAGCCCGCAGACCAGAATCACCGCAGCGATTACCAAGTTCCTGGATTTGGTTAAATCCACCTGGTTTTCGACCACGTTGCGGACACCGATCGCGGAGATCATACCGTATAGCATGAAACTAACGCCGCCGATGATTGCAGACGGCATCGAACCGATGACCTCTGCCATCTTCGGAATAAAGCTCAGAATCACAGCAAAGACAGCTGCAATCCGGATGACACGCGGGTCATGAACACGACTTAATTCCAGAACGCCCGTATTTTCACCGTAAGTCGTATTGGCAGGACCGCCAACGAGTGCCGACAGAGATGTTGCGATACCATCGCCGACCAGCGTCCGGTGCAGTCCCGGATCCGCAAGGAAATTTTCTCCGACCGTCGCGGAGATCGCCGACATATCGCCGATATGTTCCATCATCGTCGCAAGCGCGATCGGCGCCATTACCATGACCGCCGTCGGGTCAAATTTGCACAGCTGGAACGGAGGAAGTCCGACCCAGGAAGCCGTCGCTACCTCTGAGAAATTCAGGATCGCACTTCCGTCCGGGTTTGTCATTCCCATCATCTGGAAGACTGCTGCCGCTGCATAGGAGATCACAACGCCCATCAGAATCGGAATGATCTTGAACATTCCCTTGCCCCAGATATTAAAAACGATGATGGTTCCCAGCGCGATCAACGCAATCAGCCAGTTTGTCGATGCGTTGGCGATCGCGGACGGCGCCAGTGAAAGTCCGATACAGATAATGATCGGACCTGTCACAACCGGCGGCAGATAGTGCATGACGCGCTCCACGCCTGCCAGCTTGATGATCAGCGCCAGAATCAGGTACAGCGCACCCGCTACCACGATACCGCCGCAGGCATATGGCAATTTCTCGCCCATCGTCATATCTGCAAAAATACCGCTGTCCAAGTTTGCCACCGTCGCAAATCCACCGAGGAATGCGAACGAGGAACCGAGGAACGCCGGGACTTTTAACTTAGAGCAGGCATGGAAAAACAGTGTTCCCAGACCCGCACACATCAGCGTTACCTGAATCGAAAGTCCCTCTCCCTCAAAATAGGTATTGACCAGAATCGGCACCAGGATCGTCGCGCCGAACATCGCAAACATATGCTGCAAACCTAAAAGCAGCATCTTCGGCAGACCCAGTGTTCTGGCGTCTTTAATGACCATGTCGTTTTCATTCATTTTAGATAGATACCTCCAACAATTCCCTTCATTTTATAATGTACATCATTTTCATTTTCCAGAATATCCTTTTTGACTTCATTCGTCAACCTTTCTGCCGCGCTTGCTTCGATTTTCTGTAAACAAAACAAAGAATGTGCCTTTTTGTGTAATGGGGAATTCCAAGGAATTTCCTATTGCACAAAAAAAGAGCTGTCCGACTTTCTCGTCATCAGACAGCTCTTTTATGAAATATCCCGAAGTTTCACTATATAACCTCTCTTTCTTTTATATTTTGTTTTAAATGTGCTATGGACCTCTTCCTTTCATATGAATCTCCTCCTTTGATTACATGTATCTATGTAAACTCTTTTAGAGATTGTATGATGATGGATTCCATCGATACCGATTTTTATCTTTTTATTTAATTGGATAAATTCGGTTTTTAAAACCATGATCATGTTTTTTAGTAACTAACTATCCCATTGGACCGTCCTCCTTGTTCCTTATTTCGTCCTAGAAACTATGGTAACCGTTTGTTGGGGTTATCTCTGTTTCTTTTGATGGTTTTATTCTACTAGATAATTTTCATTTTGTCAAGCATTATTTCTAATTATTTTCCATATTTTTCTTTATTTATCTGATTATATTTTTGTAATTGTTGTGTATTTCTGTTTTATTTGTTCTGTTTCTAACTATTATCGCGCTTTGCGATCGCGTTTTCTTGTATTTTTTGTTTTATAGGACGAAGCTTCCTATGACAAAAAAGAACCACCCCAAAAGAATATGCCGATACCGAACTACCTCTTCTGGAAATGGTTCTATTTTCTTCTATCTTCCCTAGTGGAACTGGAAAACGATTCCGGCCACAGCCGCCACCACGATATAGAGGATCGGGTGCTTTTTCCATTTAACTAAGCCGTACCAGATCGCAAGCGACAGTACGATCGCTTTCCAGTTGATGATGGAAAACAGCTCGGAAAACGCCAGGCTGCCATCCTCGCCGACATGGAGGAACGCTATCTTTGCCACGCCGATACCGGCTGCCGCAATCAGGGCGGTAGATGCCGCGCGCAGACCATAGAGGGCATTCTGTACGATCGAAGAGGATTTAAACTTATCGAGAATCTTCGAGATAATCACAATGATGATGACCGACGGAAGCACCAGTGAGAGTGGCGCTGCCAGTCCGCCGAGAATCCCCTTAATATGGAAGCCGACGTAGGTCGCCATATTGACTCCCATCGGTCCCGGTGTGGACTCGGAGACAGCGATCATGTTGGAAATATCATTAAAGGTATACCATCCCGTCTCCTTGGAAATATTGTAAAGGAACGGGAGGGTCGCCAGTCCGCCTCCAATCGCAAACAGTCCGCAGCAGAAGAAGCGGAAGCATAATTCAAGTATCAGCATCATTTCTTCTCCCCCTTTCCGCCCTTCAGTACAATCCCGATCGCACCCGCCACGACAACAAGAAGCGCCGGGGAAACCGATGTAAACAGTGACAGTACAAACACAACCGCCGCAATCGCGATCGCTCCTTTATCAACCAGCGATTTCTTCGCCAGCTTGACAACCGCACTGCCGATCAGCACACAAACGCAGGCGCGGATGCCTGCAAAGGCGCTGCTCACAAAGCTAAGTTCAATAAAGTTAGAAATAAATGCCGCAATAATCATAATGATGACAAGCGACGGCGCAATGACTCCCAGTGTCGCCGCAATCGCCCCTGGAATTCCCCGATTCTTATAACCGACAAACGTCGCCGTGTTGACCGCGATGATACCCGGTGTACACTGACCAATCGCGTAGTAATCCATCAATTCTTCATCCGTCGCCCAATGGCGTCCATTGACTACCTCTTTCTGCAGCATCGGCAGCATCGCATATCCGCCGCCGAAGGTAAACCCTCCGATTCTGGCAAACGTCAGAAACATATCCAGCAGTTCTTTCATTTCTGCCCACTCCCTTCCGTATTATCCCTACACTTTTATTTCTCTGGAATTTCCAGTATATACCTGCTTATGTATCATACCAGAATTCAAGGAGTCTGAAAAATACCATTCGGATATAGAATATATATCGAAAAGATATAGTTCGTCTGTTATTCTATCGGATTTTGTTATATAATATATCTGCCGTATACACAGTTTTACAACGAATCCGAACAGGAAGGAGCATTTATGGAACTTCGCCAGTTATCCTACTTCACCACCATCGTCAACGAGGGAAATATTTCCCAGGCAGCCAAAAAACTGAATATCTCACAACCTCCGCTCAGCCACCAGATGAAGCTTCTGGAGGCAGAACTGGGTGTGACGCTGTTTGAGCGCGGTTCCCGCCGCATCCGACTGACACCTGCTGGAAAGACGTTCTACGACCGGGCGCTTGCGATCCTCGATCTGAGCCAGGCTGCCTGCACGGAGCTGACTGCACAGAAACAGGAGATTCAGGGCGTTGTGCGCCTTGGCATCATCTCCTCCGCCGTCGAATTTGTGACCCGGCATTATCTTGCCCCATTCCGGCGATCCTATCCCAAAGCCCTGTTTGAACTCCATGAGTCCAATTCCTACCACCTGCTCGATCTGCTTCACTCCAACCAGATCGACCTCGCCGTGATCCGGACGCCATTTGCCAAAGCCGGGCTGGAGATGCAGACACTGCCGCCGGAGGCATTTCTGGCGATCGGGCGCGAAATGATCTGGAGCCATTACCAGGAATGCCCGAATGCCCTTCTGACCGATATTCCTCCATCCGACACTGGTTCTGTGATTCAAAGTTCCCACCCTATGCCTGCATCCGACGCTTCCGAACCACAAAAAAGCCATACGCCCACATCTCTTCCCCTCTCCGCCCTCACCCGCGCGCCGCTCATCCTTTACCGCCGCTGGCAGCCGCTGATTCTGGGATATTTTGAGGAACAGGCGCTGGAACCGAACATCGTCTGCATTGCCGACGATGCCAGAACCGCCCTTTTATGGGCGTCCGAAGGGCTGGGCATCGCGCTCGCGCCTGAATCTGCCCTCTGTTTAAATTCCGATCCCGCCCTGATCCGCCGGATCATCACCCAGCCCCAGATCCACTCAAGTATCTGTCTGGTCAAACGGAAGGAACGGAGTTTATCGCTGGTGGGGAATGCGTTTTTCCAAAGTTTCCATGCCACCGCTATTTCATAAATATGAATTTTATCCTATAAATTCAATTGACTTTACACTTTTTTCATTGGCATATTTACACAAAATCCGATATAATAAAATCAGGATACTTATTTACCATGAATTTCAGGAAGGGGCAGAAGACGGTGCGCTTCTGCATGGACATATATGAGCGAAAATTTAACCAAACGAAAACAGCAGGCGCTGGAAACGCGGAAACGCATCCTGACCTGTGCGCTTGATCTCTTTGAAACAAAGGGATTCGAGGATGTCACCATCCAGGATATTGCGGATGCGGCTCAGACCTCGGTCGGCTCCATCTACCGCTATTTTAAAAATAAAGAAGAGATGGCGGCGCAGAATGCGGAACCGTTGGACGATCTCTACGTCAACTTCTATGAGCAGCTGAGTACCCATGCAAAATACAGGGATCTGTCCGCCATGGACAAGCTTGCCCGCTTTTATTTCTTCGTCCAGAAAGCCGTTTCCAGCTACAGCAACCTGCGGAGCCTCTATATCTACAACCTCCGGAATCAGCAGGAGGAATCCACCCTGACGGATGGAAGCCGCGCTCTCTACCAGATTTATCATTTCCTGTTTGAAGCCTGCCAGAAGGAAGGTTCCATCCGGGCAGATTTAGACGAATATGATTTCTATGATCTGATGCTCCAGTCGAGCCGCGGAATGCTTCTGGACTGGCTGCTGCGGCGCAGACAGTTTGATATCGACACCCAGGCATTAAAATGGTGGGAAATCATCTTTTCATATATTAGAAAACCGATTTAATTTCGTGAAATTTCTTTTTAGATACCGGAATGGAACTGTTGGGCATTCATCACAATTCCATTCCGGTGTTTTGTCTATAAACTATCGTTCAGACTTCTGTACATCCTGTATTCTGTCTATATTAATTCATATATTACAATTTCTTTCAACTATTTCTGTTATAATAAATGAAATTAACAAATTATCAGATTAATTATTGACTTATGCCCTGAACCTGTGGTATTTTTTAAATGAACATATTCAGTGAGTGCATTCATCTAAAAATTGTTTTCCAAAATTGAACACACAGGAGGTAGGTATATGTCGGATAAATGGATTAAAATTCTATGCGGAAAATTATATACCGGACTGGAAGCTCGTTTTCTTGAGCACGCAGAAATTCTGGTCCACGGCAAATACATTGAAGAAGTCGGTAGCAACCTCCCATGTCCGGAAGGAACTGAAATCTTGGATTTAAGCCACCTGACCGTGACTCCCGGCATGATCGACGCTCATATGCACCCGGAATTTTTCAACTGGCGCGATGTCTACAGCGATACCATCTACAACTCCGACGGTTACCGCACACTCGCCACCTATTGCACCGCCGAACGTGCCCTGCACGGCGGTTTCACAACTATCCGCTCAATGGGATGGTTCCGGGAATCCTATGAACTCGACGTCAAACGGGCAATCAACGAGGGATATCTCCCTGGCGCCCGCCTGGTTGTTGCCCCGCATCTTCTCGGTACAACCGGAAGCCATGCGGACATGACGCAGACCGTCCGGAGCAACCCGGTTCTCTGTGATTTCATGGAACACCAGTATTCCGGGCTTGGAAATGGACCGGATTTCTTCACAGCAGCGGTCCGGCGGGAGAAAAAGCTCGGCGCCGATTTTATCAAAATCATGGCAACCGGCGGATTTGCTACTCCGTATGATGATCCGGACGACATCCAGTTAAATGATGCGGAATTTAAAGCGATTTTCGATACCGCCAGAGAACTCCGGATTCCGGTCACGGCTCACGCCTACGGACCGCGCCTCATGAAAAAACTGATGGGCTTCGGTATCACGGGAATCGAGCACGGCTCCCTCATGGATGAAGAATCCGCCGAAATGTTTGAACAGACCGGAACCTATCTGGTTCCTACCTTCAGCCCGTTCCATGAAGCGATTTATCCGGATCCGAAAAAAATGGCACAGAAGTCCCCGGAATTTCAGCGCAAGCTGGGAATTTATCAGGAACGGATGCAGAAAGGTCGGAAAATCATCGTGGACAGCCACATCAAGTTGGGCTACGGCACCGATTTCGTCGCTGCTTACCAGAATTATGAAAGCGGCATGGAATTCCGCTGCATGATGGAGAGCGGCATGGATGCTTTCCGCATCTTACAGGCTGCCACGAAAAATAACGCAGAAATCTGTGAAATTGACTCCATCACCGGCACTATCGAAAAAGGCAAATACGCCGATATCGCCGGATGGAAGCGGGATCTTCTCACCGACAAGGACGCCCTGCGCGACTGCTCCTTTGTCATGAAAGAGGGCACCGTCTATGAAGCGAAAAGTTATCTGAATGTAGAATAAATAAAACGCATTCTGAACCATTACAGCAAGGAGGAAATGACTATGACATTTATGGAACTTAAAACTGCCCCTCACCTGTTGATTTTCGTTATTGTTTATTTTGGTGTTATGATTGGAATCGGCGCCTGGGCATCAAAAAAAATAAAAAGCAGTGAAGACTATGCACTCGCCGGTCGAAGCTTAGGTCCGTTCGTCTTAATGGGAACACTGCTCGCAACTTCCGTCGGAAGCGGAACCATCACCGGCGGCGGCAACTCGCTCGCTTACAACTACGGCTACTGGGCTGGTATCCAGTGGGTTATCCCGTTCATCGTTTTCTGTATCATCTATATGTGTGTATACAAGCAGATTCGAAAGAGCAATTGTTTTACCGTACCGCAGATTCTCCAGCAGAAATACGGCGCTGAGACCCGGATCCTAGGTTCTGTCATCAACCTCTTCGGTATGGCTGGTATCATTGCTTCACAGTACAAAGGATTTGGATACGTTTTAAATATTACAACCGGTATTGATCCGAAAACCTCTACCGTGATCGCAACTATTATCATTATTGTCCTCTCTGTTACCGGCGGTCTTTTCTCCGTTGCATGGACAGATGCAGTCAGCGCATTCCTAATCGTTGCCTGTTGTATCGTCGGTATTCCGTTTGTCCTCAAAGCCGGAGGCGGCTGGGAGTCCATCACCGCTACCGCAGCTGCAATCGACCCGAATAAGCTTTCCTTCTTCGGCGGACGCAACATCATCATCTGGATCGGTTCTTTCCTGCCGCTTATCCTTCTTGAGACCGGCGACCAGAACTTCTATACCCGTCTGACCGCTGCCAAGACTGATAAGACAGCCAGAAACGCCATCATCGGATGGGGCGTTATGGCGCTCATCGTTATGCCGTGCGTCGGCATCATCGCCTTCACCGGAAGCGTTTTATTTGGTACCAACATTGACGCAGGTATGTCCTTCCTGTCTACCACGACGATTATTCCGACATTCATCGGCGGCATGCTGTTAGCAGCTTCCACCGCATTCATCATCACAACCGGTACTTCTTACCTGCTGACCTGTGGAACCAGTGTTACGTATGACTTCTACAAACAGTATATCAATAAAACTCCGGGCGACTCCCAGACACTCTGGGTAAACCGGATCGGTACTGCTTTAATCGGTATCATCGCCCTGATTATTTTAAACTTCTTCCCGACAATTCTGGCGCTTCAGAACTGGTCTTACACCATGATCGGCGCCAGCATCACACCAGCAGTCCTCGGCTCCATGTTCTCTAAGAAAGTAACCCGTCCGGCTGGCTTCCTGTCCATGCTTTGCGGCGCGATTGCAACACTTACCTGGGAACTCCTCGGATGCCCGGGCGGATATCAGAGTGCTCTGATTGCAGCTCCTATCTCTATCCTGGTACTCGTTATCGTATCTGCCTGCACACAGAAAACACTGGCAGGCGAAGCTGCATAAATAATACTCATTGTGTTTAACCGGCAGTCCCAGCGCGACTGCAATTTTCCACCGCGTTTGGAACTGCCGTTTCCATTAAGAAAGAAGGGATTTCATTGCTTTTTATCTGAAAAATGCACACGTGCTGGATGTAGAAAAAGGAACCTTTTTCTCAGCTGATGTTAAAATTGAAAACAAAAAAATCGTTTCACTGGACGAAAAAGCCCCGGACGGAGCGGACGCGGTCGACTGTACCGGCAAATATCTGACTCCTGGCGTCATGGACGCCCATGTCCACCTTGTCTGGGATGGTACTTCCCCGGATCCGATGGGGGATACCATCAAGGACGGCAACTATGTCTGCTTTGCAAAGGGTGTCCGCGGCGCAATGGATTCCCTGAAAGCGGGCGTTACCACCGTCCGGGATGTCGGCTCCCACGATGACGCCGCCATTCCGCTGGCAAGCGCGATCAACCGTGGAATTATTCAGGGCGCCAATATTCTTCCTGCCGGAAGCGCCATCCAGGGTTCCTACGGACACTGCCCGATGATTGGTTTTATCGCAAATACGGAGGCACAGCTGATCGATCGCATCAAGCGCTTAAAGGGCTATGATATCGAAATGTCAATCCCGCCGATCCACTGGGCAAAAATCATGGCGAGCGGCGGAGCTGCCGGTCTGGAAGATGTCGGTCCGTGTATGTATTCGCCGAAAGAACTGGAAACACTGGTGTATGAGGCGCACCGCCTGAATATGAAGGTAGCCGCCCATGCGCTCTCCTATGACGCCATCTCCAAATGCGTGGACGCTGGCATCGATACGATCGAGCACGGCGCTGAAATGACCGAAGAAATCCTTCTAAAAATGAAGGAACATGGACAGTGCTGGGTACCGACGGTAGCCGTTTACAAGAGTCTTGTAGAGAGCGAAGGCATCATCGCTGATGTGATTGTAGAAAAAGCAAAGGTAGTCGCTGAAAACCAGCGGAAATCCTTTAAAAAGGCAATGGAAATCGGTGTGAAAATCATTCTCGGAAGTGACGCCGGCTCTGCCAACTTTGGTCCGCACCCGTCCGCCTACCTGGAAATGTTTACCATGCACGAATACGGCATGCCAAACGCAGATGTCATCCGGTGTGCGACCATCGCAGCTGCCAACGAACTCGGCATCGGCACACAGCGCGGCTCGATCGAGGCTGGAAAACTGGCGGACATCCTGATTCTGGATGCTAACCCGCTCGATGACCTGCACGCGTTTACCGACCATCTGTACAGTGTCTACAAAGAGGGGGTTCTTATTTGACATTTATCCAATTCCTATAGCGGATAACTGCGTGCGTATTTCGTTCCCCCTAATACGCGCGCAGTTTTTTCATTTCAGCGAAAAATCGCCTCGTTTATTTATCGTATATTGAATATTTTTTCATACATTACCGCATTCTGTTTGATTTTTTCCAGCAAATTACTTTCGATATCATTTTTTTGATATAAATTACGCAAAATTTTTCAATATATAACACAAATGGCAGATTTTTCAGTTGACATATCGAAAAACCGCACGTATAATTGGCATCAATTCAGGAAAAGCAGAATAAACATAACAGAAAATAATTGCAAGGGCGCATCTCTTTTACGATGAATGCGTCCTTGTTTTTATTTATATGGCAACTGATCACGTGCCGGCTTACCGCGGGCACAGCTGAAAAAGAGGAGGAACCATTATGAAAAAAAGGTGATAACAGCAACGGCAATGGCAGGATGCGGACAGTCTTCTGCTCCGGCAGAAACAACCGCAGCTGCTACCGATGCCCCAGCGGAAGATACGACCGCTTCCTCCGATGAAACGAAAGAAACCAGCGCTGGCGCCAAGGACGCGCTGAAAGGCGTAAAGCTTAAATTCGGTACCACCGCACTGTTCGCGCCGTTTACTTACTACGACACAGACGGAACCACATTGATTGGGTTTGATATCGATATGATGAACGCCCTGAAAGATTATCTGGGATTTGAGCTGGACGGTGATATCCAGGTTATGGATTATTCCGCACTGACTGCCTCCCTGGCAGAGGGAAAGCTGGATATAGGCATGGCTGCCCTGTGTGCAACCGACCAGAGAAAAGAGGTCATGAACTTCTCCAAGACATATTATGACGCAGGCCAGGTTGTCATGGTCAATACCGAAAGCAGTCCGAAAGAGATTACCGGCGAAGAAGCACTCCGAAGCGGTGACTACAAGGTAGCAGTTGAAAAAGGAACTGCCTCCCACATGTACGCACAGGCAAATTTCCCAGAATCCTGCATCGAGGTACACGATACCATCACTACCTGTTATGAATCCCTGGAACAGGGTAAGGTAGATGCCTGCTTACAGGATCTCGCCGGGCAGGAGGACAGCATGGATATCAAGTTATTCAGCAAAGAACGCTACAAAACCGGCAAGCTTCTCCTGGAGCCGGCGGTTGTATAGATATAGCATAAACGCAAAAATCGGCAGTAAACGAACCAATTTTCGTTTACTGCCGATGCTTTTACGCCTCTTTCGTCCCTTTATTCTTTCGATCCAGAATAACCAGAACCACAATCAGCGCTGCGAATCCCACGCCGGTTCCCACCCAGCCATTGGCGGTAATTCCGGCTGCCAGATAACCGAGGAAACAGCACGCCGCTACGCACAGCACATACGGGATCTGGGTCGATACGTGGTTGATGTGGTGGCACTGGGCGCCAGCCGACGCAAGGATGGTCGTATCCGAGATCGGGGAAACATGGTCGCCGCAGACCGCACCTGCCAGAATCGAAGCCGTCACGATTGTAAGGCTGTTCATATTTTCAGCGCCAACCACCGCAAATGCAATCGGAAGCAGAATACCGAAGGTACCCCAGGACGTACCAGTCGAGAACGCCAGCCCCGCCGCGATGACGAACATCAGGGCCGGCATCAGGGAGCCGACCAGCGCATTGCCGCCCACTACCTCTTTGACATAGCCGCCGATGTTTAAGTAATCCGCACTGCAGATACCAGACAGAGTCCAGGCAAGGCACAGAATCATGATCGCCGGGATCATCGCCTTGACGCCGATCGTGAAGGATTCACAGAACTCATTGAACCGGATGACACGGCGGATCATGTAAAATACAAAGATAAACACCAGGGTGAAGAAGGAACCAAGCACCAGGCTCAGTGCCGAATCACAGTTGGCGAACGCCTCAACCAGACCAACGCCGTCCAGGATGCCACCTGTATACAGCATACCGCTGACGCAGAACGCAATCAGGACCAGGATCGGAAGAATCAGATCGATAACCTTTCCGTTGCCGGAGATCTCCATCGCCTCCGCCTCGACCGTCGTCTCTTTTCCGGTCTTTTTCACCTGTTCTTCATAGCGTTTCATCGCCGCGAAATCAAAATCGCCTGCTACCAAAAAGAGCATGAAGCAGATCGTGAGAAGCGCATACAGATTAAACGGAATCGTGTGAAGGAACAGACTGAAGCCGTCCACCCCGCTGTCTTCCGGAAGCGAAGAACCGACCGCTGCCGCCCAGCTTGAGATCGGCGCGATGATACAGATCGGCGCCGCCGTCGCATCGATGATGTAGGCTAACTTCGCACGTGTGATCTTGTGCTTGTCCGTCACCGGACGCATAACCGTGCCGACGGTCAGGCAGTTAAAATAGTCATCCACGAAAATCAGCATTCCGAGGAACATGGTTGCAAACAGCGCGCCCTTCTTCGTGCGGATCGCGTGGGACGCCCACTCACCATAAGCCTTCGACGCACCAGACTTTGTGATCAGTGCTACCACGATGCCGAGAAATGCCAGGAAAAGCAGAATGTTGACATTGCCCCCGATCTTCTCGCCCATGATCGCGATCATTGTTTCCACCGCATGAAGCGGATTTGGACCCGTAAATAAAAACGCGCCCGACATAATACCTATCAGCAGAGACAGGTACACCTCTTTCGTAATCAATGCAAGCGCAATGGCTACGATAGGCGGTATTAAAGAAAAAATCGTACCGCTCATAATTACCCCCTTATGGATTATCTGTACACATTCGGGCAAATTCCGCCCGTTTTTGAGCATACTGTATCTACATAATAAATGCCCCCGGGCACTTTGTCCAGCGTGTCCGGGGACATTTTTTCATATTTTCTCTCTTTTTACTTTCTTTTCCTGCTTTTTATTCTGCTTTCTCCAGCTCTGCCAGTTCCAGAGCTGTCGCCTCGTATTTGGCAAGAATGACATTCTGAATCATGTCTCTGGTTCCCGAATTAATCGGGTGGGCAATATCCCGGTATTCTCCATCCGCAGCCTTACGGCTCGGCATAGCAATAAAAAGTCCTTTCTCTCCCTCAATAACCTTGATATCATGAACCACAAATTCATTGTCAAGTGTGATGGATACGATGGCTTTCATCTTACCTTCCTTCTCTATCCGCCGCACTCTTACGTCTGTAATCTGCATACCCATTTACCCCTTCCGTCTGTTCTTTGATGTACCCTATAATGTAAACCGCTCGTTCTTCTCAATGACAATCTTTACATCTTCCGGCGTACCGATGTGCGTCGTGTTGGCGCGGATCGTATCACGGCTCTCTACAATACAATTCTCAATCACTGTATTGTCCCCGATGTAAACATCATTTAAAATAACAGAATTCCGGATGATACAGTTATTGCCTACATATACCTTCTTAAACAGAACCGAGTTCTCCACCGTACCATTTAAGATACAGCCGCTGGATACCAGGCTGTTCTTGACATTTGCACCCGGATTGTATTTTGCCGGCGGAAGATCATCTACCTTGGAGTAGATCTCCGGGTATTCCTTGAAGAAATAGTGGCGTACATCCGGTTTTAGGAAATCCATGTTCGTCTTGTAGTACGAATCAACCGAAGCGATGTTGCTCCAGTAAGTTCCTAACTTATACGCGTAAATGCGTTTGAGGTTCTTATATCTGACTAAAATATCGGTAACAAAATCATACCGATCCTCTGCTGCACAGCGCTCCAGAAGTTCGATGAGCTGACGGCGGCGGATTACATAGATACCGCAGGAGATCATGCTGGAGGTCGCCAGCATCGGTTTTTCCTCAAAATCTGTGATACGTCCGTCATCATTTAACTTCACCAGACCGAAGCGGGTAACGTCCTCCTCCGGAGGCATCTCCTTGCATACTACGGTAATATCCGCTTTCTTTTCAATATGATACTCCAGTACCTTGCCGTAATCCAATTTATAGACACAGTCGCCGCCTGCAATGACCACATACGGCTCATGACTTTTCTTTAAGAAATCGAGGTTCTGATACAGCGCATCTGCGGTACCGCGGTACCAGTCGCTGCTCTCTGCCGTGATCGTCGGTGTGAATACATACATGCCGCCCTGCTTACGTCCGAAATCCCACCACTTGGAAGAACTCAAGTGCTCATTCAGGGAACGGGAGTTGTACTGCGTCAGTACCGCCACACTCTGGATGTGGGAATTGCTCATATTGCTCAGAGCAAAATCGACACTGCGGTAGCTGCCTGCGATAGGCATCGCTGCGATGGCTCTCTTATTGGATAATTCTCTCATTCTCTTGCTGTTGCCGCCAGCTAAAACAATCCCGATCGCTCTCATTGTATTCCACCTGCCTTTATGATATAATCGCCGCTCTCCAGCTCGCCGCCGTGATAATCGTCTGCCGTCGTCACACCGGAAATCGCTGTGTTCCGTCCTATCTTCACTCCATCCGGTATCACGGAGCGCTCTCCGATCGTTACCAGATCGAACTGATATACCTTCTTGTCGTACTTGCTCTCGGCATATTCTCCGACGCCGACCTCGGCATTCTCACCGATGGTAACGTCCTCCGCCACGATCGCCTTATCCACAACCGTGCCAGAGCCGATCGTCGTGCCCTTCATGATGATCGAATCACGGATCACCGCACCTTCTCCGATCGTAACGCCTGCTCCGATGACCGAGTTAATGACTTCGCCGTATACCTCGGTGCCCTCGCCGATGATACTGCGTTCTATCTTGGACTGCTCCGATATAAATTGTGGGGGAATAATATCGCTCTTCGTGTAAATCTTCCAGTATTCTTCATACAGGTTGAACTCCGGAATGATGTCGATCAGTTCCATGTTTGCCTCCCAGTAGGAGCCAAGGGTTCCGACATCTTTCCAGTAGCCGTTGTACTCGTATGCGAAGATACGTTTTCCAGCTGCATGGCAATACGGGATAATGTGCTTTCCAAAATCACATCCAGGCTCGTCCGAGAGCTTGATGAGCGCTTCCTTGAGCACCTTCCAGCTGAATATGTAAATACCCATGGAAGCTAAATTGCTGCGCGGATTCGCCGGTTTCTCCTCAAACTCCGTAATGCGGTTGTTGTCATCGGTTATAACGATACCGAAACGGCTTGCCTCCTCCATCGGAACCTGCATCGCCGCGATCGTCACATCCGCATTGTTTGCTTTGTGGTATTCCAGCATTACCTCGTAGTCCATCTTGTAGATGTGGTCGCCGGACAAAATCAGCACATACTCTGGATTGTACGTTTCCATGTATTCCAGATTCTGGTAGATCGCGTTCGCCGTACCGGTGTACCAATCGCTTCCTTTGCTCCGCTCATACGGCGGAAGTACCGTCACACCACCTACGTTGCGGTCCAGATCCCACGGAATACCGATTCCAATATGTGCATTCAGCCGCAGCGGCTGATACTGGGTCAGAACGCCTACCGTGTCCACTCCCGAATTGATACAGTTACTTAACGGAAAATCGATGATTCGATACTTTCCTCCGAAAGAAACCGCAGGTTTTGCTACTTTTTGAGTTAAGACACCCAGACGACTGCCCTGTCCGCCTGCCAACAGCATAGCTATCATTTCCTTTTTAATCACGATATCACCCCTCGATGCTCACATATAATGTGTATTTTAAACCTGTTTTTATTATAACATACTTCACGAAAATAGTGAACAAATTTTTAATAGAATTTGTCCCAATTTTGTACATTTTCCGACATTTTTCGTTCCTTTTACATAATATTTTCGTAATTCCGGGATGTGGAATCTGAGAGTGAACCTCCCGCGAACTGAAAAAAGCCCTGAATCTGAGACACTTTTGACTCAAAAGCATTTCCGATTCAAGGCTTTTTTACTGTATACTCTTTCTCAATTCTTCCAGACTCATCGAATCTGCAATCCGCGGCAACTCCTCCTGTAAGATATGGACAAAGTCCTGTATATACATCGGATGCATCGCATTCCGATGGCTGACCAGCTCGATCTTTAACTCCCGTCCCAAGTTCCGGATCGGGAACATATAGAGTTCATCCTCCGGTTTACAGGTCTGATTGTGACGGTACGCGGCTGCCAGCAGCATTTTCGGGCACAGCGCCGCACAGATGCCGGACGCGCAGAGCAGAATCTGCGTCTCACTATCACTGATGTTATAGATGACATTAAGCTTTACATTATAACTGTCCAGATATTCCTGAATCGCATGGTTGACTTTTCCGGTCTTGAAACTCTGCGTAAACGGAATGTTGGAAAACCGTTTCAGATCAATCCCATCCTCCATCTGCCGGATCTCCTGCTCGCTAAATTCCCGCCTCAAAAGCTTGGCGGAGATAACCAGGATGATCTCATCCGTCGTCAGGGTCTGGATTTTATAATCCGGATGCGGTGACGTATTGACCCCGATAAATAAATCTACCTGTCCGTTCAACAGGCGTTCCTCCAGAATCTGTGTGTCCTCCTCCGTAAAGGATATATTTACCTTCGGGTAACACTGGTAATATCGCGGCAGCACACGGGGCAGTATGATCGGCGCGCGGGATGTACTGATTCCCAAGGTAAAACCGCCCACCGTCCCCTCCGCTATCCCCGCCAGGCTCCGGCTCATACTCGTCTCCATAATCTGGATATTTAACAGGTTATGAAGCATGATCTCGCCCGCCTGTGTCAGACGGAATTTGGGACGCCGCTCAAACAACACGACATTATACTCTTTTTCCAGCCTCTTTATATGATCGCTGGCGCACTGCTGTGTAATATGAAGCTCATTTGCAGCTTTTGTAATACTCATTTCTCTGGCTACCACCAAAAAAACTTCGAATCCTATTTTCATTGTTTCCTCCGCCAGTTCTCAGTTCTATCTATTTTCTTATTCTAACCAAAAGGAGCCGTAAAAAAACAGCGCATTGACCTTTCAAGTCTCTTCTGCTGTCTTTTCACAGCCCCTTTTTCTTACGTATTTTTCTAATACTTAGTATCCGTACCCCATTAGTCTCGGAAGCCATGTGATGATTCCCGGTACATATGCAAATACAAACAGAAGCAATATTTCCGTCAAAAGGAACGGAAGCGCTCCCTTTACAATCTGTTTAAAATTCAAGCCTGAAATCGAAACCGCCGTAAACAGATTATATCCAAACGGAGGTGTTACGAATCCAACTACCAGGCAAATACAGAACAGCATACCGATGTGGAGTTCATTACATCCGAGTGCAATTCCAACCGGAATTAAAATTGGTGCCAGAATCAGAGTTGCCGCTACGTTATCCATCAGACAGCCTACAATTAAGAGCACTACAACTAGTACGAAGAGATAAAGTGCCTGGCTGCCACCTACGAAGCTGATAAATGCATTGGAAATCACGATTCCGATCTGGGATTTCGATACAACCCAGGAGAACAGGGACGCCGCCGCGATGATGAAATTGACCATTGTCGATGTTTTCAGGGAATTGATCAGGATCTTCGGTAAATCTTTTACTTTCAGTTCTTTCAATGCAAAACCCAGAATCAGCGCATAAACAATGCCGACCGCTGCGGATTCGGTTGGGGTAAAGATACCGCCATAAATACCGCCTAGAATCAGAACCGGAAGTCCCAGAGCGCCCAGCGCTTTCCAGAACAATTTCATGGATTCTTTAAAATCAAACTTCATCGTCTTCGCATGTTTCAGAACCTCCGGATTCCTGTATGCGAATACGACATTGACTAACGATAACGCCAGTGCAATGACAAGTCCCGGGATAACGCCCGCCATGAACATCGCCGGAATCGACAGGTTCATCGTAACGCCGTAAATAATCATCGGAATACTCGGCGGAATGATTGGTCCCAGCGCACCTGCCGATGCAACCAGACCGGCGCTGGTATCTTTTGAATAACCCGCCTTTAACATAGACGGAAGCATGATCGAACCGATCGCCGCTACCGTCGCCGGACCGGAGCCCGTCAGCGCTGCAAAAATCGCGCAGCTGAATACGGTTACAATTCCAAGGCCACCCGGAAGCCAGCCTAAAATACTCTTCGCCCAATCGGTCAGACGTTTGGAAATACCACCGAAATCCATCAGGTTTCCTACCAAGATAAACAGTGGGACTGCAAGCAGTGTGAAGGAGTTAAGACCGTAAATCAGCCGCTGTGCGACTACCAGCATACTCCCCCCCGTTGTCGCCAGATATGCCATTCCGGCAGAAAGGATTGCAAATGCAACCGGAATACCCAAAAGCATCAGACCGAATAATACTACTAATACAAGTGTCATAATACCGGTTTATCCTCCTTTCTCTCTGTCGCTGATACGATCATCGCAATCGCTACAAATGCCTGGAACATCAAAAGGATTCCGCCGACTGCCACGGAGGAATTGATACACCACATCGGGACAGAAAGCGCGGTGCTCAAGTTGGTTCTGGAGCTGTACGCAAGCTTTAAGCCTGCGTACAGCATTACGGTTCCATCAAAAAAGATAACTAATTCAATGATAATATCGACAATTTTTCGAAGTGTTCCATGCATCAGATCCAGGATTGCTGTTACTGTAGCATGTCCGCTTCCCTCAATCAACAAGGAAGCCCCCAGCATATGCATCCAGATAAAGCAGTACCGGGCAAGTTCTTCGCTCCAGGACAATGAATTATTCAGAATGAAGCGGAAAAACACCTGTGCCACACAGGCAACAATCAGGATAATAAAAATCACCATTCCTATGTAACTGACGCACTTATTAATTATGTCTGAAACCTGCTGTAATTTTTTCATGCTGTCAAACCCTCTTTCTGCAATCACCTCTCCGTGCCGGTCAGGGATTTAATCTGATCCACCCACTCAGAACCGATGTAGGATTCCATCTCGTCATAGCACGGCTGTACGGCACTCTGGAATGCCTCTGTATCTACATCCTCAGAGGATACAATCGTCATGCCCTGAGACGTCAGATCCGACTCCATCTTTTCAGCGGTTGCATCGTTATTTTCACGTGTTTCTTTGGCTGCTTCCTGTGCTGCTTCTTTTAAGATCGCCTGATCTTCCTCAGATAAGGACTCATATACGCTGGTAGAAATACATACCGGAAGTGGAGAATAGAACAGGTTTACATTATCAATGTATTTGCAGATATCCGGGAAACCGTTGGTATATAATACACTTAACGGTGCGTCACAGCCATCTACGGTACCCTGCTGCAGAGCGGTTAAAAGCTCGCCCCATGCCATCGGGGTTGCATTTACACCCAGCGCCTTGTAAGCAGACAGATAAATCTTTGTCTCCATGCAGCGGATCTTCAGTCCATTCAAATCGGACGGTGCTTTGATTTCTTTGTCCTTTGTACACAACTGACGGAATCCGCCCTCAGAAAATGCAAGACATGTAACGCCTGTTCCGTCCATATTGTCGATCAGGGACTGACCGAAATCGCCGTCTACGATCTCACGTGCCTGTGCCAGATCGCTAAAAATGAACGGAAGATCCAGTGCGCCGTTTGCCGGTACATAAGAAGAAACATATGCATTCGTCATGACTGCCATGTCGCATGTTCCGGTCTGCATGCCTTCCCACATCTCCGGCTCGGAACCAAGCTGACTGCTCGCATACAGGTTGACTGCAATTCTACCCTCGGATTTCTCTTCCACGATCTCTTTGAACTTGGTTGCAGTAAAGTGATACGGATCATCCGCGTTTGCTGCGGTCGTATAACCGATGCTGAGTGTTGTCTCGGCATTCGGGTTAGCGGTGTTCTCGGCTGCCGCCTGTGTTCCTGCCGCCGCTGCCTGTGTGGTACCACCTGCCTGTCCGCCGCCGCACGCTGTCATGCTGAGCGCTGTCACTGCTGCTAATGCCCCTGCCAATACTCTGTCTTTCCTCATAATGTAAAATCCTCCTTCTAAAAAATGTGCATTTATATAAATTTATCTGCATACCACTTCTTCCGGTACCTTCTGGACCATGTCCCGTATCTGTGCTTCCGCAATCCCACAGGTCAGCATCACGGCGATAAACCGTTTCAATTCCGAAACGGGTGTCGGCGCCCCTTTCTGCCCTCGGTCCGTTGCCAGATATACGTGTCCACTTCCAACGGTCCGAATCGTCTCTGCCATCTCTTCCGGCATCACACTTTTCTGTGCCAGATTAAACCAGTTCTTCTCAATCACAACCCCCAGCTTCGCCAGTTCCGCCTGATCGTCTCTTCCTATCCTCGTCCTTGGAAACTCTGGATGTGTCAAAATCATATTGACCCCCCGTTTCCGTCCTTCCCTGCATAAAATCAGGGATTCCTCCGGGCTGATATGTCCTGTTGCCAGAAATGCGTCTTTTTCCTTGATAGCATCCATGATGTCGTAGACGCATTCTTTTAATGTTCCATCCTGTTCCAGAATGGTAATACCCCTGCGGTCGAAGAAATCTCCCTCCATGTTTCCGAATACTAGGCTGTTTTTCGCATCCCGGGTCGGCATCCATACAATTTTTGCCCCCGCCCGCAATGCATTTTTCACCGCGTATACATTCAAGCCGCCCGCCGGGCAGTTGAGGCAGAGCCCGCCATACGCTTTCGCCTTACAGCCGCTGTAGCGGTTGATCAGTTCTGCCCGCAAAGCCGTTGATTCATAATGACTTTTCAGCATCACTCCCGCCATTCCTGCCGCGTCTGCCTCCCGGATCAACTGGAATCCATCCAATTCTCTCGGAAAAACAGAGGGCGATGAATGTACATGTAAATCGTACGCACCTTTCAGAAGCTCTTCCGCTTTTTTATTTGCGTCAAGTTCAGTCATAATTCTTCTGTCTACACCCTTTCCGTTTGATAGACTCTTTGAAAGTATTCCGCGGTTTTCTTTCTTTATCCCCATTCTAACACCGGGCATTTGTCTCTGTAAAACAAGTATTCACAGAGTTGACACAATACCCAGCTTGTTTTCTGCCCTTTCCTTCTGTTTTTGCATTTGTTTCTGTTAATTTTTAAAGCTGTCACTTTTTATACGGGCAGGTTTCTTCCCCCGCAAATTTCCCTCCGTCCCTTGAATCTACAAGAAAAATACAGTATAATGAAAGTTAAACACGGTCTGCACACTGCAGGGCAGTCCGCATGAGAAAGTTTATTTTGCAAAATAAGGAGTTTACTGAGATGAATTTAACCACTGTAAGAGAAATTTACCGTTCCAGAGAGACGTATCTGGACAAAGAAGTTCAGATCGGCGGCTGGGTACGAAGCGTGCGCGGTTCCAAGAACTTTGGCTTCATCGTTGTGAGCGATGGCAGCTACTTTGAGACGCTTCAGGTTGTTTACCATGATACAATGCCGAACTTTGCGGAGATCTCCAAGTTAAACGTAGGCGCATCCATTATCGTAAAAGGTACCCTGGTTGCGACCCCGGAGGCAAAGCAGCCGTTCGAGATTCAGGCGACCGAGGTAGCCGTTGAGGGACCGTCCGCTTCGGATTATCCGCTTCAGAAGAAACGCCACAGCCTTGAGTATCTGCGTACCATCTCCCACCTGCGTCCGAGAACTAACACCTTCCAGGCTGTGTTCCGTGTACGTTCCCTGGCAGCTTACGCGATCCATCAGTATTTCCAGGAGCGCGATTTCGTGTATGTCCACACTCCACTGATTACCGCAAGTGACTGCGAGGGCGCCGGTGAGATGTTCCAGGTTACCACGATGGATCTGAACAATGTTCCGAAAAAGGACGACGGCACGGTTGACTACTCTCAGGATTTCTTCGGAAAACCAACTAACTTAACTGTCAGCGGTCAGTTAAACGGCGAGACCTACGCGATGGCATTCCGCAATATCTACACCTTCGGGCCGACCTTCCGCGCAGAGAACTCCAACACGACCCGTCATGCAGCTGAGTTCTGGATGATCGAGCCGGAGATGGCATTTGCGGATCTGAACGACAACATGGAAGTTGCTGAGGATATGTTAAAATATGTCATCCGCTACGTCTTAGAGCACGCACCGGAAGAGATGAATTTCTTCAACCAGTTCATCGACAAGGGACTCCTTGACCGCTTAAACCACGTATTAAATTCCGAGTTCGGTCATGTAACCTACACCGAGGCCGTCCGCATCCTCGAAGAGCACAACGACGAATTCGACTACAAGGTATTCTGGGGCTGTGACTTACAGACCGAGCATGAGCGCTACTTAACCGAGAAGATCTTCCAGAAACCGGTCTTCGTTACCGATTATCCGAAGGAGATCAAGGCATTCTACATGAAGATGAACGAGGACGGCAAGACCGTTGCAGCGATGGACTGTCTCGTACCGGGCATCGGCGAGATCATCGGCGGCAGCCAGCGTGAGGACAGCTTAGAGAAGCTAGAGGCGCGTATGGACGAGCTTGGACTCAAGAAGGAGGACTACGATTTCTATCTGGATCTGCGTAAATACGGTTCCGCAAGACACTCCGGATTTGGTCTTGGATTCGAGCGCTGCGTGATGTACTTAACCGGCGTTTCCAACATCCGCGATGTCATTCCGTTCCCGAGAACCGTAAACAACTGTGAACTGTAAACAATAAGCAACTATGGGGCTGTCGCAAATACTGGAATCTGCTTTCTGCTATTTGCAGCAGTCCCTTTTCTATTATTATTTCAATATGTACATACGGAGTGACAGACTCCTGAAAGGGGGAGAGAATGTGAAATTTATCCATACCGGCGATATCCACTGGGGCATGTCCCCGGACAGCGACAAGCCTTGGAGCCGGGAGCGCAGCCGCGATATCCGCGATACGTTTACCGCCATCATCGCCAAGGCAAAGGAACTGCGCGTGGACTGCCTGTTCATCGCGGGGGATCTGTTCCACCGCCAGCCGCTGCTGCGCGACCTGAAAGAGGTCAATTACCTGTTTTCCACGATCCCGCAGACACAGGTTATCATCATCGCGGGCAATCACGACCGGATCCGCAAAAATTCAGCTGTTTTAAGCTTTTCTTGGGCTTCCAACGTGACGTTTCTGGAAAGTGAGGATGTCTCATCCGTCTATTTTGAGGATATCAACACCGAGGTGACCGGCTTTTCTTACTATACTGCGGAGATCCCGGAGCCGCGCCTCGATACTCTTGAAGCGCCGGAGGATGGAAAAATCCACATTCTGCTGGGGCACGGCGGCGACGCGAACCACGTCCCGATTGACCGGGCGGCGCTGGCTTCCTCCGGATTTTCGTATATCGCACTGGGGCACATCCACAGGCCAGAGATCCTACTGGACAAAAAGATGGCATACTGCGGTTCCCCGGAGCCGCTTGATAAGACCGAGACCGGCAGGCACGGCATCCTTTACGGCGAGATCGACCCGGAAAGCTGTCAGGTAACGACACTGGACTTTATTCCGATGGCGAAGCTCCGCTACATCCCGCTCATCGTCCGCGTCACGCCGGATACGACCAACACGGAGCTGTACTTAAAAATCGCCCATGAGATCGAACAGCGCGGCAATGACAATATTTTCCGCTTCAAGGTGCAGGGCATGCGCGATCCCGATATTTCCTTCGATCTGGACGCCTTAAAGCTGCGTTTCCGCATCGCGGATATCATCGATGAGACGGAACCGCAATACGATTTTTCCGCCCTGTTTGCCGAGCATCCAAGCGATATGATCGGCTTTTACATCCAGGCACTGAAAAAACCGGACATGAGTCCGGTGGAGAAAAAGGCGCTGTTTTACGGCATCCACGCCCTGCTTCTCACCACCGATGAAAGGAGTTAGCTTCCATGCGTTTTCTTGATCTTTATATCAGTGGGTTTGGAAAATTTCATGACACAGCCGTCTCCTTTGAGGACGGGTTAAACGTCATTTACGGTAAAAATGAAGCCGGCAAATCCACGATCCACACCTTTATCCGCGGCATGCTCTTCGGCATCGAGCGTCAGAGGGGGCGCGCCGCCAGAAACGACATCTACAGCAAATATGAGCCGTGGGAAAACAGCGGCACCTACGAGGGGCAGCTCCGGCTTGAATCCGACGACGGCACCATTTACCGGATCGAGCGCTCGTTCCAGAAAAATAAGAAGGAATTTACCGTCATCAACGAGACGACCGGACGCGAGGAACCGGACGGCCGCGCCGTTTTGCAGGAAATTTTGGGCGGCATGAGTGAAACCATGTACAACAACACCATCAGCATCAGCCAGTTAAAGAGTGCGACCGATGAAGGCATGGTTTCAGAACTGAAAAACTATATTGCTAACATGAATACCTCTGGCAATATGGCGCTCAATATCACTAAGGCGACCGCCTATCTGAAAAATCAGCGCAAACAATTTGAATCCCAGTTAAGCCCGGAGGCTTCGGTCAACTATACCTCCCTTCTTAGCGAGATCCGCGCGCTGGAACGCGAGCTTTCTTCGCCAAAATATGAGAATCAGTTACAGGAATACTCAAAACTGCGTGACTCGGTCCGAAATGAACTGGAACATCAGAAAATAGAAAAAGAAGATTTATCCGACCGGCTGCAGAAGAGCCGTCAGGTACTGGATGAGTTTTCCTTTACGGACGAGGCGTCCATCGAGGCGTACCGCAGTCAGGCTGAAACACTCTACCAGGACTATCAGCATGCACAGGTGTCTTCCTCCAGCAAGGGATCCCGGTTTTTCCAGGTGTTTTTCTTTGTCGCAGCAGCAATTTGCGCTATCTGCGCGGCATACTGCGGATATCTGGCGTTCTTCCCGCTTCCGTCCCCGTGGCTGGGAGCTGGTCCCACCGCCCTCATATTTGGCGTCGCCGCTCTTGTGCTTCTCATGCTGGGAATCTGCGTCACACGGCACCGGAGCCGCCGCAGGCAGGAGGCGGAGAAAAGTGCCTCTGTTTTATCGGAGATTTTGCGCCGCCACCTGGGCGAATCCGAGATTTCGGATGAATCCATGAAGCTTTTGTCCCAGCGGCTGGACCGCTTCATCACGCTCTGCCACGCCGTTACAAACTCGGAGGATTCACTGGTAAAACGTTCCGAACAGATCTCGGCGCTGATGGCAAAGCAGAATGACTGCAGCCTTGTCATCGAGGAACAACAGCGCGTCCAGTGGGAGTTAGAGAAAAAGCTGGAGCACCTATCTGCCTGCAAAGACCGGGCAGCGGCGCTCAAACACATTTTAAATGAAAATGAGCGCATCCATCAGGAGATCGCCTCCGTGGATCTGGCGCTTGATACCTTAAAAGAGCTTTCCACGACCATCCGGGATTCTTTCGGCCTGTACTTAAATAAGACTGCGTCCGACCTGATCGCCGGAATTACCGGCGGAATTTATTCCAGCATCAGCATCGATGAGAACCTGAATGCGTTTTTAAACACCCGCCGGAAACTGATCCCGCTTGAACAGGTCAGCAGCGGCACCGCCGACCAGATCTATCTGGCGCTGCGCCTCGCCGCCGCCCACTTTATCCAGGGCGATGCAGACAGGCTGCCGCTCATCTTTGACGACAGCTTCGTCCTCTACGACGACGAGCGCCTGAGAACCGTCCTCAAATGGCTGCCAACCGCCTATTCCGGGCAGATTCTTGTATTTACTTGTCATGAGAGGGAGATGCGGGTGCTGAAGGAAGAAGGAGCTGCGGTGCATGAAGTGCGGTTGTAGGACTCTTTTCGTACATAACCGTGACATTGCCTGTTTCCTATGACATTAAAAAGAACGCCATTTTCTGACATGTATTGGTCCGGAAATGACGTTCTTTTTGTTTCTATTTTAAAGGTCTATTTTTAGTCCCGTATTCCCGCCCGATACTTCGCCAGCAGCTTATTGATACGTCCAGTCGGATTTAACAGCTCGCTTAAGGAGGCATCGTGGTTCAGGTTATCGATGATGAGCGCGATGTATTTGCTCATATCGACGCTGATATAGTACGGTCTGGAGAGAAGCTCCGGTGTCTGGTATACCAGGTTGGTGGTCAGGACGCGGTCGATCAGACCGTTCTCATAGTACTCGTCAAACTTCTGCAGTCCGTTGGTAAACAGACCGAAGGTCGCGCACACGAATACCTTTCTCGCCTTGCGGCTCTTTAATTCCTTCGCTACATCTAACATGCTCTCGCCAGAGGAGATCATATCATCGATGATCAGGACATCCTTGCCCTCTACGCTGGATCCCAAGAACTCATGGGCAACGATCGGGTTGCGTCCGTTGACGATCCTGGTGTAATCGCGGCGTTTGTAGAACATACCCATGTCGAGTCCCAGCACGTTGGAGAAGAAGACAGCGCGGGACATGCCGCCCTCATCCGGGCTGATGACCATCATGTGATCGCTGTCGATCTCCAGCTCTTTCTCATTTTTCAGCAGATATTTGATAAACTGGTAAATCGGCTGAACGGTCTCAAAACCCTTGAGCGGAATCGCGTTCTGGACACGCGGATCGTGTGCGTCAAAGGTAATGATATTCTCAACGCCCATATCTACCAGCTCTTCCAGTGCCAGCGCGCAGTCTAAGGACTCACGGCCGGAGCGCTTATGCTGGCGGCTCTCATACAGGAACGGCATGATTACGTTGATACGGCGTGCCTTTCCGCCTGCTGCCGCAATGACACGTTTCAGATCCTGATAATGATCATCCGGGGACATATGGTTTACCATGCCGCACAGAGAATATGTCTGGCTGTAGTTGCAGACATCCACGATCAGATACAGATCATCGCCGCGCACCGACGCCTTGATCTCGCCCTTTGCCTCGCCGGAACCAAATCTCGGTGTGTTTGCCCCGATGATGTAGGAGTCTCTCTGATAACCTGAAAATGCGATCGTCGTCTTGTGCTCGCTCTCGCGCTCATTTCTCCAGTCCACCAGATATTTGTCTACCTTGCCTACCAGTTCCTCACATCCCTTTAATGGAATCAGTCCCAGCGGACCTACCGGTATCGTCTCAATGATTTTCTCTTCGTACAGCATTTTCCATTTTCCTCCAGCCTGTTTACTCTCTGTTAATTCGCTTTTTTTGCATATGTTAGCGCATTCTAACGTCTCTTTTATATCATTATGTCCCTTATAAGTCAACCCATTACCGGTTTTCCAGCTTTTTTCGTATCCGGATATCCTCGCCGTAGAGCGGAATGATCTGATACTGGCTTATGATCCGTGACATGACGCGGTCGGTAAACTCGTCGCGCATCTCATTGACCGGCAGATTGGTGGAAATGATCGTGCCTTTCTTCCGGTTTAAGCGCTCGTTGACCACATAGAAGAGCTGGGAAGTCGTAAACGTATTCACCAGTTCCGTCCCCAGATCGTCGATGATCAGCAGATCGCACTCTAATAAATACTGGGAGCGGTCGCGATCCTCATCGGTCGCATCATTTGCGAAGCGGTCCCTTGAAAATATCTCATACATCTCCACCGCTGGGAGATACACGACGCTGAAACAGCGCTCAATCAGCTCTTTCGCGATGCAGTTGCTTAAAAACGTCTTTCCAAGCCCCGTTTTTCCGGTAAATAAGATATTTCCCTTTTCTTCTTTAAATCCGTCCACATAGCGGTGGCAGAACGCCGTCACCTGCTCCATATACGCGCGGGCAGTCTTGCCGCTACGCGGATCGATCTTCGTGTCATCAAAATAATCATAGGAAAAATGAGAAAAATTCTCCCGCTCCAGCACTTCCCGGATATTCGACTGGGCGTATAACAGATCGATCTCCCGCTGACGGAAACAGTGGCATTTTATGCCGTCTTTGTACCCGGTATCCTTACAGTCCGGACAATTATACTGCATCTCCAGATAGTCTGCCGGATAGCCGTAGGCGCTCATCAGCACCTGGCGCTGCTCTTTCAGGTCTGCGATTGTCCCTCGCAAACGTTTCACCGCGTCCGCATCGCCCGCCAGAAGCTCTTTCGCGCTCTTAACCGCCGCGGCGGCGATCGCGTCGTTCATCTCCCGGACCGCCGGTATTTTCTCATAGACCTCGTCAACCCGCGCGTCCAGCTCATGTTTCTTCTGAAGCTGTGTCCGGTTATAAACACGCATGATCGATTCATACTGCGAATTACTGAGTGCCATCGTCCCCTCCTGTCTTCTGCGCTCCGTTTATCATGCTCCATACCATCTCGTCGTAATCATATCCGTGTTCCTCCAGATTGTGGAACCGGTTGGAAGAACGGCTGCTGCCTGCAGACGCCTGCCGGCGCTTCGCCCCGCCTTCTTCCTTCCGTTTTTTATCTAGCTCTGACACATCCCGGAAGCTCTTGACCCCGGCATTTTTCCAATCCCGCAGGATCTTGTCTGCATAGTCAAACGACGGTTTATGTATCTGCCGGATCGTGCGGCTGCACGCCTCGACGATCAGCTCGCGCGTGAAACCGTACTCCCAGAACCATTTTTCGATAAATTCACTCTCGACCTCCGCCGGGCTCCGGTCCGAAAGCCCCATCGCCCGCATAACCGCGAATGAACCCTTCGTGTAGCCCCTGCCGCTCGCTTTCGCCTGTTCCACATCCTTGATGCCGCGCTTATGCCAGCCGAGCGCCACCTTTTCCATATAGCGCAGGCTGGTGTGATGGTTCTGCACGCAGTACTCAATCAGGTATTCCAGCAATTCCCCGGAAAATCCCAGATTCGAATAGAGATTTCCAAGAATCTGGCAGTCCGTCGGTGTGAGCAGCTTGTTTAAATACTGCTGGGCAATATAAATGAGCTGCTTAAACGACTCATCCGAGGTCAGGCGTGACATATCGCAGGCTGCGGCTTCCCGGGCGGCAGTTTTTGTAGATGGCGCAAAGGAACCAGCGCCTGCCAGGGATTCCGTTGAAGCAAAAACCGGTGAAATTTGCTGTCCCGGCGTCTCCTGAAACGATCGCTGTGCCTCTTCACCGACTTCCGTTCCCAGCACCCCGGCTCTCTGCCAGTATGCCAGCGCGCGCTGCACGTCCGCCTCCGTGTGGTTGAGCGCGTCCGCGATCTGTCCGATCGAGACTTCCTCCTGCTGGTGGCGGAGCAGGTACAGATATACCTTCACATATTCTCCACTGGCTCCCGCCATATATGTATCAATAAATACGTCCGGAACCGGCGTCGCGCCCACCGCCAGCCGGTTTTTGAATCCTATTCCCATCGTCTAATTTCCCTCTTAGCCATTCTGTGTCCTCACATTTCCTGTTACCATTTATCTATCAGCAGCCTGCGGCTGTGTAAACCATTCAAACTGCTGTATTTTACTTTTATTTTGAAATATTCTCTATTTGTTCCATCCAAATCTTCCTGTTTTCTTACTTTTCCACCGTTTTGATTTTGTTTCCGGACTTTTCCACAATTTTGCTCCGGACAAGACAGTTTTCATCCATTTATCACAGGTTCACTGCGTCTGTTCCTATCATAACATACCTTTTTTTAAAAAGAAATACTCCTAATTATGGTTCGCGGCCGACACTTTTAGACCAATTTTTCCACTATTTTGATTGTGGATAATGTGGATAATGTGGAAAAAGCCTTCAAAAATCCTCAAAAAATAACCCTTCCTCCGACAAAATCCTTATTTTATCAACATTTTCGGCATTTCCCCATTTCCGCATTTAGGCGCAAAAAATCCACATAGTTCCTTTACATAATATGTTGAAAACTATGTGGATAATGTGGATAACTATATGTACTCTGGGAGTGCATCTATTTCGCAAGGAGGTTTTCCCCTACATTTACAACGTCTCCGGCGCCCATGGTTATCAACAGGTCGCCCTGTGTACAATGTTCCATGACAAATTTTTCTATTTCATCGAACGTCGGCAGATACCATGCTTCTTTTCCTTTTTCTTTTAGAAGTTTCACGATATCCTCTGAGCTGATGCCGAGCGTGTCCGTCTCGCGCGCCGCGTAGATATCCGCCAGAATGACTTTATCTGCCAGTGAGAGCGCCTCGGCAAACTGCGGCAGAAATGCCTTCGTCCGCGTGTAGGTGTGCGGCTGGAAAATGCACCAGAGTGTCTTGTGTGGATAGTTCTGCGCCGTCTTTAAGGTAGCCTCGATCTCATGCGGATGATGCGCATAGTCGTCGATGATGGTAAATCCATTTACCTCACCCTTCTTTTCGAACCGGCGGTTGGTTCCGGTAAAATGTGCCAGTCCCACGCGGATGGCGTCCATGGAGATGCCATTTTCCAAGGAAACAGCGATGGCTGCCAGCGCATTGTATACATTGTGCTCACCTGCCACACCGAGCGTCAGGCGCTCTTTCTTCTCACCGCCGATATAAAGATCGAAGGACGGATGCGCGTAATCGTCATACTGGATATCACCGGCACTGTAATCGTTGCCGCGGCTGTGACCAAAAGTAATAACCTTGCCTTTTGCCGCTTCTATGATCTCCTGATAGTTCTCGATATCGCCGTTGATGACAATCGCGCCCTGAGCCGGTACGCGCTCGGCAAACAGCTTGAAGGAATGACGGATATCCGCCAGATCCTTGAAGAAATCGAGATGGTCTTCTTCTATATTAAGAATGACCGCCATCGTCGGGTAGAAGGATAGGAAGCTGTTGGTATACTCACACGCCTCCGTCACGAAAAATTCCGGTCCGCCGACGCGGATGTTGCCGCCGATCGCCGGAAGGATGCCGCCGACCGAGATCGTCGGGTCATTTTTCGCCTGCAAGAAAATCTCCGTCACCATCGAAGTGGTTGTCGTTTTGCCGTGGGTTCCGGCAATCGCGATCGCATTTTTATAGTTCCGCATCATCTCGCCCAAGAGTTCCGCACGGGTCAGCATCGGGATGCCGCGCCGTTTTACTTCCTGAAATTCCGGGTTATCCGGGTGAATCGCCGCCGTGTAGACTACCACATCGATGCCATCCTGGATATTCTCCGCTTTCTGTCCGATATATACCTTCGCGCCGCGCGCCTCCAGGTTATCGGTCAGCTCCGAACGGTGTGCGTCCGAGCCGGACACAGTGAATCCCTCGTCCATCAAAATCTCTGCCAGTCCGCTCATGCTGATACCGCCGATTCCGATGAAATGGACGGATTCTGGTTTATTAAAATCAATCTGATATACATTCTCACTCATATTTGTGTATTCCTTCCCCGCCGCAGGCGGTTTTTGTTTTCGCAGACGCCATAGAAAAACGATATGGAACCGCGAGGCATTGTGTTTTCACGTCCTTTTAATTTAACTTCTTTTACATGAAATTGTCAATATAAGGCAAAAAAAAATAAAAGATACACGCCAGCCATCGCACTGCGATCCGTCTGTAACATGCATCTTTTATATCATTTAAGTTATGTCTTTTTCTTAGCGTCCCGTTGCCAGACACTTGCCGAACAGCATGGTTTTATAACGGTTTAACGCCGCCAGAAGAATGCTTCCCAGCACACCGATTGCCAGCACCTCGCCGATCCCGACGGTCAGCATCATGAACGGAATCAGATCCTCAGAGCCGTATGCAAAGCGGAGCACCCACGGTACAATGATCGTGTTGGCCAGGATCGGCGGTACACATACTAAAACCTTACTCTTGCGGAGCGCATAGGAGCCGACTGCCCCGATCAGGGTTGCCAGGCTTCCGAATACGATATCCAGTCCGGCTGCCCCGCAGAACAGATTGGATAAAAAGCATCCGACAAAGAGTCCCGGAATCGCTGCCGGGGTAAAGAACGGCAGGATACAGAGTGCTTCCGAAATACGGAACTGCACCGGTCCGAAGCTGATCGGCTGGAATGCCATCGTCAGCGCTACGTAGATGGCCGCGATCGCCGCGCCATACGCCAGAAAATACGTGTTTTTCAGGTTGTTTTCTTTCATATTCAATTCTCCTTTAGTTTTGTTTTACGAGTGGAAGGTCACGAACACTCGATTCATTTTACGCCGGAAATCGGCGGCAGCCCTGTAAGACCTTGTTTTTGCGGGCTTTGCAACGGGTATGAGTATAACATAGAGCAGATAGAAATACAAGTTTTCTTTTCGCTTATCGCCACTGTTACTGTTCACACATGCGTGAACAGTAACGGACAAAAATCATTTTTTCTATCTCTCTACCACTTTGCCATAAAAAAGCACTTTCCCTTTCTTTCTATCTCCTGTATAATAGAATCTACGTGATTTTGTGCCGGATGCTGCACAGACAGCTCACTCATTCGGGAGATATTGCATTTGCACATTTGAATCAGCTCCCCGACACTCGTCAACCCCATTTCATCATCACAAAGGAAGTATGTATTTTATGAAAGCACTCTATGAACGCTGGACAGCCATCAGCCTGCCTAAACGAATTCTGGGCGGCATGATCATCGGTGCCGTTTTAGGAATGGTGATTCCGCAGGCAGTCGGAATCTCAATCCTTGGAAATCTATTTGTCAACGCATTAAAGGGCATCGCGCCCCTGCTCGTATTTTTCCTTGTTATCAGTTCCCTCTGTCAGGCAAAGCAGAGCCACGGCGGCATCATCCGCACCGTTGTCTGCCTTTACCTGTTCAACACACTGCTCGGCTCTGTGATCGCGGTCGTCGCAAGTAAACTGTTCCCGATCACCCTGACACTCGCACAGGCTGCAGAAGAAACCTCTGCCCCGCAGAGAATCGCAGAAGTCCTGCAGACACTTTTATTAAATGTCGTAAAGAACCCGATCTCCTCCATCGCAGAGGCAAACTACATCGGTATACTGGCGTGGGCGGTTCTCTTCGGCGTGGCGATGCGCGGCGCCAGTGAGCGAACCAAGGAAATCATGGATAATTTCGCCGGTGCACTCTCAAAGGTAGTTACCTGGATCATTAACTTTGCTCCGTTTGGTATCCTCGGCCTTGTGTTTGACACCGTGTCTACCAACGGTCTGCAGGTATTTACCGAATATGGACGTCTTCTGGCTGTCCTGGTCGGTTCGATGCTGTTTATCTACTTCGTGACCAACCCGATTCTCGTATACTGGTGCATCCGCCAAAACCCGTTCCCGCTGATTTTCAAGTGTCTGAAACGAAGCGCGGTCACCGCCTTCTTTACCCGGAGCTCGGCAGCAAATATCCCGATCAACATGGAAGTCTGCGAGGAAATGGGACTGGACAAAAATACCTACTCCGTTACCATCCCGCTCGGTGCGACCATCAATATGAACGGTGCGGCTGTTACCATCACCGTCATGACGCTGGCGGCAGCCAATACGCTGGGAATTCCGGTGGATATTCCGACCGCCATCATTTTAAGCGTCCTGTCGGCACTTTCCGCCTGCGGCGCATCCGGTGTTGCCGGTGGTTCCCTGCTCTTAATTCCGCTTGCCTGCTCCTTGTTTGGCATCTCCAGCGATGTGGCCATGCAGGTCATCGGTGTTGGATTTATCATCGGTGTAGTACAGGATTCGGTCGAGACAGCACTCAACTCTTCCTGCGATCTTCTGCTTTCCGCAGCGGCACAGTTTAGGGAGTGGAGAAAAGAAGGACGGGAGATTACCTATTAAAATTATATTATATGCATATTGAAATCAATTTTTCCATATGCTATAATGCCAATAGGCAAACGAATGACAGTACTCACAGAGTACACAAAAAGCCCCCGGTGTGTGCTGACACCGGGGGCTCGCCTTTTTTGAAAAGGAGGCTTAAACCTTTGCTACCTACTCATCTCCATCCAGCCACTTACAAATATAGTAAGCCACAATGCTGGCTATCACAGAGAGCACGAATGACAGTATTCCTCCCACACAGTACACCCCCTTTCCGCACCTGTCTAGGGGTGGTAGCTGTATCAGTATAACACAGAAATTAATCACTCGCACTATATTTGTGCTTCTGCATCTTTTTTAATTGCATTTTAAAAGCGGCTAGATTTTTTCCAGCCGCTTTTATCTTATTTATTCTTCTTATAGATAATCCACAACCCCCGCAATAACAATTCATCATCTAATTCTATCTGATGCCGGCACAGCGGAATGATTTTTCTGGCAAGACCTCCGGTGGCTACAACGGTGGCTTTCTGGCCGAGTTCCTCTTCAATCCGGTCTACCATGCCGTCGATGCAGGACGCATTGCCATAGAGAGCGCCGCTCTGCATACATTCAACCGTATTCTTGCCGATCAGGCGCTTTGGCGGGTCAAGGCTGATGCGCGGAAGCTGGGCGGTCCGGCTGGTCAGGGAATTCATCGATACACCTATTCCCGGCAGAATCATGCCGCCGATGTACTGCTTGTTCTCATTCACCACACAAATGGTGGTTGCCGTTCCCATATCGATCAGAATGAGCGGCACCGGATACCGGTTGATTCCCGCGACGGCACCGACGATTAGATCGGTACCGACGGAGGACGGATTGTCCATCAGCACTTCCAGACCGATATTCATATCCACATTGACGACCAGAGCTTCCTGCCCCGTCACCTTGCGGATCGCCTCCCGCATCAGGGAGGTAACCGGCGGTACTACCGAACCGATGATCGCGCCGGTGATCTCACTTACCTTGATTTCCCGCAGCTCCAGCACCATTTTCAGGGAAATCGCATAGTCAAGCTCTGTTTTCCCGCTGTCTGTCGCCATCCGCTCGGTAAAGAGGATTTCCCCATCCGCAATACAACCGAGAACCACATTCGTATTTCCGATATCCAATGCCAAAATCATACTGTCTTACCCCCTGCTTTTTTCCAGAGCCGGTACAAATTTTGCCCGGTAAAGCGCTGCGCCGACTGCACCGGTGATGATTGTGGACGATACCATCTCGCATACTGCATTGATTCCTACGAAACCGCATACGAACAGGATGATATTTTTTCCGCCGATCAGCCCCTGCATATATTCGGTATTGCCAAACAGAACGACTAAAGCCGTCATAAAGAAAACTGTATTTAAAAACGCGGAACAGAATCCGGTTACCAGACTTGCCATGTACGCATCGGTTCTGCGGCGTACAAACTGGAAAATGTAGCCTAACAGAAGACCATCCAGCATACGTGGAACGAATCTCTGCACAAATGCCAGAAACGGGTTAATGCTGAAAAGCATCGCGCCCATCGCACTGCTGCCGCCGATGCCGATGCACTGTAAAAAGCTGGTCATGCCAAAAACTGCACCGATCGCTGCGCCGCCTGCCGGTCCCAGCGTGATCGCCGCGATCGCAACCGGAATCACATTAAATGTAATCGCCAGCGGCCCAATATTCAGATATCCGAGGGGAGTGTACGCCATCAGCAGAAGAATGCCGGTCATAAGACCTAAGATGACAAGTTTAGATGTGTTGTTTGTTGTGTTCATGAAATTTTCCTCCTTGTTATTATTCCCGGTTTGAAAACCTGCTGCACCTTTTGTTCACCAGCCTGCCGCTTACCTGCACCAATATCATGTGCATAAAATCCTTACAAATTCCGTTCTTTCCGGCGATACCATCCAGAAAAGCCGCGAGCCAGGGCATTTTAATTCCCCGTCTCTTCCGGTATGATTCTCCATCTCAGATACAGATCCGTATGCAGATACGCACATTCCGGCAGAAGTTTCTTTCTTCTGCCGCTTTCCGCAGATTTGCTGCCAGCACGTTCGGTGCCTGTTTTCTATGGGATACAATACAACTGCTGCCGCCTGTCCCTGTTCACATCCAGTGAAAACCAGGTCAGCCAGCAGACACCTCCACACTATATCACATCACTTTTCAACATACAACCAACAATTCTACCAGAATATGTGCTGTTTTTTATTGTCTTTTCACAAAATACATGTTTCTTTCCTCTCCTGTTATGTGCGCTTACCAAAGAACCCAGCAGGGCACGGAAGCCAAAAAGGGTTTACAATTTTTCCTCCAGATGCTATGCTGTTCGAAAATGATCCAGAAAACCAGAGTGCAAACCGAAAGGATATGTATTATGTTAACCGGAAAAACAATTATTTTGGGAGTAACCGGCGGAATCGCCGCATACAAGGCGGCAAACCTTGCCAGCCTTTTAAAGAAACAGCACGCCGATGTGCATGTCATCATGACAAAAAATGCGATGGAGTTTATCACACCGCTGACGTTTGAAACCCTGACGGTCAATAAGTGCCTGACGGACACCTTTGACCGGAATTTTAAATTTGAAGTAGAGCACGTGGAACTGGCAAAGAAAGCCGACCTCGCGATCATCGCCCCGGCGACTGCCAATGTCTGCGCCAAGCTGGCACACGGACTTGCCGACGATATGCTGACGACCACGCTCTTAGCCTGCCAGTGCCCGCACATCATTGCTCCGGCGATGAACACACGGATGTATGAGAATCCTATTACCCAAGATAATCTCCACCTGTTAGAACATTACGGCTTTACCATCATCGAACCGGCAAGCGGTCTGCTCGCCTGCGGCGATTCCGGAAAGGGCAAATTCCCGGATGAGGGGCTGATCCTGGAATATATTCTCCGCGCGATCGCCTACCCGAAGGATCTCGCTGGAAAGAAGATCCTTGTGACCGCCGGTCCGACCCAGGAAGCGGTCGATCCGGTGCGCTACCTCACGAACCATTCGACCGGAAAAATGGGCTATGCGCTGGCACGGATGGCGATGCTGCGCGGTGCCGACGTGACACTCGTCACCGGCGAAACTTCACTGACTCCGCCTCCATTTGTCAATACTGTCCACATCAAAAGCGCACACGACCTCTTTGAAGCAGTCACCTCCCGGAGTGAGGAACAGGACATTATCATCAAGGCGGCAGCCGTCGCTGACTACCGTCCGGCAGTCGTTTCTGATGAAAAGGTCAAGAAATCCGACGGCGATCTGAGCCTGGCGCTGGAGCGTACTGAGGACACTTTAAGCTACCTCGGCGCACACAAACGTCCGGGACAGCTGCTCTGCGGCTTCGCGATGGAGACCTCCCAGCTCGAGGAACGCGCCCGCGGCAAGCTGGAACGCAAAAATCTGGATCTGATCGCTGCCAACAACTTAAAGGTAGCCGGCGCCGGATTCGGAACCGATACAAACGTCATCACGCTGATCGATAAGCAGCAGACCCGCCATCTGGAGCAGATGAGTAAGGAAGCAGCGGCGATGGAAATATTGACGGTTTTACGCGATATGATGAAATAGATTTTGATTGAAATAGATAGAGAAAGAGGAAGCAACCGAGGTTGATGGACGGATGCCTCCTCTTTCATTGAATATGGAATATATCATAAGCATTATTTTTAGAATGTGGCTATTTAAAACGAATCCGCCATACTCCTATGATCAAGATAATTTCAGAAAGCAATCGCAATACTTTCGTGATTCGATAAGCTGTATCCTCTTTTATCTCTGGACTCTCCTGCAAGTATTTGCATTCAATAAAAGCCCTTGCCGCAATTTCTCCAAAAACTGCCAGCGCTAAAAATAAAGAAAAGCCTGCCATGCCTTTTGCATAACTGTACAATGACAGTAAGAATAAAATAGAGACGCCTATATTGTATAATGTCAGCCAGAATTTTTTCTTCATATCGATCACCTCTCGATTCAATCCAAGTGTAACAGAGTCTTTTATTAAGCAAAAATGTTCTAATGACGAGGCCATACTCCTACCACCAAAATAAGACCACAAAGATATCCGAGTGTTTTTGCGATCCGATAGGTTTTATCCTTTTTGATTTCCGGATTCTCTCGTAAAAATTTCCATTCAAATTTTGCCTCTATAATACTTGCTGCCAATACCGGTATCGCTAAACATAAGGTCACCGTTGTCAAGCCTTGAAGAGACGTGTACAGTAACAATAAAAGTACCACCGAACCGCCTAAATGGTATAATATCAGCCAGAATTTTTTCTTCATATCGATTACCTCTCGATTCACTATCCTGACAGGGCTGAAATCTCACAAAACAGCAACCTCTCTTTATTTTTGCAAAACCAGACATGTCTCTTATTTATTCTAATAATATCAGATTTATGTTCCAAAATATATAGACATTTTCTTACTTTTCTTACAAAATAGTTACAAAAATAACTCTACCAAAATGAAAAGGTACTTTTATAAATGAGAATATCCGCCCTCTTTTAATATCTGCTCTCGAATATCCCTTGCCTTTGGATATCCTTCTTCCATAAGCTGGATGGACATTTCATTCAGCGCTTGTCGATGTTATTTTCATTCCAAATCACCCTATTTTTTGTTCGAACGGCTATATAATTGTTTTGGTGAAATAATAAAGCCGTTCGGCTATGTCAACATTTTTCAGTTTTACTCTATACTCGCTTCTTGCCCCTGCGTAATCAGTTCCGCGATCAATCTCGCCCCATTCACAATATCCCCCACCTTCGCATACTCCCGCACGGAATGAACATCGTACATACCGCATGAAAGCACCGCGCATGGGATTCCGTGCTGCATCATCGTGTTTCCGTCGCTGCCGCCGAAGGTGCTGCCGAATTTCGGCTCGATTCCCAGGGTGCGGCAGGCCCCGGCAAAATGAACTGCCACCGGCGAGTCCGGTTCCAGATGGAAGGCTTTGACATGGAGGCGGTGTGTGAAGGAAAGCTCTGCCCCCGCCTCTTTGACGGCGGTTTCAAAGACATGGCGGACATCTTCCAGGGTCTCTATCGCCTTTTCATGGCTGTAGCTGCGGATCTCGCCCCGGCAGGTGCAGAGTTCCGGCACTGCATTCACGACCGAGCCGCCCGAAATCAGCCCCACATTCAGGGTTGTCTCCTCATCCACATGTCCCAGCCGTAACGCGGCGATCGCGCGGGCCGCCGTCTGGATCGCATGAATGCCTTTCTCCGGCTCGAATCCGGCGTGTGCTGCACGCCCTTTGACTGCCGCCTCAAAGGAAAGGATCGTCGGTGCCTGCAGGATCGCTGTCCCGACTGGTCCAGTTACATCCAAAACGTAAGATTCCTTCGCTTTCATCTGGCTGAAATCGAACTCCGAGCTTCCTCTTGTAAACGGCTCTTCCGCCACCGCAAAGAGGATCTCGATATCCCGGTGCGGGATTCCTGCCTCCTGCACGGCACGGATGCCTTCTAAGATGGCGATTACCCCGGTCAGATCGTCCGCGCCAAGCACGGTGGTTCCATCCGAAGTGATGGTTCCGTCCTCATGAAAAACCGGCTTCTTTCCGATTCCCGGCGCGACCGTGTCCATATGCCCGGACAGCAGGATCGGCGTGCCCGGCAGCCCGCCCTTTAACGTTCCAAACAGATTTCCCGCATTGCCTCCTATTTTCTCGGCTGTGTCATCTTCCTTTGCCTGGATTCCCAGCTCTGTGAGCTTTTCCTTCAGGCGATCCGCCAGCTCGCGTTCCCCGAAACTTTCCGAGTCGATCCGCGCCAGCTCGCCGAATTCGGCGCGGATGCGGGCTTCGTTTATCTCAATCTGTGCCATGATGACTTCCTCCTGTTTTCCATTCTTTTTTCTATCTATTTTTTACTCTCCCGCTAATTCCTACTATTTTTCTCTGTTTTGTGTATTATACACCGGAACATGATTGTAAGCAACGCGGAAATTTTTAAATGTACTTTCATATTCTTTTTTATATTCGCTGAAAAATCTGTTATACTAAAAATACAAAAAATTTTAATTTCAAGTCGAACGTCCGTGAGACAAATTTGCTATTACTCACCACCTGAAGAGGTGGGAGTCTTCTCGACTGAGATAAAAAGGAGAGACCATATATGTGTACAGCCGCAACTTACAAAACCGCCGATTTCTACTTCGGCAGAACCTTAGATTATGAATTTTCTTACGGGGACGAAGTAACCGTCACACCTCGCAACTATCCACTTACTTTCCGCCACGCAAGCGCGGTTTCTACCCACTATGCCATCATCGGCATGGCACATGTGGCGGGGGATTATCCGCTTTATTATGATGCTTTTAATGAGAAGGGGCTTTGCATGGCGGGACTGAATTTCGTCGGCAATGCTTCCTACCAGAAGCCGCAGGAGGATCATGACAACATCGCACAGTTTGAGTTCATCCCCTGGATTCTCAGCCAGTGCGCGTCCGTGAAAGAGGCTCGCATCCGCCTCTCCCAGATGCTACTGACCGACACCCCATTCAACGAGCAGTTTGCCCCGGCGCAGCTTCACTGGATTCTTGCCGATAAAAATGAATGCATCGTCATCGAGCCGATGGCGGACGGGCTGCATATCTACAACAATCCGGTGGGTGTCCTGACAAACAATCCGCCGTTCCCGCAGCAGCTGTTCTCCCTCAACAATTACATGAACTTGTCCCCGAAGCAGCCGCAGAATACATTTTCTGCCGATCTGCCGCTTACAACCTACAGCCGCGGCATGGGCGCTCTCGGACTTCCGGGAGACCTCTCCTCCGCTTCCCGGTTTGCACGGGTCGCTTTTACAAAATCAAATGCCCGCTCCGGCGCATCCGAGCTAGAAAGTGTCAGCCAGTTTTTCCATATCCTAGGTTCGGTTGACCAGCAGCGCGGATGCTGCGAGGTCTCCGATGGAAAATATGAAATCACACTCTACACCTCCTGCTGCAACGCGGATAAGGGGATTTACTACTACACGACATATGAAAACCATCAGATCACGGCAGTGGATATGAACCGGGAGAACCTGGACGGGGAGACTCTTTCAAGATTTCCGCTGGTACAGGGGGAACAGATACGGTGGGAGAATTAGGACGAAGCATTTTCTTCTATCCTCTTCTTCACGCATGGCAGGCAGCCCACCGTATGAAGACTCCGGACACACGTTCCTATAAAGCAAAAAGCAGGGAGAGGAAATATTCCGCAAACATTTCCTCTCCCTGTTCAAGCCGAACGGCCGACATCAATAAACCGGATATACGTATTCATCCTCTGCCGCCTCTGCTTTTTCTACCTTCAAGACCTGAATCTCCATTCCTTTCTCTTCATCATAATGATAGGTTCCTGTGACTGTCACCCATTCATCCTGTGAAAGAGTTTCCGCCTGATCCCAGATACATAGCGGTCCGCAGGGCTGCAGATCTGCCACACAGCAGCTCATCAGCATACGGATCAAGCCAAACTGCCCCACTGTGAGTGTATCATCCCGGTAAACAGTTCCATGCATCTGGATTTCATATCCTTCGTACATCTCCGGATAATAGCTGAGCTGCACCAGCCACGGATAAAAACTGGCATCATCCACGACAATCCGCCTGTTTTCTGTATCCAGCCCAGGAGGCGTTTCGATCCTTTCTGAATCTTCCTGTGCTCCTGCTGTTTCATCTATATTGCCGCCCTGTGTTTCTTCTAGGGATTCTGTCCCGTCATCAGACGAGCCGGTATACATATCCGCTGCCTGTGTCACTGCCGCTTCACTCTCGCCAGACACAGCCTGCTTATCCGTCTTCTCATTCTGTCCGCTTTCTTCTCTCGGACGCCCCGCCTGTACCAGTCCCTGGCTGGAATAGGACATATTCCCCGATGCCCCCAGCGCCTGATATGGCAGCTGCAGCGCCATGAGTGGGATTAGAAGAACCAGCGTCCGGTTCAGATGCTGCCGGTATTCCGGTATCCCGGTCCGGGCAAAGCAGGAAAATGCCCAGACTGCCATTACCAGCGCCGCAAAATACAGATACCCTTTCATCCTGGGAGTCACAAAGAGAAGATACTGGACTGTATACGCCATCCAGAAGAGTTTCAGTCCAAAGAGGAGGCTTATCACTGCCTCAATGAGTGCCCCCGGATTGATATAATGCCTTCTCATCCTGCCATTCCTCCTCCCAGAAGTCCTGCTGTAAGCACCACTCCAAAGCAGACTGCAAATACCGTAAGCGCCAGCCTGACAATAAACGATGCTTTAAAATATCCTCGCAGCATCATCACGTTTTTGATATCCATCATGGGTCCAAATACGAGAAATCCAAGAAGCGGAACCGTTGAAAAAGTTCCCGCCATGCTTCTCGCCACCACTGCATCCGAGGACGAGCACAGAGAAAGCAGAAATGCCAGCAGAATCGCCGCAAACAACGCCACCGGAAGGCAGGAAGCCCCCCATTCTTTTAAAACTCCCAGATTCACCGCCTGAAACAGGGTGGATACCGCAATTCCCACAACCAGATACCTGGCAACCGAGTAAAATTCCATGCGGGCATGCCACAAAAATTGTTCTGCCCTGCCCAGCCTTCCGCTTCTGCTCTCCCGATAGCAGCCACAGGTACAAAATGAAGTGTTTCCAGCTTCTCCTTTCAAATAATCCGTCGGTTTCCGGATGAAAAAGCTGGTGCCAATCAAAAAGGAACAGAGGATTCCCAGACCGGTCCGGTAAAAAACTGCCCGAAAACTCCCATTAAAAGCATAATACGTTGAAAGAAGTACAACGGGATTTACAATTGGTGCTGCCGTCATAAAACAGATGGCAGCCGGAAGCGGAACCCCTTTTTTCAGTAATCCTTGGAAAACAGGGATCGACGCACAGTCACACACCGGCAAAAAAAATCCGGCTCCAATTCCCATTCCCATCGCAAAGACCGGATTAGACGGAAATATCCGCTCCAGAACCCCTACCGGAATGAAGACCTGAATGGCCGAGGAAATCAGGACACCCAAGAGTAAAAATGGAACCGCCTGCAAAAACACTCCCATAAAAATAGTAAAATAGCGGATCAACGGCACGCCTCGCTGTTCTGCCAGTGCCACTACCATCAGTAAAAAACAGGCAAGCAGCGCAAAAGCGAGCCATTCTAACAGCGGGCTTCCCTTCTGTTTTCCCAATTCATCCAACAGGGCTTCTTTTGAATATTCCCAGACTTCTGTCGATGGCGCCAGTGCTTTGCACATATGCTCCAACTGCTTTACCGCGTTTTCATCTTCCGTATTTCTCAAGTAAATCACATCACTAGAAGCTACCTGTGAAATCGGACCTTCCCCGGTCTGTCCAAGCATCATTCCCGCCATTTCCACATCTGCCAGATACATTACCCTTTCGATATGAATCCTTCGTCGGAGCGCATTGGACAGGAGAAGCTTCTCCAGTGTTCCAAAACGTTCCATTCCGTTCCACTCCACCCAGATCTCTTCATAGCGGTGGATTTCAAGCTCCACCTCCACTCTGTCTGCTACCTCTTCCAGATGTGTCTCCAGCTCATCCCGATCCCAGCTCCGGATTTTCCAACTGCACCTCTCTGCCTCCTTTGTATCCAGTACCTCTTCTCCTTCTTCAAACTGAAAAATCAGTACATTCCGGCAATGTCTGAGACGAAGACTATTTTCTATCAGTTTCGTCTTTCCGCTGCCCAGAAACCCTTCTACGATATAAACCGGTGTTGTCATCGTCCCATCTCCTTTCCTTTGATTCCAAGAGCTGCCACAAAGCACGCGACTTCCAGAAGTACAATTGTACCACCCGGTTTTGTTCCCCAATAGTACGAGATAAACAATCCAAGAATCGTTGTCCCGACCGCTGCCAAAACAGACCACAGAACCGTCATCCGATAACTGTTTCCCATCTGCATTCCAAACGCTACCGGAACCACCAGCATCGAAGAAATAATTAAGGTTCCCACGGTTCTTGATGCGATCGATACGGTACATGCTGTTAAAACAGTAAATAGAAAATTCACCTTACGCACCGGAACTCCCGAGATTCTGGCTGCATTTTCATCAAATCCTATATAAAAAAGTTCCTTCCGAAATAAAATAAGAAGCAGCAGTACCGCTGCGCTGACAGCACATACCCCCAAAAGTTCCGCTGTGCTGATTGACACGATACTTCCAAACAAAAAGCTGTTAAAGTTAGCACTGTTTTTAACAAATCCGGACAATACTCCGGCAAGACCTATTCCAGCAGACATAACGATCGCAATCGCATTTTCTGAATACCGGGGAAGACGACGCCGAATCGCCTCAATTGCCAGCGCTGCCACCACACAGATACCGCCTGCTCCAGCTACCGGGTTGATTCCAAACAGCATTCCGATCGCTACCCCTGCTAAAGAAGCATGGGCCAGTGCATCTCCCACCATCGACATCCGTTTAAGTACTACCGTCATGCCAATCAGCGGCGTAATAACAGCCAGCAAAATTCTTACTAAAAATGCCCTCTGCATAAATCCATACTCGAAAATACTCATTTTTCCTCTACCCCTCCTTCTTCCATCTTAAAAAAGCGATTTGCTCCGGAAAATACAGCTTGATTTCCGTGGGTAATCAAAAAAATTGTCATCGCCTCTTCTTGATTTCTGCGTTTTAATACCGCTGCCAACTGCCGAAGGGACTCCTGATCCACTCCGACAGCCGGTTCGTCCAGAAGGAGAAGCTGAGGTTTGGAAATCAACACACGTGCCAACATAACCCGTTGCTGCTGGCCACCGGAAAGTTCCCCTATCCGCCGGTTTAACGCATCTTTCATTCCCATTTCTTCCAATGTCCGGCATATTCTTTCCTTTTTATCTTTAACAGCCCACTTTTTCCAGAATGGATGATACATTCCGGTTTCCATGATTTCCTCCACCGTTGCCGGGAAAAATGCGTTGCGGCTGGTTCCATTTTGCGGCATATAGCCGATGCGGATTCGATGAAGCGCTGCTGTCAAAGAATCACTTCCTGCTATCACAACCCTTCCTTTTGCCGACTCCAACTCTCCCGACAATACTTTCATCAATGTGCTTTTACCGCTTCCATTTTCCCCTGTCAGCACTGCATAATCGCCCTGCCGGATTGAAAAATTTAAATTATGTAACACTCTGCGGTTCCCATATTCAAATGAAAGATGATCTACATCCACTATCTTCATGCCCGCTCCCTTTTCTTTACTGATTCAGTGCTTCCACCAATGTCTCAAGATTTGATTCCATTACAGAAAAATAATCCGCCCCTGCTTTTAATTCCTCATCACTAAGCCCTTCTAATGGATTTAACATCTTTGTCTGCGCTCCGATCTCTTTTGCAATCGTTTCCGATATCTTCGGACTTACCAGCTCCTCAAAGAAGATGGTCTTAACCTGATGTTTTTTTGCAAAATCCACAATCTCCTTCATCCGGGCTGCATCCGGTTCTGAATCTGCGGATAATCCTTCGATTCCGCTCTGGTTTAAACCGTATGCCTGGCACAGATACCCAAATGCCTGATGTGCAGCTATCACATCCCGTGTTTTCACATCCGATAATTTTTCCTGATACTCTGCATCCAGATCATCCAGCTTCTTCGCATAGGTCTGGTAGTTTTTCTCATAATACTCCTGATGATCTGGATCCGCTGATACAAGTGCATCTTTTATATTTTCCATTTCCTTCTTCGCATTTTCCGGCGCTAACCACACATGGGGGTCATAGGTAATCTCTTCTGCATGCTCATCCTTCTCTCCGTTTTCTTCCTCCTCATGCTCTGAGCCTTCCAGCAGATCAATTCCCGTAGATGCTTCCACCGCAATCAGGTTTTTATTGTCCAGCGACGTAAGCACATCGGCAGCCCAGTGCTCCATTCCGGCTCCGTTGTATATAAAAATATCTGCCTCTTCCAACTTCTTGATGTCAGAAGCTGCCGGTTCCCAGTCATGAGGTTCCGTTCCCGCCGGCACCATATTCGTCACCTCCACCCGATCGCCGCCTATCTTTTGGGCAAAATCATACATCGGATAAAAGCTCGCCATGACCTTTAACTTGTCTCCATCGATGCTTATTACATCCGTCTCTGTTTCCCCGCTTCCGTCTTTCTCCTCCTGTTCGGTCTCTATATCGGACGATTCCACCGCCCTTCCGGCACAGCCCGTCATCCACACGAGTGCAGAGATTGCTATCATTCCCATAAACACACTTTTCTTTTTCATTCTGTCTGCTCCTTTCAGCTGTAGGTTATCGCATAGCATTTGCAGAAGCACCTGCCTGTCAACAGCAGGCTTTGTGTCTTCTGCTCTACACATTAATAAATGCAAGTAATTTGCGTTTATTAATATAGCACCCTTTTTTTACATCGTCAAGATTAATTTGCAAATGAGTTGCATTTTATTCTTATGCGGCTTGACGCTTCCTCCCTTCACCGCTAAAATAGGAGCTAACAGACAAAGGAGATATTGCCGTATGACTTCGATCCGAAAACCATATACAACCAAAACAAGGACTGAGATTCTCGAATTCCTGAAAGAGCACGCTTCCAGCACGGTAAGCGTTGCCGATATACAAAATTATCTGAAAGAAAAACGGGCAGAAACCAATACTACCACCATTTACCGATTTTTAGACAAACTGTGCCGAGAGCACATCGTTATCAAATATCCAGATGCTGAAAATGACAAAGCCGTTTACCAATATGCCGGAGAAGGTGCCCACTGTATGGAGCATCTTCATCTTAAATGTACCCGCTGCGGACGCCTGTTTCACCTTGACTGCGATTTCATGGATGAACTCCGTCAGCATCTCCTAGAAGAGCATGGCTTTCTGCTCCAATGCAGCGGTGATCTGCTGCATGGCCTCTGCCAGGAATGCGCCGCCAAAGAAGGTTCTGAAAAAGAGCTTTAATGTTCCTGCATTTTTTAGTATACTGGTAGCATATGCACACGAATTTACCGGAAAACGGCCGTTTGAGGCGGATTTTCCCATTACCGCATATCAATATCTTTTGGAGGATTTTATCATGTCTGAAATCACAGGACGCAATGTCGGCAAAACCTGCCGCACTCATTACAAAGGAACCTTTAATGACGGAACACAGTTTGATTCTTCCTACGATCGTGGCGAACCCCTTGAGTTTGTCTGCGGTGCCGGTCAGATGATCAAAGGCTTCGATGCCGCTGTCGCTGATATGGAAGTAGGCGAGATGAAAGAGATTCACCTGATGCCGGAGGAAGCTTACGGCATGCCGGATCCGAACGCCATTCTGGAACTGGAGATCGCTAAACTGCCAGGTTCCGAGGAACTGGAAGTTGGACAGCAGGTATACTTAACCAACCAGATGGGACAGCCGTTCCCGGTCAAGGTTATCGCAAAGAATGAGGTAAATATCACGTTTGATGCCAATCATGAGATGGCTGGTAAGGAGCTTAACTTTAAGATTGAGCTGGTTGAAGTAAAATAACCGTAACATAACTGCCCTTACATTATAACAACACGCGCCGTCAGCGCCCATCCCGGGAGCTGGCGGTATTTTTTCTTGACAAATTCTCACTCCTCCACTATAATTACCCACGGTAATTATCACAAGTAACTATTTGATAAGGAGACTTTCCATATGACCATCGAAACAATCAAGCGGATGTTGGACGCCTGTTATCAGGGCAAACGAATCCGGGATATGCTTCCGCCGCTGCCGAAGGGAGTCACTTCCTCCTATATTCAATATCTGGATGTCATCCAGTCGCTGGAGCGAAACGGCATCCATGTAAAAATATCGGACATCAGCGATGCGCTGAACCTGCCTCGCCCAGGCGTGACCCGGACTGTCAAGGAGATGGAAGCGGGCGGTTATCTCCAAAAGAAAGCCTCGCAGAACGACGGGCGTGTTACCTACATTTCCATCACCGAAGCGGGCAGGGCGCTCTCACAGACGTATGACGCCGAATACTTCAGCGCGCTCGCCCCATCTTTAGATACCATCTCTGAGGAAGATGCCCGCCAGATGGTTCAGACGATGGAGACATTTTATCAGATTATGTGCAAACGGAGGGATTCCCATGAATAATGATAAAGCTGATTTTACACAAGGCAGTATTCTGAAAAAACTGATTGCCTTCATGATTCCGGTACTCGGCGCACTGATTCTGCAGGCGGCATACGGCGCGGTCGATCTGCTGGTGGTTGGACGGTTCGGTTCGACTTCCGGCCTTTCCGCTGTCTCCACCGGCAGCCAGGTCTTAAACCTCGTCACCTTCGTCGTAATCCAGTTCGCTATGGGTATCACGGTTTTGATCGCCCGCTATCTCGGTAAAAAGAAACCGCAGCAGATCGGCGCGGTTGTCGGCGGAGCTTCGATCGTGTTTACGCTCATTTCCGCCGTTTTATTCGTCGTCATGGTCTTTTTTGCCCGCCCGATCGCCATTCTCATGCAGGCACCCGAGGAGGCGGTGGATCTGACCGCCAGCTACATCCGCATCTGCGGAGGCGGCATTTTCTTCATCGTCGCCTACAACCTGCTGTCCGCCATCTTCCGCGGGCTCGGTGACAGCCAGTCGCCGCTTCTCTTTGTCCTGGTTGCCTGCATCGTCAATGTGATCGGCGATCTCGCACTGGTAGCTGGTCTTCATATGGACGCCGCCGGCGCCGCCATCGCGACCGTCTCCGCGCAGGCGCTCAGCGTCATATTTGCTATTCTTCTTTTAATTAAGAAAAAACTGCCATTTACGATCACCCGGCATGATTTCCGGTTCAACACCCAGTGCCCGAAATTTCTTTCCATCGGGCTGCCGCTCGCGCTCCAGGAATTTTTAACCCAGCTTTCCTTCTTAGCCCTGTGCGCGTTCGTCAACCGCCTGGGACTGGAGGCATCCTCCGGTTACGGTGTAGCCTGCAAGATCGTCAATTTCGCCATGCTCGTCCCGAGCGCCCTGATGCAGTCGATGGCTTCCTTCGTCTCCCAAAACGTAGGGGCAGGGAAAGTCAAGCGTGCCAAGCACACCCTTTTTACGGGAATCGGCGTCGGTCTGTGCGTCGGCTGTATCGTCTTTACCCTGGTTCTCCTAAAGGGCGATATCCTGTCCGGCTTCTTCTCGACGGATGCGGCGGTCATCCAGAACAGCTATGATTACCTGAAAGGATTCGCACTTGAGTCCATCGTGACCGCGGTTCTGTTCAGCATGATCGGATATTTCAACGGAAATAACCAGACACTCTGGGTTATGACACAGGGACTCATCCAGACACTTCTGGTGCGTCTCCCGCTAGCGTATTTCATGAGTATCCAGCCGGACGCCAGCCTGACCAAGATCGGTCTCGCAGCCCCCGTTTCTACGATCGTCGGCATTGTACTAAATATCGGATATTATATCTACTGGACCCGGAAACAGCAGCACCCGCCAGTGGAAGAAATCATATAAAAACATAGGAACTGCTCCGTAACAGGCAGGCACTTTCAGAGCGAAGGTGTCTGCCTGTTATCATTACGGTACTTTCGGTTCCAAAAGTGCCTACCCGTGAATAATTGCGTTGTTCACAAAAACTTCACAGAAAATTAGCACTCACCTCTTGACAGTGCTAATTATGTGTGTTATATTACAGCTAGAACAAAGGAAAAGACAAGGAAATGAATGAGTTCCCCTTTTCCTCCCAATGTTTTTACATAGATGATAACTACAAAGACATTTACAGATAACTAAAAGGAGAGATGACTTATGTATATGCCGAGTATTTTTAATAATAGTGTATTTGATAACTTTGATAACTGGATGGATTTTTCCTTCCCGAGCTTTAACCAGAGACTGTATGGCGCTTCCTCTTCCCAGCTGATGAAGACGGATGTCAAGGAAACCGATAAGGATTATGAAGTTTCCATCGACCTGCCGGGATTTAAGAAAGACGAACTTCAGATTGAGCTGAAAGATGGCTATCTGACCGTCAGCGGTTCGAAAGAAGTCACATCGAAAGATATGCCGGAGGAGAATCAGAAAGATGCAACGACCGCAGAAGCAGATGCTTCCAAGAAGAACGCTAAAGCCGAGCAGAAAACCGTTAAATATATCCGCCAGGAACGCTACAGCGGCAATGTAAGCAGAAGCTTCTACGTCGGCGAGAACTTGGAAGAAAAGGATATCCATGCCAAATTTGAAAATGGCACTCTGACCCTGACCTTCCCGAAAGAGCTGGAAAAGAAAGCGGTTGAAGAGAAGCATTTCGTTTCCATCGAAGGTTAATAATCAGATAGGCAGCTGCGGCTCACACATTGTGTTGCCAGCAGCCAGATAGCTTCAGGAGCTGTCGCAGGGATGCGGCAGCTTCTATCATACCCAATCTTTTATCATAACCTAAATAATTGAAACTTAAATCACTGCATCTACGGAGGTGATAATCGATGGCAGAGAAAAGAGACTATTATGACATACTGGGGATAAAGCGGGACGCCAGTGCGGAGACGATCAAAAAGGCATTCCGGAAACTTGCCAAAAAGTATCACCCGGATTCCAATGCCGGTAATCCCCAGGCAGAGCAGATGTTTAAGGATGTCAACGAAGCCTATTCGATCTTAAGTGATCCAGAAAAAAAGAAACTCTACGATCGCTTCGGTCACGCCGCATTTGACCCGAACAGCGCCGCATACGGCGGAGCTGGCGGTGCCGGCGCTTCTGGAAATGGTCCATTTGGCTCCGGCTTTGGCGGTACCGGTCAGGGCGGTGCCTGGCACTATCAGAGCGGTCCGGGCGGTTATGCAGAATACCATTTTACCGGGGATGACATGGACGATATGGGTGACATTTTTGGAGATATGTTTGGCGGCATGTTCCACGGCAAGAGTTCGGGCGGCAGTTCCCGCAGCCGACATTTCACGGGCGGTTCCGGGTTTGGCGGCTCTGGGACTCATTTTACCGGTGGTTCCAGTTTTGGCGGTTCTAGCGCTCATTTTGGCGGCGGGTCTGGCTTTGGCGCCTTCGGCGGCAGTCAGGGCTTTCACAGCGCCGATTTCCGTGAGAAAGGTTCTGACCTCACGTCCGATGTAACCATAAGCTTTGATGAAGCCGTATCCGGCTGCGAGAAGCTCATCACTCTGCAGAACCCACAGACCGGCAAGCGCCAGTCTTTACAGGTTCACATCCCAGCGGGCATCGATACCGGTAAATCTATCCGTCTGAAAGGAAAAGGCATGCCGGGAACGGGCGGCGGCGAGGCGGGCGATCTTCTTTTAAATATCACCGTCACCGCGAAACCGGGATGGGAGCGCAAGGAGATGGATGTTTACTCGACTGTCCGCATTCCGTTTACCACCGCAGTCTTCGGCGGTGAGGCGCTGGTTTCCACCCTGTACGGCAATGTCCTGTGCAAGATCGCAGCCGGGACGCAGTCGGGAACCAAGATTAAATTAAAGGGAAAAGGCATTGTTTCCATGAAGAATCCGTCCATCCATGGCAATCAGTACGTGACGGTCCAGATCGATGTCCCGAACCATCTGACCCCCGAGGCAGAACAGAAACTTCGCGAATTTGAACACGCCTGCGGACTGAACAAAAACAGTCAGGGCGGACCCAACGGCAGGAGCGCAGCTTGACGGCTCCTGCCGTTTTTTACTGAACGTCTGTAAAGCCAAAAATATCATAGAATTTTCGCCCTATTATTTTCATATATATGGTTGTGATTTTCACAAATATGATATTTTAATTGCGGGCAATCCACAATTTCATCACTTTTTAATTGTCATGAAATTACCGCAGCTATATATTCAACATTTTTTCACACTTTATACCTATCTTTCTTATCTATTTTATCTGTTTTTACCTCACTTTCATTTCTTTTTTTAGATATTTTGCAATAAATATCTTGTATTTTTCGCTCGTTTTATGTTATAGTAAACACATAATTGCATCGAAAAATATAACGCATTTTATTTCACATTTATGAAAGGAGTTTACACCTTATGAGCAGACTCGTTATACCTACTAACAGCGAGGCTCAGAATGTCGTAGAAGGGCTTTACAAGGATCTGGAACGGCGCATCATCGCCAGCCCGCCAGGTCTTTGTCCCGTCGACCTGACCGCTGCATTTTTAAAAATGTGCCATGCACAGACCTGCGGCAAATGCGTTCCCTGCCGAATCGGTCTCGCGCAGCTCTCCAATCTTCTGGAAGACATCCTAAACGGAAAAGGAACCATGAAGCATTTAACCATGCTGGAGGAAACAGCCCGTGTCATCGAAAGCACGGCTGACTGTGCCATCGGCTATACCGCTGCCCAGATGGTTTTAAAAGGACTGGACGGCTTCAAAGAGGATTTTATGGAACATATCTTACACAACCGCTGCCGCAGTAATCTTGATCAGCCGGTTCCCTGTGTAGCTCTGTGCCCGGCCGGAGTTGATATTCCGGGTTACATCGCCCTGACCGGCGAAGGACGCTATGCCGATGCAGTCCGCCTGATCCGCAAGGACAACCCATTCCCAACCGCCTGTGCGCTGGTATGCGAGCACCCATGTGAGTCCCGCTGCCGCCGCAACATGCTGGATAATTCTATCAATATCCGCGGTATCAAACGTGTAGCTGTGGATATGGCAGGATATGTACCGGCACCGGTCTGTCCAACCTCCACCGGTAAGCGCATCGCGATCATCGGCGGCGGCCCCAGCGGCCTGAGCGCTGCTTATTATCTGCAGCTGATGGGACATCAGACCACTGTATTTGAAAAACGCAAGAAACTCGGCGGCATGCTGCTGTACGGAATTCCAAGCTACCGCCTGCCACGAGAGCGCCTGCAGGATGATATCAATGTCATTCTGGAAACCGGTGTGGAAGTCCGTCTTGAAACTTCGGTCGGAAACGATCCAGGACAGCTGTCTCTGGATGAACTCCGCAAAGAATATGATGCTATCTACATCGCCATCGGCGCTCATAGTGATAAAAAGATTGGTATTGAGGGAGAAGATGCCGGCGGTGTTATCTCCGCTGTCGAATTCCTCCGTGCTATCGGCGACGGCAAATATCCGGATCTTACCGGAAAGAAGGTCTGTGTCATCGGCGGCGGCAACGTAGCCATGGACGTAGCCCGTTCTTCTGTCCGCCTGGGTGCAGACAAGGTGGCAGTTGCCTACAGACGCCGCAAAGCTGATATGACAGCTCTTCCGGAAGAGGTTGAAAGTGCCATGGCTGAAGGCGTAGAGATCATGGAACTTTACGCACCGGAACGGATTGAAGCAGACGAGGACGGCCAGGTAAAAGCTCTCTGGGTAAGCCAGCAGATGCCGGGAGAAATCCGCGGCGGACGTCCTTCACCGAAGGCTATCGGCACCGACTCTATCCCGGTTGAATGTGATATCGTCATCGCAGCTGTGGGGCAGGGCATCGAAAGCCGTTACTTCGTAGAACAGGGTATCGACGCAAAATGGGGCATCATCCAGGCAACCGGATGGACCTCCATTCAGAATATGCCGGGTATCTTCGCCGGAGGCGACTGTGCAACCGGACCGGCAACCGTGATCCGTGCAATCGCTGCCGGCAAGGTAGCCGCAGCCAACATCGACCAGTATCTCGGCTACAACCACGAGATTACCTGCGATGTGAAGATTCCGGAACCGGATCTCTCCGACCGTACTCCTTGCGGACGTGTCAACCTGACAGAGCGTCCTGCCGGAGAACGCAAATGTGACTTTACACTTACCGAATGCGGCATGAGCCTCAAGGAGGCTGGCCAGGAAGCCAGACGCTGCCTGCGCTGTGATCACTTCGGTTATGGAAACTTCAAAGGAGGGCGGACCACATCATGGTAAATACGAATCTTGTATCCATCAAAATTAATAATATACCACTGCAGGTTCCAGAAGGAACCCGGATTCTGGACGCCTGTCGCGACAACGGTTTTCACGTTCCTTATCTTTGCTATCTGAAAGATATCAATGAGATCGGTGCCTGCCGTGTCTGCGTTGTAGAAGTGAAGGGAATCCACCATCTCGTTACCTCCTGCAACAACCAGGTTCAGGAAGGCATGGAGATTCTCACAAACTCCCCGCGGGTCCGCGAAGCCCGCAAGATCAACGTGGAACTGCTTCTTTCCCAGCATCACACCAATTGTCCCACCTGTGTGCGCAGTTCCAACTGTGAATTAAAACAGGTGGCAAGTGATCTGAACCTGACCGTTGACCGTTATAAAAACGAATATCCGGAAATGATCTGGACTTCTACTTTCCCACTGATCCGTGATGCAGGAAAATGTATCAAATGCATGCGCTGCGTCCAGATCTGCGACAAGCTCCAGACCTTAAATATCTGGGATGTGTCCGGAACCGGTTCCCATACAACCGTCGATGTTTCCCACAATCTGGAAATCAAAGAATCCGACTGTTCTCTCTGCGGACAGTGCGTTACCCACTGCCCGACTGCCGCTCTCCAGGAGCGGGATGATGTGGAAGCCATCAATGGTATCCACGGTGAACTGGCAAATGATGACAAGGTAACCGTAGCGGTTGTCGCTCCGGCTGTCCGGGCCGCATGGGGTGAAGAATTTGGTCTTTCCCCGGAATTTGCTACTGACAGACGTTTCGTATCCACCTTAAAATCCGTTGGATTTGACTATGTATTCGATGTTGACTTTGCAGCCGATCTGACCATCATGGAGGAAAGCAACGAGCTTTTAGCCCGTTTACAGCAGCCGGATAAATACAGCTGGCCAATGTTCACCTCCTGCTGCCCTGGCTGGGTCAGCTTTGCAAAGAGCCAGTATCCGGAGCTTCTGCCGCAGCTTTCCACTGCCAAGTCCCCGCAGCAGATGTTCGGTGCTGTCATCAAAACTTATTTTGCACAGAAAAAAGGCATTGCACCGGAAAATATCACCTGTGTTTCCATCATGCCGTGTATGTCCAAGAAGCGTGAACTGACTCTTCCGGGCATGGACAGCGCCGGAACCGGACAGGATATTGATTATGTTCTGACCACCCGTGAAATCTGCCGTCTCATCAAGGCCGATCATATCGATGTATCCAGACTTCCGGAGTGCGATTTTGACGATCCTCTCGGCGAAGCAACCGGAGCCGGTGTTATCTTCGGTGCCAGCGGCGGCGTACTGGAGGCAGCTCTTCGTACCGCTTACCACACCGTAACCGGTGAAAATCCGGAGATCGGCGAACAGAGTCCGCTGAAGGTTCTGCGCCAGATCGGTTCCTTTAAGGAACTGGAAATCGATATCAAGGGTGTAAAACTGCACTGTGCAGCACTCAGCAGCCTAGGAGAGGCCAGACGCCTCATTCAGGCGATGAAACGCGGCGAATGCCACTATGATTTCGTTGAAGTCATGGCATGTCCGGGCGGCTGTATCAACGGCGGCGGTCAGCCGATCCGCCCATCCTTCCAGAATAAGCCGAAGGACTGCGCAGACCGCGACCAGTGCCTGCGCGGCTACGACGCCCGCAGCGCCATCCGGTTCAGCCATGAAAACAAGGCGGTTCAGACACTGTATGACGAGTATCTTGAAGCTCCGTTATCCGATCGTGCACATCATCTGCTGCATGTGGAGGAATATTAATATATCCAAACGGTCACACAACAAAACCCCAGAGAGTTGCCGCTCTCTGGGGTTTTGTGTCATTCACAGATGACCAATCTGAGGCTAGTTACCAACTACTTACTCTATCTTTTCTTCTAGCCTCTCAGCCTCTCTTCAATCTCCTCCATCTCCGGAATTGCCGAGATTCCGCCGCGGCGTTCGACGCACAGGCTTGCCACTGCGTTGCCGACCCTGCCAAACTGAATCATCTGCGCCCGGGTCAGGTGTTCCGGCGAGGTTTCTTCCTGCAGATAGGAGGCGAGAAAACCTCCCCAGAAGGAATCACCAGCGCCGGTTGTATCGACCGCATGGGAGGAAAAGCCCTCCGCCTTTACGATTCCATTTTCATTGCCGATCAGTGCGCCATCTCTTCCGAGCGTCACTGCCACCAGGTGCACGCCCTGACGGAGCAGATACTGAATCGCTTCCTCCGGATCCTGATACGGGGTCAGAAGCGAGGTTTCTTCATCCGAAATCTTCATCATATCTACATAGGGAATCAGCGACTGCATCCGAAGCTGTGCGGTCTCCGGATCGCTCCAGAGCGCCGCCCGGTAGTTCGGATCGTAGGAAATCACCGCACCGCTGTTTCTAGCAATATTGAGCGCCTCATAGGTTGCCGTCCTGGATGGATCATCGGTCAGCGACAGGGAACCGACATGAAATACTCTCGTATTTTCCAGAATCTCCGGATCGATCTCTTTCATGCACAGATTCGTATCTGCCCCCGGCTTTCTCGCAAAGGCAAATTCGCGCTCTCCGTTTTCTTTCAGGCTTACAAATGCAAGCGTAGTAAAATACTTTTCATCCTGAATCAGGTTGTCCGTATTGATACCTGCCCGGATCAGGGTTTCCTTCAGGAAATCGCCGTGCATATCCTTACCCACTTTGCCAATAAATGCTGTCTTCCTTCCAAATTTCGCAGCCGCCGCCAGCAGATTGGCCGGCGCACCTCCCGGATTCTGCTCAAACAGACGCATTCCCTGCTGTGAAACGCCTGCTGGAGTAAAATCAATCAGAAGCTCTCCCAGCGCTGTGATGTCTGTTTTTATTCTCATACGAATCATCCTCCGTATTACAAGTTATATCAATGGTGCCGCCATCCAGCCCTCTCACAGGCGGACAGCCACATCCGTTCGTCTCTCACAAGGAATTTTACTTCCGAATCGCAATATTTGCAAATTCTACTTTCGCATCCTGTGCCAGCAGACCGATCTCGTACTCCGGTTTCCGGAAAATACGATAGGTAAACGCCACCTGCTCGCCCACGAACACCTCAACCATATCATGGTCCACCGAAATCTTTACATCAATTGTCTGTCCATCTTTAATCTCAAAGGTCTTCTCAGCCACCCGAACGCCATCCGGTCCCGGTTCCGTTGCTTTCGGAACCGCCTGGCAGGACTGCTCCCAGAACGGGTCAACTCCCATCGGCAGGGACAGAAGGGACACTCGCTGCATCGCTACATCAAACTCTAAGAACAGGCAGCCGCTTGCCTCCCAGTCGGATTTCAACAGGATTCCGAAGGAATCATTCGCTTCTTTCGGGATCACCGTGCCGGTAAACAGGAACTTTTCTTCCGGCTGCTCCAGGAAACCATACGCGGTTGTCCCGCATCCATCCAGCTCAACCGTTGTATCTCCATACAGCTTGTATTCTCCCATGACCGGAAGGTATTTCCAGTCAACTTTCTCTTTAAAGCAGTTTACATATTCTTCCGGAAGCTTCACGTCCAGCTGTCCGTCTGCCGTTGCAACGACCTCATGCGGAATACAGAACGTGCCGCCCCAGTACCACTCGCCGCGGTCGCTGTTTTCTGCACGGTCATGCGCCCAGGCAAAGTAGAAACGGCGCCCGTTGTCATCCTGCATGGATTTAGCTGCATAGAAGCGGCGTCCGCCGATGCCGTCTTTCTTCGGCTTTTTCCACGGTCCAAACGGAGATTTGGAAGTGCGGTAAATCGTGTTGACAAACTCGGAAAAGCGGGAATAGGAAAGATACCAGGTATCGCCTATCTTGTACATCTCGCTGCATTCCGGACAATTCGTATTGCCTGCCGAATACAACGGACCATAATACTCCCAGTTTACCAGATCTTTCGAGCGGTACAGGACAATACAGCCGCGTCTTGTCACCGGCATATCAAGCCGTCTCGCCGAGATCAGAATCCAGTAGCATTTATCTTCCTCATTATAAAATACATACGGATCACGCCAGTCCAGCTTTTCATATAACTCTATCATCGGCGTGATAACCGGGTTTGCCGCGTCCTTCGTCCAGGTGATACCATCCTCGCTCGTCGCATGGCAGATCGTCTGCTGATATTCTGCCGTCAGGCAGTAACCCGTATAGAATGCGTGATATTTTCCTTCGCCGTAGATAACCGATCCCGTCCACACGCCGGACGCATCCGGCTCATCGCCCTCGCCCGGATACAGTGCTGTCGGCAGCTCCTCCCAGTGCACCAGATCCTCCGAAACAGAGTGGCTCCATGTAGTACGCAGTCTCGCCGGATATACCGTGGTTCCTGGCGGGGATGTCAGTGAAAAAATATGATATTTACCTTCATGATAAAACGGAATCGCGTCACCGGTCGAATCCGCAAATGACATTTTTCTGAAAAAGTCCATTCTTCTCTCCTTGCCTTTCTAAATGTGCTCTTGGAATCATTTCTTTTTTCTGAGGAGTGCCAGATTGCCCTTCTGGGAATCCAGTACAACCGCGCAGGCAATGATCAGACCCTTTACAATCAGCTGCCAGTAGGAGCTGACACCGATCAGATTCAGACCATTGGAAATAATACCGATTACCATCGCGCCGAATACTGTACCGCTGATACGTCCGCGTCCGCCTGCCATCGAGGTTCCGCCGAGGACGCAGGCTGCGATCGCATCCATCTCATAGCCACTTCCGACGGACGGCTGTCCGGAATACATTCTCGATGCCAGAACCAGACCCGCAAACGCCGCCAGGGCGCCCGACAATGTAAACACGATGATCTCGACTTTCTTGATCGGAACACCTGAGAGACGCGCCGCCTCACGGTTTCCGCCGATTGCATACACATAGGTACCAAATTTTGTTTTAGAAAGCAGAAAACTAAATACGATAATTAAAATAACCATATAGACAACCGGCAGCGGAATAATGTTAAACAGATAACCCGTTCCGATTGCAATGAAAAACTTATCCGTAATACGGGTGGACTGTCCGCCCGAATATACATACGCGATACCGTTGCAGACATTCATCATTGCCATCGTAATGATAAATGCCGGAACACGGAATTTCGATACAACCATACCATCAATCAGACCAGCCACAACACCGATGATGATTCCAGCCGCAATCGCCACGCCAATCGGAAGTCCCTGATTAACTACAAATCCTACCGTCAGAGTTCCACTCATCGCTACGATCGCGCCAACTGCCAGATCGATGTGTCCGAGAATAATAATCAACGTCATTCCCAGTGCAATGTATGTATTAATGGAAATCTGTCTGAGCACTGAAATGATATTGCTCGGTGTCAAAAATTTATCGGTTGCCAGTGCGACTACCACACATAAGATAACCAGCACTCCAATAATTCCTGTATTTCCGGTAAATACCGAGAGTACCGAATTGCCTGCTGTACTTTTCTTTCCGTTCATCACTCTTCGCCTCCTGCTGCATACTGCATGATTCTCTCCTGATCCAGTTCTTCTCTTCCAAGCATTCCCGTCATTCTTCCCGCCTTGATGACACATACGTTATCGCACATATTAATGATCTCCGGCAGCTCGCTGGATACCATGATAACGGCGATACCCGCCTTCGCCAGCTCATTAATAACGGAATAAATCTCAAACTTCGCATTGACATCGACGCCTCTCGTCGGCTCGTCCAGAATCAGGACATCCGGCTTGATTGCCAGCCATTTTCCAAGGACAATCTTCTGCTGGTTTCCGCCGGAAAGGCTTCCCGCTTCCACCAGTTCCACCCGGTCTGCCACTGCTTTGATATGAAGCTTTTCTTTATAATAATCAATCACTTCCTGACATTTCCGGTCGCTGATGGCAATTCCGTTAATATAAGAGTCAATCGATGCCAGCGTGAGGTTAAAACCGACCGTATTGCCAAGGACAAGTCCCTGTTTTTTCCGATCCTCCGGCACCAGTCCGATGCCCGCCTTGATTGCCTGGATCGGTGTCGTGAAGCGGACTTCCTTTCCATTTAAAAGAATGGTTCCGCTCTGGTATTTTCTGGCTCCAAAGATACATTCCATGATCTCGCTTCGTCCGGCTCCGACCAGACCCGCAAATCCCAGGATCTCTCCCTTTCTTACCCGGAAGCTGATATCTGAGAACACACCCTCACAGGTTAAATTCTTCACTTCCAACGCCGTTTCTGCATGTCCCAGATCGTTGTAATCTCTGGCATAGAAGCTCTCTAACTCCCGTCCTACCATCATGGCTACCAGCTCGTTCGCATTCGTCTCCGATGTTTTTTTCGTTCCCACATAGGCGCCATCGCGGATGATGGTAACCCGATCCGAGATCCGGAACAGTTCTTCCATACGGTGGGAAATATATATAATGCTTACCTGTTTTGCTTTTAATCTCTCAATGATTCCAAATAACTGTTCTACCTCGTCATTGGAAAGGGAGGACGTCGGCTCGTCCATGACGATGATCCGTCCGTCGAAGGATACCGCCTTTACAATCTCAACCATCTGCTGCTGGGCGATCGTCAAAGATTCTACCAGCGTATCCGGGTGGATATTGACCCCGAGGTTTGCCAGCATCTCGCCTGCCCGGCGGTTCGTCTCCCGCATATCCACGGTGCCGAATTTCGTCTTGATCTCCCGTCCCAGGAACAGGTTCTGCGCGACCGTCAGATACGGAACCAGGACGATCTCCTGATGTATGATTCCGATTCCTTTCTCCTGGGCATCCGAAACACCATTTATCTCAACTTCCTGACCATTAATCTTGATTGTTCCGCTGTCCGGTTTATAAATTCCTCCAAGGACCTTGATAAGCGTTGATTTACCCGCTCCATTTTCTCCCAGAAGCGCATGAACCTCGCCCATTTCCAGGGAAAAATTGATCCCTGACAATGCATAGATCCCGGAAAAACTTTTCTTGATATCTATCATTTCCAGAATTGTTTTTCCCATAGAACCCTCCGTTTTTTAGAAATGCGGCAATGAACCCCATCGCCGCATTTTCCATGTTTTATTTTATTTCACGTAACTGTTAAACTTCCTCGCAGTCCATTACTGCCAATCGTTCAGAGTCTTCTCTGCCTCTTCTTTCTCTACCAGATGGGAATCCAGATATACTTTCTTCTCATCGATTGTGGTGTCGCCGCCTACATATTTCTCGGCTGCGTCAAATGCATATTCTGCAATCTGAAGCGGAACCTGGCATGCAACTGCGGTGAACTCGCCGTCTAAGAGTGCCTGTTTTCCATCCGGGGATGCATCGATGCTATATACACCGATCTCGCCGGTCTTGTTTGCTGCCTTGATAGCTGCTGCCGCACCCAGGGCAGACGGGTCATTGATACAGAAGAATGCTTCCAGATCCGGGTTTGCTGTGATGATATCCTCAGCCAGTCCCATCGACTGATCCAGCGCTGCACCGCCATCCTGCTGTGCTACAATCTCAAATTTATCCTTCTGATCGCCAAGACCCTCAAGGAAACCATTGACACGATCCACGCAGCTTTCATTGGACGGGAAATCCAGAACTGCAATCTTTGCGCCATCCGGATAATCTTTCGTCATCTGCTCGCCCACTAACTGACCTGCCATGTATGCGTTGGTTCCAACGAACTGTGTCACGAACTGTTCGATATCATCATCGATGACTGCGGTATCTACGTTGAAAATCGGAATGCCTGCGTCTGCAATCTCAGCCAGTCCGGAGGTAATACCTGCGGAGTCAACCGGGATAACAAACACTGCATCGTAACCGCTGTTTGCACAGTCAGATAACTGGCTGAGCTGCTTGTTTAAATCATAATCTGGATCCAGGCAGGTGTAGGAAATGCCGTTTTCCTTGCACAGCTCGCTGAGCTTTGCATCAATGGAACTCTGGAAAGTATTGTTTAAAGTATTCGTACAGAATGCAAACGATAAATCGCTGGTCTTTGCCTCAGCTTCCTGCGTATCTGCCGCTGCCTCAGAAGCATCAGCTGCCGCTGTTGTATCGGTACTGCCGGAAGAGCCGCATCCTGCCAGCATTGCTGCCATCATGCAAACTGAAAGACCTGCTACTGTAAATCTAAGACTTTTTTTCATAAATCTGATCCTCCTCTTACTTCGTCACTGTTTAGTGCATTTCAAACGGATTGTTATAGTTTTCTTTTTATTTTTACGTAAAAATTTTTCTCTCTGGAAGGAGTCTCCCTGTCTGATATCTAGATATTACTCTATTCCATGCCCTTTCGTCAATACTCTTGTGGCATATTGCACTAATTTCAGCGATATATTCATCCTGTTTTATTGATATTTATGCATTTCTACCGTTCCTTTTAATTTTTTACGTAAATTTCATTCATCTTATCGTTTTACCCCAATTTTTGTGCTATAATCAAAAACAGAAATATAAAACTGCGGCAAATCCAAATCCAGCCGCGCAGGAACCGCCGGACTAAATCCGTACCAGCAAGGGGGAGTTTTATGACCATCAAAGAAATCGCCGCAAAGGCAGGCGTCTCCATCGCCACCGTTTCCCATGTTATCAACCATACGCGCTATGTCAGCCCGGAACTGGTGGATAAAATCGAAGCTATTATTGAAGAAAGTGGATATTCTGAAAAAATCAAAAAAAAGGTGCGTAAAATCCGCAGCGGACGCAGTTCACAGATTGTCGCTGTCTTTCCAAATATCAAGAGCGCGCTCTACTGCGATCTGTGCAATCAGCTGCAGTCCTACGCGACCAGCCAGGGCTATCAGTTTTACACCGCCGTCACCAACGACAACCTGGAAGAGGAGAAAAGCATCCTGCAAAACTTAATCTCCAGTGCCAAGACCATCGGCATCTTTCTCTCCCCGGCAAGCAGCAATCCGGCTGCCTATTCATTTCTCTATGAATCCGGTATCCCGTTTGTCTGTGTCGAACGATTCATCGATGACGATGTCACTCCACGGATCCTTTTTGATTACACCAAAGCATTTCACTCCGCTACTTCCTATTTTTTTGAGAGCGGACACGAAAATGTGCTGTTTCTGGTAGAAAAAACAGACAGCCTCGCCAAACAGGACAAGATTGCCGGATATGAGCGGGCGCTTCTCTCCGCCAACCATACCCTGAGCAGTTCCTGCATCGCGGAGATCAATCTGTATCAGTCCAGTGATACCATCAGCCTGAATATTCAGAAAAGCATCACCCGGTATCTCCCCACCGCTATCATCGCCGGTGGAAACCGGCTGACTATGTTTCTTCTCAAGGCGCTGCGGGAGCTGGGAAAAGACTGTCCGCGCGATATTTCCATCATCGGATTTGACGATATGCTCTGGTGCGAGCTGACCGCCCCACCGCTATCCTGCATCCACCGGGACATCGACCAGATGGCAGAACTCGCCTCGCAGGCACTCTTTGACGAGATCAACCACCTCTCCGGCGCGCCTTTGACCCGCTATGCAGATGTAGAGCTGATTTTGCGTGATTCCACCCGGATCATCGACAACGGTCCGCTCGGTGAACACGCCGTCTCCCCGGACAGCATCCGCCTCTCCAAGGAGGAAAAACAGCTTTTGCGAACTGGAAATTACCGCGTCGCCATCTCCTTCCACTACACTGGAACCGCCTGGGCTGCCCTGCATCAGAAAGGCATCCGGGATGAACTGGAACAGTACGGAATCGATATTATTTCCACCATGGACGCCCATTTTGATCCTGCCCTCCAGAATATGCAGCTCGAAAGCATCAAAATGCAACACCCGGACGCCGTCATCGCCATCCCCACCGACGATGTCCAGACGGGTCCGGCATTTCAGGAATTGTCCAAAATGACGCGGCTGGTCTTTTTAAGCAATGTCCCGCAGAATTTCAGCCGGAACAATTACGTCTCCTGTATCTCCGTCAATGAGCGGGAAAATGGCACCAATACAGGGCGCATGATCGGCGAATACCTGAAAGAAAAACCGCACGCCAAAGTCGGCTTCATCATCCACGGCGCCATGTTTTACGGCACTACCGAGCGTGATAACTGTGCCGAAAAAATATTAAGGGAATCCTATCCCGACATTGAAATCACTGCCAGAAAGGGATTTATTCAAATTGAAAATGCCTACAAGGTATGCTATGAGATGATAAACGAGCACCCGGATATCCAGGCGCTCTATGTGAGCTGGGACCGCCCCGCCCTGCTCGCCATCAAGGCCCTGAAAGCTTTGAACCGGACAGATATTGCTGTCTTTACCACAGATCTGGATTTTGAGATTGCAGAAGAAATGAATCAAGGATTTGTAAAAGGACTCAGCACCCAGAGACCATATGACCAGGGAAAAGCGGCTGCTCTTGCAGTCGCCAAATCCCTTGTCAGCAATAACGTCCCCAAATATATCGGCGTGCAGCCCTATGTGGTTCATGAAAAACAGCTGAAACGTGCCTGGAAGGATATTTTCTTTGAGGCACTGCCGGAGGAGCTGGGGGAGAAGGTAACAGTTCACAGGTAGGAATTTTCTGAACTGAAAATTCCGTACGATACAGTTCCGACAGCAGATTTTGCCGATTTGGAATGCGTAGCATCGGCAAAATCCCGTTGCTGGGCACACGTGTGTGAACAGTAACGGGAGAAGCAGATGGGTCAGTAGCTATTTTTCAACCCCATACACCTCTTCCGAACATGAGCGCATCCCGCTTTCTTTTAAAATCTTGCCAACCACCTCCCCCCATGATATGATAAAGTTATTCGTAACAATTCCGTATCTTCCGAAAGGAGCATCGTCGATGACACCCTTAAAAATCCCTGTTGGTATTTCTGATTTTAAAAAGCTGCGCGAAAACGGCTATTATTATATTGACAAAAGCGGGCTGATCGCTGATCTTCTGACGAATAACTCGGAAGTCACCCTGATTACCCGCCCGCGTCGTTTTGGAAAAACACTGGCGATGAGTATGCTTGCCAATTTTTTTGATATTCGAAAAAAAAGCCAGAATCTTTTTACCGGACTTCAAATCGAATCTCGCCCAGATCTATGCCAGGCATGGATGAATCAATTTCCAACGCTCTTTCTGACCTTTAAGGATGTAGACGGACTGGATTATGCTTCTGCCAGGGATATGCTCCGCTCCCAGATTGCCCGTCTCTGCAATGAACACAGCTATCTGGCAGACAGCCCTTCAGTTAATGAAAATGATCGAAAAGAATTTATACAGCTTGCCGATATTGTCGATGGAAAGCCGACAGATACTATGTTAAAAACCAGCATTCTGCTCTTGATGCGTATGATGCAGGCACATTTCCAGAAACCCGTCATTCTGCTTCTGGATGAATATGATGTGCCGCTTGCCAAAGCCAGCGCAAATGGTTATTATCCACAGATGCTGGAACTGATGAAATCTCTCATGAGTACAGCACTGAAAGATAACAGTACCCTGCGTTTTGCCACTATTACCGGCTGTCTGAAAATCGCAAAGGAAAGTATCTTTACGGGAACCAACAATTTTGTTTCCGACACTATTTCCTCTTCTTCACTGGATGAATATTTTGGATTTACCCAGGCTGACATGGAAAAGCTTCTTCTGGATGCTGATATGCTTGATCGGGCTTCGCAAATCAAGGCGTGGTATGACGGCTATCACTTCGGTGCTTCGGATGTCTACTGTCCGTGGGATGTAATGAATTATCTTCTCGACTGCCAGAAAAAGCCAGATGCAAGACCCATCGGTTACTGGAAAAATACCAGCGATAACGCGATCATCCGTTCGTTTATCGACTATGCCGGAAGCAATATCACGATGAAGCTGGAGGCGCTTCTTTCCGGAGGCTATATTCTTCAGCATGTGGAAGAAAATCTGACGTATGATTACCTCCATTCCTCCGAAGATAATCTGTGGAGTATCCTGTATCTTACCGGCTATCTGACGCAGGCTCGCATCGATAACCTTCCAGATGGTTTAACTGCCCTGATGATTCCGAATGCTGAAATCCGGGAAATCTTCGAAAGTACCATTTTAAAATGGTTTAACGACAGCGCCAAAACCTGGAATCGGGAACAATTATTTTATGCTGTATGGCACGGCAACACCGACCTGCTCACACAGGAGATGAATGCCCTGCTGCGTATGACAATCAGCTACCATGATTATAAAGAAGATTTTTATCACGCCTTTTTAGCCGGAATTTTTGCCGGAGCCGGATATGTGGTAGAATCAAACCGTGAGCATGGCGAAGGACGAAGCGATGTGGTTGTATATGATCTGCACGGTGGACGAATGGCGATTTTCGAGGCGAAATATTCGAAAACATTTGAAAAACTCAGCGATGACTGCGACAAAGCCCTGCGCCAGATCGATGAACGCATGTATGCAAAAGAATTTGAGGGAAATTATGATAAAATTTTCTGTTATGGAATTTCTTTCTTCAAGAAACGGTGTATGGTAAAGGGGATAGGTAAATAATGCTGGCATCTGTTTTTATACACAAATAGGGCGTCTGTCGCATTTACAAATATGCTGGCCGATAACCCTATTTTATAGCCAAAAGGAGCTGCTGCACGGTTTGTGCAACAGCCCCTTCTTACATCTTCACTTATTAAATTCTTACAGTCTCGCAATCACTGCGTCCACATATTCCTCGGTGGTTGCAGTTCCATGCAGATCTCTTGTCAGGTGCTTGCCTTCTGCCAGAACCTCATCCACAGCCTTGCGGATGCGTCCGGCGGTCTCATTTTCACCTAAGTACTCTAGCATCATGCAGGCAGACCACAGGAATGCAGTCGGATTTGCCAGGTGCTTTCCTGCAATATCCGGCGCGCTGCCGTGTACGGCCTCAAACATAGCATAGTCAGAACCGATGTTGCTGGATGGAACCAGACCCAGCCCGCCGATCAGACCGCTGCACAGGTCTGAAAGAATATCTCCGTACAGGTTCTGCATTACCATAACATCAAACTGGTTCGGGTTCATAACAAGCTGCATGCAGGTATTGTCGATGATTTTATCATCGCCTTCAATCTCCGGATATTCCTTTGTGATCTCCTTAAAGATGGAAAGGAACATGCCATCGGACATTTTCAGGATATTTGCCTTATGAATACAGGTTACTTTCTTCCGTCCGTTCTTTTTCGCATACTCAAATGCATCGCGGATAATGCGCTCGCTGGCCTGTCTTGTAACAATCTTAATTGCATGAACCGTATCCGGATTTACCTGCTCCTCTACACCAACATAAAGACCTTCTGTATTTTCGCGGAAAATCACGATATCCACATTCTCAAATGGAGTTTTTACTGCCGCGTTAGACTTAACCGGGCGGATATTGGCATACAGATCATACTGTCCGCGAAGTGTTACATTCAGGGAGCGGAATCCTTTTCCAACCGGAGTCGTAATCGGGGATTTTAAGAGTACTTTGGTGCGCTCGAAAGAAGCATAAGCTTCCTCTGGAATCAGGGCACCATTGCGTTTCCACTCATCCTCACCAACATTGAAAATTTCATATTCCAGCGGTGCATCTGCCGCTTTTAAAATCTTTAACACATTATCAACTAACTCCGGACCGATACCATCGCCGCGAAATACTGTAATTTTATGACTCATTTCTTTATCCTCCTTCTTGATTTTCCCAATCGTAACTGTTCAGTACCTTCACAGTCACGCGCAGTAAATGCGCAGACCTACTGAACAGTTACTTCCAATCTTCATATTTCATCGAAAGCTGCCAGAACAGGCTGACAGCTTTTCGAACAAACATCTTCTCATTCAAGTCGAACGCCCGTGAGACTTGGCGCGTGATTCTGGTCAGCGTAAGCTGACATATTCTTTACAGAATCACTGCGCATCCTCGCGGAGCGTTTATCTCAGTCGGAGACAAGGCTTCCACTGAGACAAATTTGCTATTACTCACCACCTGAAGATGTGGGAGTCTTCTCGACTGAGATAAAATTTCCCTTACAGAACAACTGCTACAATCAGGTTATATACCGCACAGCAGATAACGCTGATAGGTACTGCTACAAAGAGAAGACGGTTGAATAAGTGATTTCGGTCCTCCTCGTTTCCGCAGGAACCAAGAATCAGGCTGCCGCCGGATGAGAACGGGCTGATAGCACTGCTCTGGGCACCAAGAATTGTGCAGGCAAAAAGTGCTGCCGGATTTAATCCGGTGGCTGCTGCAAGTCCCGGAATCAGCGGGAACAGGGCCGGTGCTACAACACCTGTTGTAGAGCTGAAGAAACTCATAAATGCACCTACAAAGCTGAATGCCAGCGGAATCAGGGCTGTCGGAACATTAGAGCCAATCCATGCGGATAATGCATCAATGGTACCGGCCTGAACTGCAACGGCGATAAGCATGCCGGCTCCGGCAATCATGAGGATGGTGTTCCACGGAACACGTGCAATCACTTCCTTCTGCGGTGCCAGGTCAAAGAGCAGTGCAATGATGGTAAAGCAGAATGCCACCAGTCCTACATCAACCTTTCCAGCAATTTTTCCAATCAGTTCATTACCAGGAACTGCCATCTTTAAGAGTGGGAATACCAGGACAATTACCATCATCAGAATCATTAAATGCAGGGTTGTTTTCTGCTTTTTATCAAACGGTTCCGGACGGTTAAAGGTTACGCCCTTTCCGATACCGCGGTTACTCTTGAAGCCAAAGCGGAAAATCGCAATCAGAATCAGGGAAAATACAATTGCAAAGGCGAAAATTTTCATTTCATCTACAAAGGAATTCGTTGCTTCAATGGCCGGTTCAGCTTCATAAGCGGTATCAATCAGACCGCGGAATACGACGCCCAGCGAAGCCGTGGGGAAGTTTCCGCCTGCCAGTGCACCGCAGTTGATCGCCACCGCACCGGTCAGCTTGTCCATCTTTGCTTCCTCACAGATAAGGATGGTAATCGGTGCCAGGAATGCCAGAACGGTAAAGTATGCAGCGCCCATAACAGAAAGCACAACTGCTACAAAAAATAACGCAAAGGGAAGCATACCCGGAAATTTACGACACATATAGAGAAGACTGGCCGACATTTTTTCAAGTGTTCCATTCACAGCTGCAAAGTTATAAAACAGTGATACTGACAGGATGACAAACATGGTGCTGACCGGCCAGAAGCCAATCAGCTCTTTTGTTTTTAATCCCATGCCAAAACAACCAATCAAGTATGCAAAGGCAATACAGAAAAATCCCGTATTGATTTTCGTTTTATATCCCAATATAACGGCAACCGCAATGGATGCCACCAAAACTGCACTTAACATATGATGCGTCCCCCTATTCTTCGATGCCCAACAGTTTTGCCGGAATAGTGTGTGTCATATGGTACACCTGCTCCTCCGAAATTCCATGATCTACCAGATACTGCATATATTCCGCCAGTGCCAGCTCCCAATGCGGGTTTTCTGTCTGGCCACCATCGGTATCAACCATGACATTTTTATAGCCAACTTCTTTGATAAGCTCCAGGTTATCTGCCAGATTGCTCTTGTACTTTCCGCCACCCATGTTCTGTGCATAGCAGCGCTCTAAGATAACGTCATAATCCTTTACCAGACGAAGCTGATCCTCATGGCTCATGCCTACAATCCACCATTCCGGATGCGTTACAACGATGTTTTTTACTCCCATATCCCGGGCAGCTTCCACAACAGTGAAAATCTCCTCCGGTGCAATATGTGCGGTTCCCAGTACAGCGTTGTGGTCACGAATCAGCTCCAACACTGAACGCAGCTCCGGTACAATTTTACCATCTTTCACTACTTCCACACACTGGCTCAGATCCTGATTCATCTTCTGCATATGGTTTTTTGCCGACTGGGTCGGAAGCCATACTACCTTAGCACCCAGACGAAGCGCCACATCGACTGCCTTCGGATTGATGCCGCCGACTACCTTGTTTAAGGTAATGCTGCCAAACATCGTAAAATTGTTCGTTTTCCCGTGTACAATCTCGTTGTGGCGGTTGCACAGATAGGCCCGATCCATCGTGGTTCCCTGATGCGTCTTGATGACGATAGCGCGTGCCCCAACCCGGATAGCTGCCTCCATCAGTTCGAAATCATCATACGCCCGCAGACGCAGATCGGGATTCGTGTGAACGTGCATATCTATAATGCCCTTCATTAAATCCTGCTTCATCTTGCTTATTCCTCCTATTTGTAATCGTCCACAGAGGCTTTTTCAAAGCTGCGTTCCCTCGCCGGATTCCTATTCGATTTTCCAGCCGCTGCTTCAGTCTCTGCCATTGATTTTTGCTTGTTTTTATCTTATACTATTTTTGTTATAGGAGAAAGGCAAGATTTATTATACCAGATATCGAAAATTCCGATATCTCGTGAGGGGGATTCTCATGGATTTAAAAGAACTAGACTATATCGTAACCGTCGCTAACGAGGGGAGCATCTCCCGCGCGGCCGAAAAATTGTTTATGGCGCAGTCAAGCTTAAGTCAGGCAGTCCGCCTATTTGAACAGGATCTGGGAACGCCGATTTTCGTCCGCACAGCCCGCGGAGTCCGTCCAACCTCTGCCGGGGAGGCGTTTATTTTCCATGCCAGACAGATTTTACAGCAGTACCAGGAGGCGCGCAGTGAGGCTTCGGATATTGAAAATTTAAAGGGCGGCACCGTCATCTTCGGCATCAGCACCTACCGGGGGACGTACCTGCTGCCGCCGGTTCTGAAAAAATTCCATGCCCTGTATCCACGGGTTCATGTGGAGATCTGTGAGATGGACAGCATTGATCTGGAAAATAAGATTTTAGAGGGACTTTTAGATCTGGCGCTGATCGCCGCGCCGCCGGTTCGAATCAAACACGGTGTGGATTCCCTGATGCGGGATGAGATCATGATCGCCACTACCGCCGATCACCCGGTCATGAGGTTTGCGAAGCCATGCGAATCGGATCCGGAACAGATGTGGATCGACCTAAAGGACACCGCACCATTTGAATATATTCTGGGCCCGCCCAGCACCGTCCTCGGACGGACTGCCCGCCGATCCTTGCGCGAGGCGGGTGTGGAACCTCTGGGACTCGACACCTACCTCTCCGCCTCTTTTGCTGCGGCGATGGCGCGGGAGGGGGTCGGACTCGCGTTTACCTACCGTTCCTGCCGCATCATGCGGGATGAGTTCCGCTATCTGCGGATCGGGAAAGATGGTATTTTCCTCGATCTGGCGCTCGCCTGGCCCGCCGGAAAATACCGCTCGCGGGCGGCGATGGCGCTCGCGAAGCTGTTTCAGGAGATGGCGCCGGAGCTGCTGCGGAGGTAATTTTCTTAAAAAGCGGGTTATAGGACAAAACGTGTTGATGGGTTAATCCCATTCAACAAACGTTCTG
>NZ_QUGF01000012.1:0-84332 GCF_003479275.1 Clostridium sp. AF20-7 | reverse complement strand
GTGTAGGAAACCTACCGCCAACGGCGGCAAGGCGCCTTTACCCTACCCTACGACCTGCTTCGTTCCCCGGAGATTGCCAACATCCTCGAAAACTCTGATTTCATCTATATGCTGAATCAGGCAAGCGATGACCGAAGTATTCTGGCGCAGCGGCTGAACATTTCGCCGCATCAGCTGTCCTATGTAACCAACTCCGGTGAGGGCGAAGGGCTTCTGTTCTATGGCAATGTGATTCTGCCGTTCATTGACCGATTCCCGACCGATCTGGAACTGTATCGCATTATGACCACGAAGTTAAATGAGGTGGCACAGGAAAAGGAGGCGTAATGTATGGCGAAAAGACCTACACGACTCCGTTTTACCGAAGATGACCTTGCAGATTCTCATGTGAAGAAAGCTGCCGACCGTGCAGATAAGGCGGTTGACAAGGCTGAGAAAGCGGCAGATAAATTGGCTTCCAAAAAGGCAAAGCCAAAACTAAAGCTGGAAACAAATGCAGCGGGTTCCCGTAAAGCAAAGCTCCGTTTTGAAAAAGCGGAGTTTACGGAAATCGAGCGTCCATCTGTGGCAAAGCACATGGCAAGCCGTGGTGCCGCAGTCACGCTCACATCCAAAGCACATCAGGCGGTGTCAGAATATGAGGATGATAATATCGGCGTTCAGGCTGTGCAGGAAACGACCAAGGCTGTTGAATCCACTGCTTATACCGTCGATCATGCCGTTTACAGCCACAAGCTGAAAGCCTACGACAAGGCAGAAAAGCTGGTAGAAAAATCAGATAAGGCAAATGTAAATGCCCTGTATGAGAAGTTCAAAAAGGACAACCCCGATGCCGCTTCTAATCCCATTTCCCGATGGAAACAAAAACAGGCAATCAAAAAGGAGTATGCAGCGGCGAAGGCAGGCAAAGGGACAGCGAAAGAAACTGCCGTTAAAGCAACAAAGAAAGCAGCCCAAAGCACCAAAACGATTACAGAGAAAGCGATGGAGTTTTGCACCACACACTCTAAAATGATCCTGTTTGTTTTGATTGCTGGACTGCTTTTTATGATCCTCTCAGGGATGTTCTCGTCTTGTTCGGCTATGTTCCAAGGCGGCACACAGATCGTTCTGGGAACCTCTTTTACCGCAAAAGAGGAAGATATTATCGGTGCGGACAATGATTACAAGGCTTTGGAAGCTGCGCTCCGCAATGAAATCAATAATATCGAGCGTACTCATAGCGGATATGACGAGTACCGGTATGACCTTGATGAAATCAACCACAATCCTTATGAGCTTGCGGCATATCTGACGGTAAAATTCGAGGACTACACCAGAGATGAGGTGCAGGCTACCCTGCAATGGCTGTTTGAGCAACAATATGAGCTGACCCTCACAGAAGTAGTAGAGATTCGTACACGAACAACATCTTCTACTGATCCTGAAACGGGAGAGACAACAACAGAGGAAGAAGATTACGAATATTATATTCTGAAAGTGAAGCTCAGAAATAAGGGCTTGAACAGTGTGATTTCAAATTCCGGATTGTCGGAAGATGATATGGAGCGATATAGAATTTTGCTTCAGACAAGGGGCAACAGATCGGATATTTTCGGAAATGACATTTACGCCACCCCTGGCGGCGAGTACACCGATTATGATATTCCGGGCGAAGCGCTGACAGACACAAGATTTGCCAATATGATTCGGGAAGCTGAAAAATATCTGGGATATCCGTATGTGTGGGGCGGCAGCAGTCCTTTGTCCTCTTTCGACTGCTCCGGCTTTGTTTCCTGGGTTATCAACAACTGCGGCAACGGTTGGAGTGTTGGTCGTTTGACCGCAAACGGTTTGATGGGCGTATGCGACATTATCCCGAAAAGCTCTGCCAAGCCGGGAGATTTGATTTTCTTCCAAGGCACTTATGATACCTCCGGTGCATCTCACGTCGGTATCTATGTTGGCAATGGTATGATGATCCACTGCGGAAACCCCATTTCCTACGCTTCTATCGAATCGAATTACTGGCAACAACATTTTTACTGCTTCGGCAGAATCAGAAACTAAGGAGGAATGTCGATTGAGTGCCAAATTAGACAGAATTGGTGCAGACCTTGAAAAAGCCCGTAAGAAACGGGCAGAATGGGATGCCAAGGTGAAAGACCTGGAACGCAGATACCGTGAGGAGGAAAATTCCGAAATCCACGAGATGGTTCATGCTGCGAACCTGAATCCCGAACAGCTTTCCGAGCTGCTCCGTATGTTTGCTGCGGATATGGCTCCAAAGCCTGATACGATCAATACTATGAATGAGGAGGAAACGCAGAATGAGATTTAAGAAAATTGGAGCCGCATTGCTGGCGTGTGCAATGTGTTTTGGCGTGTTTTCTACAACGGCATTCGCCTATGTAGATGAAAACGCAGCGACCGAAGAACCTGCGGTCGAAGAAAAAGTTCCCGAAAAAGAGCCGGAGGAACCGATGCTGCCGCTTACCCCGGACGGCAACCTGACTTTGGTTGATGATGCCGGTTCACCTACGAAAAGTGGAAAGCAGTTCATTACCGCTGTAACCAAAAACGGAAACTACTTCTATATCATCATTGACCGTGATGATAAGGGCGAGGAAACCGTGCATTTTTTGAATCAGGTGGATGAAGCCGACCTGCTAAAGCTGATGGACGAGGAGGAAGTTGCAGAGGTCACTAAGCCGGTTGAAGAAACAAAGCCGGAAGTGGTTGAAACGGTTCCTGAAGCTACAGAACCTACTCCAGAGGAAAAGCCGAAATCCATGAATATGCTCCCGGCGATTCTTACTCTGCTTGTGCTTGCCTGTGGTGGTGGATTCTTCGTATTCAAGAAAGTCCAGGAAAAGAAGAAGGCACAGGAAGCGGCAAAGCCTGATCCGGATGCAGATTATGTGGACGATGACGAGGACTATGGATACGATCCGGAGTTTGAGGACGATGATGCAGATAGCTCCGTCGATGAAGATGATAATGAACCTGTGTAAACAGGATAGGCTTGATGCCTGGGCAGCCTTCGGGTTGCCTTTACATATAGAAGTGGTTTTTCAAAAACCGATGTGATATAATTTGTAGCATAAACGAAAAGACAAATCGGAATTTGTGGAGAGATTTCTTGAACTTTCCTTATTTTACGGGCTTTCCAGCCCCTTAAATAGTGAAATGATATGTATTTTCCCTTATTTTTGACCTTATGCGGAATCAGCAAGGGAAATAAGGGAATTTTTTATTTAGTCGTTGCCTGCCACTTTATCAAGAAGTCTGGCGGAGTTCCGCTTTGCCTTTCTTGTAGAGTGGGCGTAGACATTCATTGTGGTACTGACATCAGAGTGCCCTAACAGTTCCTGCACATCTTTTGGGGCAGCTCCGTTTGAGAGGAGGTTGCTTGTGTAGGTGTGTCGCAACTGGTGGAAATGGAAATTCTCAAATCCGTCCAGCCTTTTTGCAACTGATCGGCAGGCAATGCTGAGTGTGCTTGGCAGTTCCAGACATCCGTCCGGTCTCAGGCAGACAAAGGAGATTTCCTTGTAATCTACCGGGATTTCTTCGGTTCCGTCCAGATGATAATATTCATAATACACTCTGTTTTTGTCCTGTGCTTCCTTGTAGAAATTGCGGTGGTAAAGTTCACCATACTGCATCCGGCTTTTAAGCTGTTTTTTTCTGGCGGTTTTCAGTATTTCAGTCAGAGTATCGCCAAAATCAACAATCCTTACTTTCTTTCGCTTGGTCGGTCCGATGATGTTTTTATGTTTTGTGCCATCATAGCGGATACTTCTTTTAATGGTCAGGCATTGTTCTTCAAGATTGATGTCCTGCCATGTCAATCCGCAAACTTCACCGATACGAAGTCCCGCATAGTATGCGATCTGGATTGGCAGGATTGCAGGTGGATTCTTTACTTTGAGGTATTCTATCAGTCTCTCATAATCTTCATGGGAAATAGGCTGTATGCCTTCTTCTACCTCATCATCTGAGAATAAATCCACATCCTCTGCCTGTTTTTTCAGCTTAATATACTGCATAGGATTAAAAGTAATCAACTGTTTTGGAAATACTGCAAACCGGAAAGCCTGTTGTAATACTGCTGAAAAGGAATGGATGTAATCTTTACTGTATCCTTTTCTCACTTTTCCATCTGGAAATTCCCCACCGAATGTAAGCAGATCGAGAAATGCCTGTAAATGTTCAGCAGTAACGGTTTTTAATTTGCGTTCTGCAATCGGATGTTTCTTGATACAACGGATTGCACCAAGATAATTTTCCACTGTACCATTGCTGAGTGTTCCGACTTTCAGTTCTTCTTCCGCCCACATATCAAGAAGTTCTCCTACAGTAAGATTATCTGTCTTTGCGACAAATTTCTTGCTTTCGTAATCATCCATTGCCTGACGGAGCAGTTTTTCCGTTTCACTTTTACTTTCTGTTCCAGCGTATTCTTTCTGAACCAGATTGCCGCTTGCATCTTCTACATAGAAGCGGTAGTACCATTTCTTTCCTTTTTTTCTTACAGATCCTTTTGCCATAATCGTGTGTCTCCTTTCGATATCAGACAATCGGAACTGATGAAATGCTTCTTGCGTGTAAGTATATCATAACTCCGGTTGTCGTTCTATACCGAATCGGAATCCTCATACAAAACTTCTGATAAAAGATTTTCAAGCCTTTGTTCTGCCATTTCCGGTTTCTTGGAATAAAGCCTTACGATATCTGCCATGTCGTTAAAGGCATTAACAGTGTGGGTGATCTCCCGGAGAAACATAATCTCGTTATATTCATCATTCGATTCAAACCCCATTACTTTTGCAATATCAGCTTCATTCGTGTTGCCCTTGTAATTCTTGCAGGCAAACTGGAATGATTCCAGAAACAGGTTATATTGCTTTAACATCAACAGCAGTAAATCTTTGGAAAAAGCATCTTCCTTTTTACTAAGGTCGAGAGGTAACTGTTTGAGAATATCGCCCATTGCATCACGAATCTGTAATTCTTTCTTATCCGTAATATCGGTTTCGTATTCATCGGTTTCCCCTCTGAGCCATTCAATAGATACATGAAGTGCTTCCGAAAGACCTTCCAGCACCATCTTTTTGGTATTGTCAATCGAACCATTCTCATAACGCAGGATTGTGGAAGCGGTAACTCCCATCTTCTCTGCAACATAAGGCTGTGTCAGATTTAATTCCAGACGACGCTGTTTTGCCCTGCTGCCTATCAGCTTGCGTAGTTCTTTATCTTTCATGCTGATTGCCTCCTTTTTCGGTATGTATGAATTATAGCATGTACCTCACATAATTGCAATATGCAATATAATAATTATTTTTAAAATTTCATAACGCTTGACAACACAATATAAAACCGCTATACTAACAGCACAACAAAAATTGCATAATGCAATTCATAAGGAGGTGACAAGATGACGGAAAGAAAGATTGCATTATCCATCGAGGAAGCAGCCGACTATACAGGAATTGGCAGAAACACTTTGAGAAAGCTGGTTGAATGGAAGAAGCTTCCGGTATTAAAAGTCGGAAGAAAAGTCCTTATTAAAACTGACATTTTAGAAAAGTTCATGGAAGCCAACGAGGGGCGAGATCTGAGGGATAAAGGAAATGTAAAAACTGTCACAAGAAATGTGGCAACTTAAAAAGGCGGCTTCCTACGAAACCGCCAAAGGTTCTATCAGACCGAAGCCATGATATACCTACACGCAAGAGGATTATACCATGTGCTTCTCCTGATATGCAACCGGGAACTAATGTTTATCTTGTCGGAAAAACATCGACAAGATAATGCTCCGCAAGGATGCACCACGATTCTGATTGGAATTATGTCAACAGAGCTGACCAGAATCGTGTGCCAAATCTTAGCAGAGCAAGATTTGATTATAAGAGAAAGGATGAAGACGATATGGCGAAATCAACAAAGACTTATGAAGAAAGAATACGTGCATTAGAGAAAAAGGAACAGGAAAGCATCGAAGCTACCAAAAAGCTCATTGCACAGCGAAAGGAACTGGAAAAGAGAAAGAAAGCCGAGGAAAGTAAAAAACGAACCCACAGGCTCTGTCAGATTGGCGGTGCGGTGGAATCGGTTCTTGGCTGTCCGATTGAGGAGGAAGATTTACCAAAGTTGATAGGCTTCTTAAAAAGGCAGGAAACAAACGGAAAGTTTTTCTCAAAGGCGATGCAGAAAGAGCCACTTACAGATATGGAGGAAGTGTAATGGCGGAGGGAGTGGTTTTTCCATTCCCTTCATTGCCTTTGAATGAAGGGCGCACTTATGGACAACCAGAGGTCGTCCTTATAAGTTTGCCACAAGTGGCAACCGGTCTGCGCTTACGCTTGCCGGGCTCGTTCCGTCGGCGGGGCTTTCAGCCAGACCTGCTCATGCCGCAGGGGGCACTCTTGCGCAGAGGGCGTTCCGACAGCTTCACTTCTGCCAAACCAGAAGAAGATGCTGTCGGAAATCAATGCCGGATACGGCAGAAAGGGGGAATCGTATCATGGCGATATTTCACTTTACAGTAAAGATTGTCGGGCGCAGTAAAGGAAAATCTGTCATATCCGCATCGGCATATCTTAATGGAGATGTGATGAAGAATGAGGAAACAGGCAGAATCAGTTACTATACTTCCAAAAAGGAAGTCGTCTACACCAGTCTGATGATGTGCGAAAATGCACCTCCTGAATGGCTGCATGTACCGGAAGAAAATATAAAAAGGTTTCAACAGTCTATCCGTTATAAAAGAGCGGATGATAAAGATGCCGCACTGGAAAAGTTTAAAATCACATTTCAGAAACAGCGTCTATGGAATGAGGTATTGAAGATAGAAAAAAATGCAGATGCACAGCTTGGACGCTCATTTGAATTTTCCCTGCCGAAAGAATGGAGCAGACAGGAACAGATTGATTATACAACCGAATATATTCAAAAGACTTTCGTGGACGAGGGAATGTGTGCCGACTGGAGCATACACGATAAGGGCGACGGGAACCCACATGTGCATTTACTTGTAACCATGCGACCATTCAATCCAGACCACTCATGGGGCAGCAAGGAAGTCAAGGACTGGGATTTTGTCAGAGATACTGACGGAAATATCGTGGTTGATGAATCCCACCCGGACTGGTGGCAGGATAAGAAAAATCCAGACCGTCATGGAATCCGTATTCCGGTACTTGATGAAAACGGAGTACAGAAAGTCGGGGCAAGAAACAGAAAACAATGGAAAAGGGTTCTGACTGACGCTACCGGCTGGAACAATCCAAAGAATTGTGAGTTATGGCGAAGCGAATGGGCAAAGATGTGTAACCGGCATTTATCCATAGACAATCTGATTGACCACCGCTCTTATGAAAGACAGGGCAAATTGAAAGTCCCTACGATTCATGAGGGTGCAGATGCAAGGAAGATTGAGGAAAAATATCTCACCGGGCAGATAAGGAAAGGTTCATGGAAGGTCGAGGAAAACCAGATGATAAAAAAACAAAATGCACTGCTGCAAAAGGTAATTGCAACCTTTGGTAAGGTATCCGGTGCATTGTCGATGTGGAGGGAGTGGTTGAATGACATTAGAAGAAAGCAAAGAAGTAATTCCCATGATGGAAGCAATGATTACACAGATAGAGGAACAGCAGAATATCATGGCAGAGATGCTTCAGGAGATACAGGAAAAGGACGAGAAGCTGATGTGCTTTCAGGAGCAGGAAGAACGATTGCAGCAATTAGAGAAAGAATTGTCAGAGCTGCTACAAATCTTACCGGATACAGAAGAACTGTTGATGCTTCTGGAAGAAAAGACAGACCAGATACAGAAACTCACAGACGAAAATCAGCAATGGCAGGAATTGGCACAGAAATTAAACAGCGAGAACCGGCTATTGCAGAAACAGAACAGCGAATTACTGAACTTGAACAGCAATTAGAGAAAGGAAGGTTGATTGATGAACGAATTAAGAAACTCAAAGAGCGACGATCAACTGGAAGAGTTGCTTCTGCTGACAGAGCAGATGCAGGAAGAACTCGACCAGAAAGACCGGACTATCAGGGAACTGAAAGTGCAGCTCGACGAATCGCTGACCTTGAACGAGAAGTTAAACAGCGAGAACAAAACAGAGAACATTCAAGCCTTAAAGAACGACTTGAGGAAAACAAAAGAATTGTTGCAGAGCGAGAAAGAGAAAACACACACCGTCCAAGCCATGATAGAGGAATGTCGAGATAAGCAGAGACAGGCAGAACAGGAACGGGATTATGCACTCTCCCATCAGAAAAAAGTAGAGATACCGGTTGAAAAGCCGGTACTCTATCAAAAGTGCGGGAATTGTAAACAGACAGCTTATCTGAAAGCTAAGGAAAAGTATGATATGCAGAGGGAAAAACTGGCAGGCAGATATAAAACAAAAACAGCCATGTATGAAGCATTGATGTTTCTGCTGATATGGTATTCCGTATCAACTACTCTTTTTCAGATGATACGGTCAAAAATATTTATTTCTGATTGCGTGGTATTCTTTGATACAATCGCAACTTTCACACAGACCATTGCTGGCTGGGTTGTACTGGCAGGAAAGAACGTGGCACAGATTAGTGATGGAATATCCAATCCTGTCGTTGCTGGAATTATAAACTGGCTGATAAGAATATTGATTTGCGGTGGATGTCTGGTGGGTGTGGGAATACTTTTGGCATTCATCGAAATAAAGATTGCAGGGCTATATAAGAAATACTGTTGGGATATGATTACCATAATGGTGATACTTGTAAGTATGGCAATAGCTATCTACTTTGGGGATTGGATAAAGGAAGTATTGCCAATCAATCTGCTATTTCTCTTATTATTCGTGCAACTGGTATATGTTGGAATCAGGTGGTATGTAAAGGGATGGCGGGAAAACAGAGGTTATGTTTAAAAATAAAAAAATTGTCTGAGACGCAGCGAAGTAAATAAAATGAGTAGTATTATAAGAAGTCAGCAGTGCGTGAATAAACTGCTGGCTTCTTTTTTGATAGATACAGTCACTCTCAGAGAGTGTGCAGGATAGTAAAGTAATAATATCAACATGCCGATATAGAAAATGCAGGGAAGCATTGTATTTCAAAGAGTTTGAGATACAATGCTTCTGCGTTTCTATAGGAGATAGTCGTTCTATGCGGAAAATAGTCATTTGATGCGGAGAATGATCGAGCGGAAGATTTGTTTGATATAATAAAGAGTGCTAGGTGAGACTTGTATGGTTTACAGGTATGAGAGAAATCAAAGACAGGAATGAAAAATATGAACATTATTATTTGTGATGACAGGATAGATGACAGAAAAAATCTATCAGATTTGCTGTCAGACTATGGTGAAAAAAAGAATTATGAGTTTGCTATTACAGAATATGATTCTGGAGAACAGTTATGCGAAGAACAATCAGCTTTGGAAGCGTGTCAGATATTATTTCTGGACATCAATATGCAGGGGATGGATGGGCTGAAAACAGCTATGAGGATTAAAGAAAAATATCCAAAACTTCCGGTTGTGCTGGTGACGGCATACATGAATTACGCACTGGATGGATATAAGGTGAAAGCAAGCCGTTTTCTGCTGAAAGATAACCTTGCAGATACTATAGAAGAATGTATGGATGATTTGATAGCAGAAATTAATAAAAACCGTAGGATTCTCGAATTTCGTTTTGTGGAGGGAACGATAAAACTCTATGCAGATGACATCATTTATATAGAAACAGAACTTCACAAAAATGTATTTTATACTGAAAAAGGTACGTTTCAGATTTATAAAAAACTGGATGAACTGGAAAATGAATTCAAGGATATGGGATTCGTGCGGGCACATCTAAGTTTTCTTGTAAATGAGTTAAACCAGATAGGGATAAAAATAGATATGTATCGGCAGGAGTACAGATTTACTCCTGCTTTCGCCTTTATTCAGGCGGTTTGACGTGTAGTACGCCGCATATATTCCCGCTCCATTTCCCGCATTTCCTCGTCTGTGGGAATATCCACAATCCCGACATAGGAATAGTAAATGTCGATTTGCTGTGTCCGTTTCCCGTCCTTTTTCTCACGCTCATGGATTACGATTTTATCCACAAATGCGTTTAGGATTTCGGGCGTGAGTTCGTCAATGCGGGTATATTTCTTCGTGACGGCTATCAGCTTTGCTACATTGGTCACTTCCATATCGGCTTGGCTGACCTCTGCGGTCAACGCTTCGATTTCACGCTTTAACTGTCCCTGCTCCGCTTCATATCCGTCTGACAGCTTGTAAAAGCGTTCGTCATTCAGTTTTCCGCTGACATTGTCCTCGTAGATTTTGCGGAACAGGCGGTCAAGCTCATCCATCCGCTTTTCGTCTTTTTCTATCTGTTTCTGCTTTGCGGACAGTTCGTATCGGCGTTCCGCAAGGGTGGTGTCTATCTGCCGTCGGATAAATACCCGCTCAAACTGCTGTAAATAGGACAGGAAATGCTGAAGCTGTTTCAAAACCAACTGGTTTAATGCGTCCTCTCGGATATAATGCTGCGTGCAGTTCTGCGTGCGGCTCGTCCGTTTGTACTGCGAACAGCCTTTAAGGTTGATTTAATAGGGTGCGTCTTTGTAACCGCCATATCTCGTCCACCGCCTTTTTAATGTCCTCTATATCCTGCCTGTAAACCGTCCCCGTCGCATTGGCGCGTTTTGCAATCTGGTTGATGTTCCGGCTCACCGCTTGCAGTTCCCGGATATATGCTTTTGTGTCGCTTCGGTCAACGACAAGAATATACCCGTCTATCGCCATTTTACGGAAGTATGCCCCATACTGCTTTATGGGAAGCTGCTTCATCTTCTCGTCGATCAGCCGCTTTTCTTCTTCCGTAACGTAAAACTTCATCTGTATATTTCTCTTTCGGTTTTCCATTTCCGCACCGCCTTTCGGTATAAGGGTTTGGGATTATCCCAACAAGCACTTTTCGCAAACGGGTACTCGTTTGCTGTGCTTGCTATCTACTCCTTATCCCGTTTCAAAGGCAGCGTTTGTTGCACTCTCTTTCTAATTTGGCGCAAAAAAAGATTGCAGCCCCTATGCGCTGCAATCTCCTGCTTCCCATATTGTGAGGTTAGTCCTCTGCTTGTTCGACTTCTGTTATCTCCCTTGCCGTTGCGGTTACAATCCGTATGCCTTTATCGCTCATACCGTCCAGCAGCGCGTCAAGCTGCCGCCGCCCGGTGGATTTCTCCGCATTGCTGTTCGGGAAGAAAAATTGATCTACCGAAATATGATACCGGGTTACAAGGTCATAGAATACCTGTAAACTCGGCTGTTGTCCCTTGTTCTCGATATTCGCAAGGTAGCGCGGGGAAATATATAACTCGTCGCTTACCTTTTTGCGGCTCTCGCCGTATTCATTTCTCGCGGCTTTTATAGCTGCCCCGAAAGCCTTAAAGTCGTACAATGGTACGGGTCTTTTTGCCATTTTCATTCACCCTGTTACATTTTACAGTTCACCTTTCTTTTTGGATATGTCCACACAATTCATATCATTAGGTTAAATACTTCCTGTTGTGTATTGACAGTAGACTGATTTTCTGATAAAATAAAATTTATGTAAAAGGAGGCGGCGTTTATGTTGCATAGCATGCGTATTAGATAAGCATTGAAAAAAAGGATTTTCCCATTTTCAACATGGGCTTTTTTGTCATGCTTATTTTGCGGATGCTATACAAAAAACTAACGACGTATAGATATAGTATAGACATAGTGCAAGCTATGCCTTAGTTTTGTTGTACTGCTCTGTGCATTATAAATGCAGGTCAATGCTCATGTTGAGGATTGACCTGCATTTTTTTGTGTAAAAAGGACGAGTGAAATATAATGCTTAAAAAATATTGGATAAAATGTCCGATTTGTAACGGAAAGACGAGAGTTCAAGTATTTCATAATACTGTATTAAAAGATTTTCCTCTTTTCTGCCCTAAATGCAAATTGACGCATATCATTGATGTAGAAAAATTAGAGATTGTAATCAAAAATACAGAAAAACAAACTTTTATTATTTAGAAGAAAGGATATAAAAATGAAACGTTTACCTAAATATACGCCTGCGGAAGTACGGAATGATCCATACGGATTTACTTACAAAGAAATGTCGGAAGTTATTGGCGAGAATGAAGCAAAAGCCTTATATGAAGAATTATATAAGCAATTACCACGCAAAAAAAATCTATCAATGTTGGTAAAAAATATTTGCAAAAGCAGTGATACTGAAAAGTATGTTTACGAACTGAAAGACAACAAATACATTGAAACGGTTTTTATCAAGCGGCGAGATGGTGGAACTGTTTGCGTGAGCACACAAGTCGGTTGTCCTGTTGGTTGTATTTTTTGTGAGTCCGGGCGAAATGGCTTTGTTCGTAATCTAACATCGTCAGAAATCGTACAACAGATTATATTGTTGCGTCGAAAAGTAAACCGTATCGTTTTTATGGGTATGGGAGAGCCTTTATTCAATTATGACAACTTGATAAAAGCAATCCATATTCTCCGAGATAGATATGGGCTCAACTTTCCAACCGACGGCATTACCATATCAACAGTTGGTCCGGTCGATCAATTAAAAAAATTGCGCGAGGAACATCTTAAAATTCAGTTGACAATATCTTTACACGCAGCAACACAATCTGCAAGAAATCGTATTATTCCTCACATGCGCATATATGCTATTGAAGATGTTGTTAAGCAAGCCTTATCCTATTCTGAAAGGCATAATCGCAAAATTGTCTTTGCGTATTTGCTTTTACCGGGTATAAATGACCGGCCCTCAGATGTAAGACAACTTGCAAAATGGTTTCGGGGCAAAAAAGTTATGATTAACGTGTTACAATACAACCCAACAAGCAATTCAAGAATTAAAGCACCACAGAAACGGGAAATAGTTGCATTCAAACATCAATTAGAGCAAGCAGGACTTGAAGTTACTATGAGAGTTTCTCATGGCAGAGAGATTAACGCGGCTTGTGGACAGTTAGCTAACACATATAATAAATTCAAAAAAAAATGATTAAAAGTGCCAGACGCATAGACGCAGAGCCGATAACGCATTAGGTCAAAAAACCTATGTGTTATCGGCTTTTTTATTTAATATTGCGCAAAAGCCGCTGTTCCCTATTATAGAATGGATTGCGGGTAGTGTATTAAAGTCGCCCTTTTTTAAGGATACGGCGGTATCGGGGAGGTATCGCCGTGTCCATTTTTATTTACTGTAACCCGCCTAATGCTTTGCGGTCAAAAAAAGCTATGCTCCGCAAGCGGGATATTCCGGCTATGAGTATGAACTGTCAATACATCTAAATACTTCTTACATTTCCTTTGCGCTCGTCCGCGTCTTGCGGACGGGCGCATTTTGCTTTTTTCAACTTTTTTCTGAAAAACGCACTCAAGAGCCATCTCCCGAACGGGTACGGAGCGAAAGGGGCAGAGAGGACAAGCCCTTAACTCCCGTCCTCTACTCCACGCGGGAAGGAGGTGAACTCTATGGAGCTATCTTCTTCCGACAAGGAAAGAATACAACATCAGTACGACGCATTAGCAAAGAAAACTTTGGTTGGCGAAGCGAAAAGCCACCGCCGCACTCTTGCGAAACGCGCAGCACGCGAAGTACCTTTTTCGGATTTGAGCGAAAGCGAACTCGCGCAGCTTTTCACAACGGACGAATACAAAAGCGATTATTTCCGTTTTCAAGTGTCCGGCTTTGATGTACTCGTCAAAAATGAACTGCTTGCCGAAGCCCTTAACGCTTTGCCCGAAAGGAAACGCGACATTATCCTTTTGTCCTACTTCTTGGACATGAGCGACGCGGAAATTGCTGAACTGCTGAATGTTGTACGCACGACGGTTTTCCGGCACAGGAAATCCGCGCTTGCGAAAATCAAACAGTATTTGGAGGGAAAAGCAGATGATGAATACCGTTAGGAAATCTGAAAATCTGTTGCCGTTCCCTGTCATTTCCGCAGCGGCAAACGGCGACACAACCGCCATGTGCGCGATCTTGAAGCATTACGAGGGTTACATAGCGAAACTTTGTACCCGCACGCTGAAAGACGACGCGGGCAATACCTATTCCTATGTGGACGAGGAAATGCGTAACAGGCTGCAAGTGCGCCTTATTACCCGCACCCTTATGTGACACAAAACACAATTCTAATAGTGTGGAAGAATATTATGAAAAATTATGTAAAAAGTTTCCGCAAATAAGTTTTAATACCAACGGCGGTGTTGTGCCTTGCAATTCCAATAAAGTGGTCGTAAATCTTTCTTATGACTGTTTGAAAAAAATGGCTAATGATCCGGAATTCGCAAAAGAAATAGAATGGAATTTATCCGGAGAGGTTGCAGCAAATTCACAAGTATATTCTTTTGCAAAGCGTGACGGTGTAGAGTTGGGAGGCAGGACAGTTACATATGATGCTAATGGAAATCGGCAATCTTCATGTGGTGGTATGAGAACAGCTAATTCGTCAAATAAAAGTTCAGATGTATTGAGTACACAAAATCAACAAAAAGCAGCAAAAAGTAGACGGGACAAAAAACGTGAGCAAGAAGAATACTTAGAGAAAATGCGTGAGAAACGAAAAAGAGATGAAGAATATTTGGAAGAATTGCGTGAGAAACGCAAAGATAGAGATGAGTATATTAGTGAAATGTCAGAAAACAGTAGTTCAGTGGTAAGAGCATATACTCAAGCGGAATACGATAATGTAGATTTATTATCTACATTAGATACGAAAATCTGAGGAGGACACGGATATGTCGTTGGAAGTTTACAGTAGGCAGAGTAAGGCGTTTCAGTATGATGGATATAAAATAAATTCTGAAATGCGGGAACACATAAATGCAGAAAAAAGCAGTTCAAATGTACATAAAGACAGAGATACCGTGAATTTTTCCGCAGAGGGCAGAAATATGTGTTACGGATTTGGAGTGCATGATGTAAAAGACCGTGCAAAACATACGGTAGTTAAGCCAGGCATAGCACCTCTTTTTGACACTATTTCAAGGACACTGAAAACAGTCAGAGAAGCAGTACATTTACAATTCAGATAAAATGATTGGAGGAACAGAAGTATGCACATTGGTTCTGGTCTAAATACGGTATCTTCAATGTACCGCCAACAAAAAGGCAATAATATGAAAACGCCTGCATCTGGGGAAAAGACATTTTATACGGCAGAAACACCGAAGGTATATCAGATATTCACAACAGATAATATGTTGTGGACAGGAGGTAATGGCACCGGTCTTTCTTATTGTCTTAAATATGCGGATGATTCAACGGATGAAAATCCGGTGGTGTTACATCTAATTACAAAAATACAGCTATTAAAGATACGGTCAAATAAGCTGCTCCATCATGGGAAAAGTATAAAATTAGGAGCTTTAGATAATATCACAAGGGAAAAGTTTTCAAAAACTTCTGGTAACTCTTTGAAATACATATCATATCAATAGATACGATAATATAAATTATGTTTGTATTTGTTGATAACAGGTTTATATCGGAAAAATTGTAAATTTATTTTCTATGTGAATTTTCATTTTTGTAGGGCTGGCATTAGACCAGCCCTTGATTTCATTATAATAGATAAAAAGATATTGAATATATATGCACGGTAAAAAGACGATTCTCAATAAATGAGATTGGGAAAAAGTAACCTTAGTGCTGTTGAAAAAATCACCATAGTTCTAATGAATCTTCTGCATCTACCCATATCTGCATTGTTTCATCAAGATATAATTTTGCATATTCAAGCGGTTTATCAATGGCAAGTGCGTTCAATGCACAGTCTGATCCGGGTGTGGTTTTTAAATCCTTTTCGGCTTCCCAACAGTCAATGCGGAGCATATAACCAGCAGAAGTATAAATATCAATGCTGTTTCTGTGTGGATTGTATTCTGCAAATATTGTTCTCATCGTATAGAATCTCCTTATCATTCAATCAGTCATTTGTTACAAAAATCAGAAGCATTTCAATCAGTTCACCATGTCACTTTTATTTTGTGTTATACTGTTTTATAGATTTTTCTTGCCCTTGTATTTGCCCTTATCAGAGTTCGTAAACGCTGACGGGACGATATAACACAAGGGAAACAATAAGGGAAAGCTCACCTGCGATAAATCCAGTGTTTTCAAGGGTTTGCAGAGAATTTAATAACAAAATATAACAGTTATTAAATTCCCTAAAACAGGTGAAATCTCAATCGGAAGTTGGCAAGGAGTTTTGATAGCATGAAAAAGAGATTTCTTAAAATTGTGATAGGGATTGTTTTAGTTTGCATTTTATTCGTTGGATTTCTTTATGCAAACAATAACATCGGTATGACTTCGACCAATTTGGAAACGGATATTCGTTCATCGCAGAAGATTAAAGATGATTGGACGCTTGATGGAAGCGTTTCTAACACGATGGCTGCTTATATTTCTTATTCTCAAGACATGAGCGACCACACTTTTTCCGTCTATGTCAATCGTCCAGGACTTTCCTTCGGATATTTTTTCCGTGGAGGTGGAACTCTTTCGGGGATTCAAAAAGGAATTGTGGAGTTTACTGTAGAGGGATATAATGAACGAGCATTTATTTCTATGAATCAACAGCAGGTGCAACAACTTGAAATAGATGATGGCAACACAATTCAAGTGGTTGATATTGACAGCAATAAACCTTTTGCGATTGTCTTGCCTATAAATGCGGGTAATATTACTTTTTATGATGTAAATAGAAATACTGTGGAATATTGGAATAATCCTCTTTGACAAATTCCAGTTTGTCGAACTGAATCAATTTTACATAGCAGTCATGCACTACGGTGTGTGGCTGCTTATTTTTTTGCGAAAGGAGCAGATGCAAATGAAATTAGTTTTGGCTGAAAAGCCTTCGGTTGCACAGAGTATGGCCAAAGTGTTAGGTGCTGCCAAGCGTGAGGATGGCTACTTAGAGGGAAACGGATATGTGGTCAGCTGGTGTGTAGGGCATTTGGTGGAGCTGGCACAGCCGGAAGTCTATGATGCGAAGTACAGCAAATGGGCTTATGCAGACCTTCCTATCTTCCCGATGGACTGGCAGTATGAGGTTTCTGCCGGTACGAAAAAACAGTTTGGGATTCTGAAAAAGCTCATGGCCAGAGAAGATGTTGCGAGTCTTGTGTGTGCAACAGATGCCGGTCGTGAGGGCGAGCTGATCTTTCGATTGGTGTACCACAAAGCCGGGTGCAGAAAGCCGTTTGAGCGGCTTTGGATTTCCTCGATGGAAGATGTAGCAATCAAGGAGGGCTTTGAAAATCTCAGGTCTGGAACGGAATATGATGCTTTGTATGAAGCAGCACTGTGTCGAGAGCGAGCTGACTGGATTGTTGGTATTAACGCTACTCGACTTTTTTCGACCCTTTACGGGCAGACCCTGAATGTTGGTCGTGTTATGACCCCTACCCTTGCTATGGCTGTTATGCGAGAAGCTGCCATTTCCGCATTCAAGCCCGAACCGTTCTACACAGTTCAGATTGGTCTGGATGGTTTTACGGCTGCAAGCGAACGCTTCAAAACCAAGGCAGCAGCCGAAGCTGTCAAACAAAGCTGTTCGGTGGCAATCGTTCAGAAAGCTGAATGTAAGGAGAAAACAGAAAAGCCGCCTGCGCTCTATGACCTGACCAGTTTACAGAGAGAAGCCAACCGTGTGCTTGGCTACACGGCACAGCAGACCTTGGACTACACGCAGAATCTCTATGAAAAGAAACTGGTCACTTATCCCCGTACCGACAGCAGGTTTCTGACGGAAGATATGGCACATAGCCTGCCCGACCTCGTAAAGCTGGCTTTTCACATATTTCCCGTGGAGGATGTGGATAACGTACCCGTTCATGCAGAGCAGGTTGTGAATAACAAAAAAGTCACAGATCACCATGCCATCATTCCGACCAGAGAATTACAGAAATGCAATCTGAGCGAACTTCCCAAGGGTGAACTTGCAATTTTGCAACTGATTTCCAATCGGCTGTGTGTTGCAGTGGGAAATCCACACCGATACGCAGAGACAGTCATTGAACTGGACTGCGGCGGCACAGCGTTCTCCGCAAAGGGAAAAACCATCGTGCAGAACGGATGGAAGGATCTGATTCAGAAGGGTTCTTCGGCAAAAAACGACGAAAACGAACAGGCACTTCCGTCTGTTTCCATTGGTGATGAAATGCCCATCAGCGGCACGGAAATCAAGGAAGGGAAAACTTCTCCCCCAAAACACTTTACCGAGGATACACTGCTTTCTGCGATGGAAACTGCCGGTGCGGACGAAATGCCTGATGAGGTGGAGCGCAAAGGTTTGGGAACTCCTGCGACCCGTGCCGGTATCATTGAGAAGCTGGTTCGTATCGGTTTTCTGGAGCGCAAGGGTGATAAGAAAACCAAACACCTGATTCCGACCCACAAGGGTACGGCTCTGGTAACAGTCATGCCGGAACAGATTCAGTCTCCATCCATGACGGCGGATTGGGAAGAAAAATTGTTGCTCATTGAAAAAGGCGAATATGCCAGCGAGGATTTTATGGACGAGATCAAAGATGTGATTGCCGGTTTGATTCAGAACTATGAAGTGATCCGTGATTCCGAGGTTCTGATGTCGAAAGAAGCCAATTCTATCGGCAAATGCCCGCTCTGCGGCAGTGCTGTGGAGGACAAGTCCAAGGGATACTTCTGTTCTAATCGAGGGTGCAGGTTTGCCCTTTGGAAAAACAATCGTTACTTTGCGAGTATCGGCAAGAGCATGACTTCTGCCACGGCGCAGAAACTGCTCGGTTCCGGCAAGGTAAAGCTCAAGAATTGCAAGTCTGAAAGGACGGGCAACACCTTTGATGCCACCGTCTTTATGGAGGTATCGGAGGATGGCAAAACGAAGTTTAGTATGGAATTTGAAAATGGAGGAAAGCGCAAATGACAAATGAGTACAACCCGGATGGTAAGGAAATCCGATTTATCGACAGCCATTATAAGGATTTGTTTCATATCCCCGATGGCAGCTGTGTGCAGATTCACTACCCGGATGAAACGGTTGTGAAGCCCTGCACCTTCATTGACGAGTATCATACGCAGATCGGATACAATGTGTTTCATATCTGCCAGTTTGCAGAAATTATGGAGCGCAACGGCGCAAGCTATATGCCGGAGCCTGAAATTATGGGCGATGAAGCCGCATGGAAGGTTGGAAGGGACAGAATCCTTGCGGTACAGACCTGCGAAGATGGTTACGACTACACCCTGTTAGATGAAAACTACAACGAGATTGATGGCGGTCAGGTCGATAACCCTGAACTGTCCATGATCGAAGTCCGCCGGGATATTCTGGAATCCTTTGGACTGGAGCGCCGGGAGCTGCGGGCGATGTTCTATGAAGATGTCATGGAGCAGGCTTTTAAAGTCGGCAGACAGGCGGTGGTGGTCAATGACCCTATCGCAGAGCTTGCTTTTAAACTCGACCGTTTTGCAGAGAACTTCGACCCCTATGAATATATGGATCAGGTCGATGATGTGCAGGCGCATATCCAAGAAATCAAGGCAGATCTTGCTGCCGGTAATACGGCTCCGTATCGTGAGTTTCTGAATACAGCCATTGCAGAAGCCCGTGAGGAAACTGCGACTGAGGTTGCCAAAGTGCTGAAAAGTCAGCTGGATAAGATCGACTCTCCGAAGCGTGAGTCGGTCATGGAAAAACTGGCACAGGCCGCAGAGAAAACTGTGCCCGCCAGTCCCTCTCCCAAACGTAAAGAGCCGGAACGATAAGGAGGACACCGATATGAAAAACGAAAAATGGGATGATGTTCACGGAAATACCACCCCGGATGACAGAATGGTTGCTTTTCTGGAAAGCCCCACGGATTCCTATGCGATTCTTCAGCTGCGGGAAGATGTAGACGATAATATCCCGCTCATGTTTGCAAATTACAGCTACCTTCAGAAGAAAGAAATGGAGCCTGAGATTGACCGTTACGAGGTGGTCTATCATGGCTCCATTTCTATGTCCGAGGATGTGGATCGTCAGCTGGAAGATCTGTATGTGAAGTTCAATATTGACCACCCGAATGATTTCCGTGGTCACAGTATGTCGGTCAGCGACATCGTAGCCTTAAAGGTAGCCGGTGAGGTATCCTTTCACTATGTAGATTCTGTCGGGTTTCAGAAGCTGGAAAACTTTATGAAGTCCGAAAACTACCTGAAAAACGCAGAGATGGCAATGGAAGATGATTATGGGATGATTGACGGCATCATCAACAACGGAAAAGCGCCTGGATTAGAGGAACGCCCTTCGGTGTTGGAGCAGTTAAAGGAAAAGCCTGTGCCGGATGTTTCCCATAAGCCGCCCAAGAGCCACCCGGAAAGGGAGATTGAATGATGGATTTCACACAAGATGAGCGGAACATGATGATGCTTTACAGCCCTGGCACAAGGTCAGGGCTGTGTGAAGCATTGACACTGATGAAGGAACAGCTTTCGGAGGAGGAGTCAGAGCTTTTTGCTCTGGCAGACTCGGTTCTCCGCAAAGTTTCAGCCATGGACGATGCCGCCTTTGAGAAGCTGAACCTTTATCCGGATTGATAGGATTGGAGGGATACAATGAACGCAAAAGAGCGATTTTATTCCGGGTTAGCAAAAGAAACGATTGGGAAAATCACCTCGAACACAGATAACTGGACTTCGTTTTTGAGAACGATGTCCCGCAACTATGAGTTCACCTATCCGGAACAGGTGATGATTTATGCTCAGCGCCCCAATGCGACCTTTTGCAAGCCCTATGAGGACTGGAACGCTGAAAATTACCGCAGATATGTAAAGCGTGGCTCTACCGGTATTGCCCTGTTTGTGATGAACAGGGATAAACCGTATCTGCGCTATGTGTTTGATGTGGCGGATACCGGCGTTCGCCGTTCTTCCCCGGAACTGAAACCGTGGGAAGTGACACCTGAAAACCGCTCCTATGTCATGGAAGCGATGGAGCGCACCTTCGGTGTTGCCGCTGACGGGGTGCTGGAAGCACAGCTTGAAGATATTGCATCCGCACTGGCGGCTGAGTATTGGGACGATTACAAAAAGCAGTTCCTCGACATCGTTGCCAACAGCTTCCTTGAGGAGTATGATGAACTCAACATCGAAGTAGCTTTCAAAAATGCAGTGGCAAACAGCGTATCCTACACGATGTATTGCCGGTTCGTGGAAAGTCCCGATAACTACTTCGAGCATGAGGATTTCCAGAAGGTGTTTGATTTTAACACCAGACAGACGGTAAATGCCCTTGGCACTGCGGTGAATGCCATCAGTACAAGGATGTTTCAGGAAATCGAAAAAGCGATTGGAGAACATGAGCAGATCAGAGCTGCTGAAAGGAGTGCAGATTATGAGCGAAATGACTTACAGACAGGCCGGAGATTATCAGATTCCGAACCTTCAGTTGGAGAACGAGGGAGAGAAACCTCTGGGCAAGTACGGCAGGATGCGTCGAGCATTTTTGGAGCAGAACAATCCGATGCTCCTGAACGACATGATTCTGACGGAGAGCCTGTTCCCGCACCTGTGGGAGATCGAGGAAACGGCGAAAGCCAGAGTGGAGTTTCTGATGGAGCAGTACCTGAAGGACAGCCCCGCACCGGACAAAGAAACGCAGCAGATGGCGTGGGTGCAGCACATGAACAGCCTGAAAGCGCAGGCGGAGGAAGTCGTGATGACGGAGCTTATCAACAGCTGAGTCTGAACCTTTTCCTCTCCGAAAATGAACAAATCAGTTTTATCGACCGAGCAGAGAGCTTTACGCCCTCTGCTTTTTCTTTTGCCCAGGAAGAAATCGACCACTTCCTTCTGCTTGGCAGCAATACCGATGAAGCCCGAAAAGTCGTAGTGCTGGAATATATGAAGCAGAAGCCGCTGGAAGAAATTGTCCAGACCTTAAAACAGGTCTATCACGGCGGTTATGGTTTGAAAGAAGATAGCGGGAATATCTGTGCGTGGTATGCCGAGGACGGTATCCACCTTGCCAAAGGTTCCTCTGCCATTGACAGCCCCAGAGCGCAGATCGTTTCTTGGGAAACGGTTGCCGAGCGTATTGGAGAACTGCTTGAAAATGGTCAGTTCGCAACCAATGTGGAACTGGTAGAAGCACCCGGATATGAGCGTCAGAAGCTGGCAGAATCCCTGTGGCATTTTTATCACGATTTGAGTGAAGAAGCCCGTTCCGGCAACTATCTGGCAGTTCTTCATCAGGAACCGTTTCGTGGTTTCCCTGATGAAACCGCAGACTTGGCTGAAAAGTTGGATGACCCTCGTTTTCACGCAACCTTGGTGCAGCAGTATTCGGAATTTAGAAAAGCCCTTACGGATAACCCAAATCTGCTTCGTTTTCACTATCACAAGCTGAATCTCATCCAGAAACAGCTGTATGAGCTGAATCTGCCTTTGCGTGAGTATCAGACCGATATGATGCAGATGCCCCTTGTCCGCCAGTTCATTACGGATGATGAAGTCAATGCAGACTTGACCCGTGGAAGTGGCTTTTCCGGTGGCAAAGCCCGTATTTATAACTACTGGCAGGAGAATCATTCCGCCAAGGAAAAGATGGACTTCCTGAAGCATGAATACGGAACCGGTGGTCATTCCCACGCCTGCTCCGGTGCAACGCACAGCGGTCAGGATCACGATGCCAAGGGTATTGCTTACACCAAGAGCGGCTGCGATAAATTGCAGATGTCCTGGGCGCAGGTAGTGCAGAGAATCGACGGTCTGATGCGAAAGGGACGCTACCTCAGCCCAGAGGAAGAAGTGGAACGACAGGCTATCGAAGAAGCTAAAACTGATCCGTTGGAAGATGTTTATGACCGTTTCGCAGTAATTGATACTGAGGATGGCGAGTATGCAATCTGGGATAATCAGACCGATGACTACTATGTAGACCCGGAAGGCGTTACAGAATACTTCACGGACGAATGGCTTGCCAATGACTATCTGGAGGAAGTTCGGCAGTCCGTAGCAGCGATGGATTCGGTTCAGCCTGAAACACCTGCTACCGAGCCTGACGAAGTTGTGGAAGCCCCTGTTTCCGAAGAACCAACATGGAACTATCAGGTCGGTGACACGGTATATTTGGACGATACAGCTTTCCGTGTGGAGCAGATTACGGACAGAGAAGTTCAGCTGCGTGACCCTTCTCTTGCCTATCCGATCTTCCGTGCTGAGAATCGTGAGAATTTCGAGCGTATGCTCTCTCAGGACGAAAGAAATCATGCGGTAAGGGTTGATGCCCAAACCGAAGAAAAGCCCGTTACAGAGGATTTTCTGGGCGAAACCGAACCGAGGGACTACACCCCTGAGTATCAGCTGTTAGACCGTCTGCGTATGGACTGCGAATACTTCCTTGGTGCAGGACAGCACAGCGAAAAGCATCTGTGGGCAGGCAACCGCCATGCACAGATTGCCAAGATGCGTGAGCTGTATGAAATGATTCCCGACAAACCGGAATGGCTGACACCTGAGATGATTAACAGCTACGAGGAGCGCATGGCTCCCCGCTATCTGGTTGCCGCCTACCATCACTTTGAAAACGGCTTCGATGATAAACTGGACTACTACACTCTGGAAGAAGCGGAAAAAGCTGCCCAGGGCTATGTGGACGGAACCATGGAGGATGACGGATTCAAGTACGATGGTGCTGCCGTTTACGATCAGCAGGAGCATAAGTGCATCCGTATCTATGGGGACTACCCTGACGAAAAGGCACACGCACAGGTTAGAGCCAGTGCGGAACCCGAACAGCAGGAGCCGGAACACTTCATCGACCATTTTTATGTTGCCGAGGATATTCAGAAGCGTGGTGCGCTGGACATCAAGGAATACAGTTCCTTTGATGATGCCCTGCGAGCCTACTATGCACTTCCTGACACGCAGAGAAAAGCCCTGGGTGCAATGAATACCAGAGATCTGCCGGGTAGTCTGGACTTCGTACAGTGCGTAGCTGGCAAGGACACCATCATTCAGGACTACGCTAAGATGGACGGATGGCAGAATGCCGAAGTCATGAACATTATCGCTCAGCTTGAGCAATCCATCACCACCAGAGAAATCCCACCTGTTCCTGCGGTGAACTTCCACATCACGGATGACAACATCGGTGAAGGTGGACCGAAGCAGAAATTCGCAAGAAACATCGCAGCCATTGAAACTCTGTTCAAACTGGAAAGCGAGAACAGGAACGCCACTTCCGAAGAACAGGAGATTTTGTCGAATTATGTTGGTTGGGGCGGTCTGGCAGATGCCTTTGACCCGGACAAGGGAAATTGGGCGCAGGAGTATCAGACACTGAAAAACCTGCTTTCCGAGGATGAATATGCTGCGGCAAGAGCTTCCACCCTGAATGCACATTACACCAGTCCTACGGTCATTCGCTCCATCTATGATGCGGTCGGACAGATGGGCTTTGAAACGGGAAATATTCTGGAGCCTGCTATGGGTGTCGGCAACTTCTTTGGTATGCTTCCACCTGAAATGCAGAGCAGTCGCTTGTATGGTGTGGAACTGGATTCCATCACCGGCAGAATTGCTCAGAAGCTCTATCCCAATGCCGAAATCAAGGTGGCTGGCTTTGAAACGACAGACCGCCGAGACTTCTACGATCTGGCTGTGGGCAATGTCCCTTTCGGCAACTACAAAGTGTCCGATAAGCCTTATGACAAGCTGGGATTCTCCATTCACAACTATTTCTTTGCCAAGGCTTTGGATCAGGTTCGTCCCGGTGGTGTGGTAGCTTTTGTGACAAGCCGTTACACCATGGATTCTAAGAACTCTGACGCAAGGCGATATATGGCGCAGAGGGCGGAACTGCTTGGTGCAATCCGTCTGCCAAACGATGCCTTTAAGAAAAACGCAGGCACGGAAGTCGTGTCCGACATCCTGTTCCTGCAAAAGCGTGACCATCCGATTGACATTGTACCGGAATGGGTAAACCTTGACCGCACCGAAGAAGGACACACCATGAACAGCTACTTTGTCGCTCATCCTGAAATGGTTCTGGGCGATACGGTGGAAGAAAGTACCGCCTACGGTATGGATATTACGGTGCGTCCGATTGAGGGCATGGAACTGTCCGAACTTCTGAAAGAAGCGGTTTCCCACATCCAAGGAACCTATCAGGCGGTGGAACTTCCCGAAGCAGACAAGGGCAAGGAAATCGAAACCATTCCTGCAACCCCGGATGTGAAGAATTTCTCTTATACCGTGGTGGATGGCGATGTGTACTTCCGTGAGAACTCCCTCATGCGTCGTGTAGACCTGAACGAGAAGGCAAAAGATCGTGTGATGGGCATGGTGGAACTCCGTAGTATCGTCAATCAGCTGATTGAATATCAGCTTGAGGATTACCCGGATGAAATGATTACGCAGAAGCAGGCAGAACTAAATGATGCCTACGATGCGTTTGCCGCAAAGAACGGGCTTATCAATAACCGAGCCAACGGTCAGGCATTTGCCGATGATTCCTCCTACTATCTTCTGTGTTCTCTGGAAAATGTGGATGAGGACGGCAATCTGAAAAGCAAGGCGGATATGTTCACCAAGAGAACCATCAAGCCGGAGCGCAGAGTGACGAGTGTGGATACGCCGTCCGAAGCTCTGGCAATCTCCATCGGTGAGCGTGGTAAGGTGGATCTGCCGTTTATGGCGCAGCTGCTTGGAACACCCGAAGAATACGATGCGATTCAGGCAGAGCTTCGAGGGGTGATCTTCAAAGACCCGATGGCTCCCGATGCTGTGGAAGTTGGATGGCAGACTGCCGATGATTACCTTTCCGGTGATGTAAGAAGCAAGCTGCGTGTCGCACAGATGGCGGCAGACAGGGATTCTTCCTTCCGCATCAATGTAGAAGCCTTGCAGAAAGCACAGCCGAAGGACTTGGATGCGTCCGAGATTGATGTGCGTTTGGGTGCAACATGGATTGATGCCGATTATATTCAGCAGTTCATGGAGGAAACCTTTGAAACCCCGTATTACCTGCGCCGTTCCATTGAGGTCAAGTTCTCCGAGCTGACCGCAGAGTGGCGCATCAACGGTAAGAGTTCTCCCAACTACAACGATGTGGCGGCGTATGTCACTTACGGTACAGAGCGAGCCAACGCATATCGGATTCTGGAGGAAACGCTGAATCTGAAAGATATTCGTATCTATGATACGATTGAAGATGCAGATGGTAAGCAGAAGCGTGTCCTCAATAAAAAAGAAACTACCCTGGCACAGCAGAAACAGCAGGCAATCAAGGATGCGTTCCGAGATTGGATTTGGAGAGATCCGCACAGACGAGAAACCCTTTCCACCAAGTACAACGAACTTTTTAACTCCACCAGACCTCGTGAGTATGATGGCTCTCATATCCGTTTCGGCGGCATGAACCCGGATATTACCCTCCGTGAACACCAGAGAAATGCTATCGCTCATGTGCTTTATGGTGGAAATACGCTGCTTGCACACGAAGTTGGTGCGGGCAAGACCTTCGAGATGGCAGCATCGGCTATGGAGAGTAAGCGGCTTGGATTGAGCCAGAAATCCCTGTTCGTTGTGCCGAATCATCTGACTTTACAGTGGGCAAATGAGTTTCTGCACCTCTATCCGAGTGCCAAGCTCCTTGTTGCTACCAAGAAGGATTTTGAAACAGCAAACCGCAAGAAGTTCTGCGCTCGTATCGCAACGGGTGACTATGATGCAGTCATCATCGGTCACAGCCAGTTTGAAAAAATCCCGCTTTCTGCTGAACGACAGGAACGGCAGCTGCGGGAGCAGATTGATGAGATTGAGGGTGCGATTGCGGAGCTGAAATGGCAGCGTGGCGAAAACTTCACGATCAAGCAGATGGAGAAAACACGAAAATCACTGGAAGCCAGACTGGATAAGCTCCTTGCCGCCGACAAGAAGGATGATGTCATTACCTTTGAGCAGTTGGGTGTAGACCGGCTGTTTGTAGACGAAAGCCATGCGTTCAAGAATTTGTTCCTCTACACAAAAATGCGAAATGTGGCAGGTCTGTCCACCTCCGAAGCTCAGAAATCTTCGGATATGTTTATGAAGTGCCGCTATATGGATGAGCTGACCGGCGGGCGTGGCGTGATCTTTGCAACCGGTACCCCCGTAAGTAACTCGATGACCGAGCTTTATACGGTCATGCGCTATCTCCAGTACAGTACGCTCCAGCAAAAGAACCTGACCCATTTTGATTCCTGGGCATCGACCTTCGGAGAAACGACGACTGCGATTGAGCTTGCACCGGAAGGCACTGGCTATCGTGCCAGAACCCGATTTGCGAAGTTCTTCAACCTGCCTGAACTGATGAATATGTTCAAGGAGGTTGCCGACATCAAGACCTCTGACCAGTTGCATCTCCCTGTTCCCGAAGCAAAGTTTGAAACGGTTGTGGTTCAGCCATCTGAGTATCAGAAGGATATGGTGGCTTCCCTTTCAGAGAGAGCGGCGGATGTTCATGCCGGTATCGTTGACCCGTCCGTCGATAATATGCTCAAGATTACCAGTGACGGGCGAAAATTGGGACTGGATCAGCGGCTGATGAACCCTCTGTTACCTGATGACCCTGACAGCAAGCTCAATGCCTGCGTGGGAAATATCCTGCGTATCTGGCAGGACGGTCAGGCTGACAAATTGACCCAGTTGGTGTTCTGCGATCTCAGCACACCAAAAAATGATGGAACCTTCAATGTCTATGATGATGTCAAAACTAAGCTGATTGCAAACGGTGTGCCTGCGGAAGAAGTTGCCTTTATCCATGATGCAGATACCGAAGCAAAGAAAAAAGACCTCTTTGCCAAGGTTCGTACCGGACAGGTACGAGTGCTGCTTGGAAGTACGCAAAAGATGGGCGCAGGAACCAACGTCCAGGACAAACTGGTGGCAGTTCACCACCTGGATGTGGGCTGGCGTCCGTCTGATATGACCCAGAGAAACGGTCGTATCATCCGTCAGGGCAACCGGAACAAAGAGGTTCAGGTGTACCAGTATGTGACCGAGGGAACCTTCGATGCTTACCTGTATCAGACCTTGGAAAACAAGCAGAAGTTTATTTCTCAGATTATGACCTCCAAATCGCCGGTTCGCTCCTGTGACGATGTGGACGAGCAGGCGCTGTCCTATGCGGAGATCAAGGCGCTGTGTGCCGGCAATCCGCTTATCAAGGAAAAGATGGACTTGGACATTGATGTGGCAAGGCTGAAGGTGCTGAAAGCCGACCACCAGAGCCAGCAGTACCGCATGGAAGATAAGCTCCTGAAATACTTCCCGGCTGAGATTGAAAAGCAGACAGGCTATATTCATGGCTTTGAAGCTGATATTAAAACCGTGGAAGCACACCCGCAGATTGCCGATAGTTTTTGCGGCATGGAAATCATGGGCAAAGCCTACACCGAAAAGGCAGATGCCGGTGAAATCCTCCTTGCGGCTTGCAAGGACACGAAAAGTGCCGATCCGGTTCCGCTTGGCAGTTACCGTGGCTTTCAGATGGAACTTTCTTTTGACAGCTTCCGGAACGAGTTTGATGTGACCTTAAAGGGCGCTGTGAGCCACAGAGTAGCCCTTGGCACGGATGCACGAGGAAATATCACCCGACTGGACAATGCCCTTGCAGGCATTCCTGAGCGCTTAGAACGAGCCAATGAACAGCTGAATAATCTCTACAATCAGCAAGAAGCAGCCAAGGCGGAGGTTGGAAAACCGTTTCCGCAGGAAGCAGAGCTGACAGCAAAAAGTCAGCGACTGGCAGAACTGGATGCAGCCCTGAATATGGAGGACTCTGCGGAAAAACGTGACGAAAGAAGCGAGTCGGAGCGTCCTTCTGTGTTGGCTGATCTGAAATCCAAAGCGGAACATATCCCACCTGCAAAATACTCTGAACCCCGTGAGGAGGTGTTATAATGGCAAAGCGAGACCAGGATGTTCATTTCCTTGCATCCAAGGAGGAGGTCGAGCGAATCCATGAGAAGATGGACGAGCTTGGCATCCGCAGCATGGGAGCCTATCTGCGGAAAATGGCTCTGGACGGGTACTGCATCAGACTGGATTTGCAGGATGTGAAAGCCCTGGTTTCGCTCCTGCGAATCTGCTCCAACAACCTGAACCAGTACGCAAAACGAGCGAACGAAACAGGCAACATCTATCATGCTGACATTGAGGATTTGCAAAAACGGCTGGATGAAATCTGGACGGATATGAGAGAAGTTCTTGTCCGTCTGTCCTCAATCCAGTAATCCGACAACTTGTCGGGAAGTCGCAACTGCGGTTGCGGCTTTACATAGGGACGTATAACCTTGTTTAGCTGATAGAATTATTCATATTCATGTGCTACAATTATTTCTAGTATCGAACAGAACGTTGTTGTATTATGATTTGCTTTTAATTGTCACGGCAGTGTTTAAGGGACGGAACAAAGGCCTTGAGTTTATTGGTTTTAAAGAGGTGCGGTGTAGAAGTTGATTATCAATGTAATCGCAAGAAAAAAGCAAGAATCTAAGCATGGAGTTTTTTTAAGATAATGTTAAAATAAATATACCGGTATTGAGAAAGGAGTCAAGCCTATATGCCTAAAACTACACTGATCGATTGTTGTATTAAGAAATATGCTTATCGAGAAGTATCACAAATATATCAGGAATTAGAGATATCAGGGGAAGGCCTGTCACAATCACAGGTTGAATTGATGAGGGAGAAGTATGGTATAAATAGTTTTTCGCAAAGAAGAAATGATACCATGTTACGACTACTGCGGCGTGCCTTCATCAATCCATTTAATATCATTCTTTTAGTTCTTGGAATCATTTCACTGGCTACAGACGTGGTTCTTGTATCGAATTTTGCCAGAAATGCAACGACTGCGGTTATTATCTTTTCAATGATTTTGATTAGCGGAACGATCCGTTTGGTTCAGGAACTTCGTGCAAAGAATGCATCAAAACAGCTAAACCGGCTGATACATGAAAGCATTACTGTACGGCGTGCGGGAGAAGTGAAAGAGATTCCAGCTGAGGAACTGGTGGTTGGAGATATTGTTCTGCTTGCGGCAGGTGATCGTGTTCCGGCTGATCTGAGACTCACCAAAGTAAGTGATCTATTTCTTTCCCAGGCAGCAATTACAGGTGAAAGTGCGATCCTGGAAAAAAATGCACAGGCAATAAGTTACAGTAATTCGGAATCCTTGACGCAGCTTGAAAATCTTGCATTTATGGCAACGACTGTCATCAGTGGAAAAGGTGAGGGTATTGTGCTTGCAGTCGGAAAAGACACACTATATGGTAGTTTTACGAAAGAAGATCCAGATGAAAAACAGTCTTTTCAAAAAGGAGCCAACTCTATTGCCTGGGTCATGCTTCGGTTTATTGCAGTATTGATTCCTATTGTATTCATACTATTGCAGATCACAGGTGGAAGGTGGCTGGAATCCTTTGCCTTTGCACTGTCTGTTGCCGTTGGCTTGATGCCAGAAATGCTGCCGATGGTGATCACAGCCTGCCTTGCAAGGGGTAGCCTGAGTATGAGTAAAAAGCAGACAATCATTAAAGACATTAATGCAATGCAAGGATTTGGCAGCATGGATGTGCTCTGCATGGATAAAACAGGAACACTGACCAATGAAAGTATCCTATTGGAATACTACATGGATGTGTTGGGAAACGAAAGTGGGAAGGTATTGGATCTTGCTTTTTTAAACAGTGCTTATCATTCCGGTGTATGTAATCCAATCGATAATGCAATCCTTGCCTGTCAGACAATGCCGGGGCATGAACAACATTTTGCGGATCTTCTTATGCGGTATCAAAAAGAGGATGAAATTCCATTTGATTATTCCCGCAAATTTGTCAGTACACTGGTGACAGATAAAAATGGAGATTGCCAGCTTATTATGAAGGGTAATATTTCCCAGATTGTGTCTCGGTGCAGTCATGTGGAATTTCGTGGCGAAATCCTACCGATGGAAAAAAAAGGGATGCAGAGTGTTGCTTCTGTAGTGGATGAGATGCTGCAGGATGGAATGAAAGTGATTGCTGTTGCACGGAAAAAGATTGAGAAACAGGATCAGATCATACCGACAGACGAAAACAATATGATCCTGATGGGATATCTTGCATTCTTTGATGCACCGAAAAAGACAGCAAAGACATCTGTGGAGGCTCTAAAAAGACTGCAGGTAACACCGAAAATACTGACAGGTGATCATGCTGATGTGGCAGCTTCTATTTGCCGAAGGGTCGGAATCTCGTCAGAAATCATATTGACTGGTGTAGATTTGGATCAGATGACGGACGATGAACTCGGCAAAACAGTAGAAGATATTCATGTATTTGCAGAATTAACACCAGGGCAGAAAGTCCGTATTGTTTCTGCTTTAAGGCAAAATGGACATACTGTAGGTTTTCTGGGCGATGGAATTAATGATATCCCAGCTCTTTGTGAATCTAATGTTGGTATTTCAGTAGATACAGCGGTAGATGCAGCGAAAGATGCAGCGGATGTCGTATTACTTCAAAAGGATTTAGGTGTATTAGAGCAGGGGATTCTGGAAGGGCGTAAAACATTTACAAACATGCTCAAGTATATTAAAATCACGGCAAGCTCTAATTTTGGCAATATATTTTCTATCGTTTGTGCCAGTGCATTCTTACCATTTTTACCAATGACATCTTTGCAGATATTATTATTAAATCTGTTATATGATATTTTATGTATTATCCTTCCATGGGATAATGTGGATGAGGAAGAAACACTCTCACCAAGAGACTGGTCCGGGAAAACACTGGGACGATTTATGTTATTTTTTGGTCCTATCAGTTCGATATTTGATATCGTGACATTTTTGTTTTTGTATTATATTCTCTGTCCATTATTGTGTGGCGGTACAACGTATCTGAATATGGTAGATCCAGTGATGCAGTCGCAGTATGTTGCTTTGTTTCAGACAGGATGGTTTTTAGAATCAATGTGGACGCAGGTTTTGATTCTTCATTTTCTCCGGACAAGGAAGATACCATTTGTGCAGAGCAGTCCTTCCATTCCGGTTGTTTGTACGACCTTTGCAGGAATTATTGTATTTACTTCACTTACTTTTACCAAAAGCGCAGGTGTTATTGGATTGGCGAAATTGCCAATCATGTATTTCCTGTTTTTATTTGTTGTAGTCTTACTCTATATGCTTCTGACTACGGTGGTCAAAAATGTTTATCAAAAGAAATATCATGAGCTGATCTGAAAGGAGGGAAACCATCGTGAAAAAGAATATCAGTGTTATTTCCATGGATTCTGTCCTGCAGGAATGGCTCATTCAAAAGCTGATCAAAGAACCACCAGATAGTGACAGTGCGAAAGAACTGCTTTCCGGTATCTATGATATGGTGAGTGGAGAGGTAAATTCATTGCTGCTCAGCACTGTAAAGAATTCAGAAATTGCATCTCTCAATCTTTCAGATGAAATGAAAATTGGGGAATTAGTAATCAATCCGAAAAGCAGGAGCGTTACAAGGATGGACCAAGCGGTTTCCCTGACTCCTAAGGAGTTTGATATCCTGTATTTCCTGGCTGAAAACAGAGGAGAAGTATTTACAAAGGAGCAGATCTATAAGGCGGTATGGTCTGAAAACTATCTTTTAGACGACAGTAATATTATGGCATTTATTCGAAAATTGCGAAAGAAGATCGAACCGAATCCGGATGAACCAAAGTATATACTTACGATTTGGGGGATCGGATATAAATTTAATGATAAGGTGTAAAACTGGCGGGCTGATTTAAGTCCGCCAAATTTTTATAATTCTTGCTAAATCGCAAGGAAATCGCAAGACTTTGGTCATGTGATTCTCCTTGCTTTTTTTGTATTCTTTAGGAGTCGAAGGGAGGCGGTATGTATGGTATACACAGATTTTGTATTAAGAATTTCCTTATCCGTGTTGCTTGGATTTTTTATTGGACTGGAAAGGCAGTTAACAGGGCATCCAGCAGGAATACGGATTAATGTTCTAATCTGTATGGGAACAAGTTTTTTTACTTTATTTCCAATGCTTTATGGTTCCGATCAGGTGTTTCGTGTAGGAAGCAGCATTATCTCCGGTGTTGGATTCCTATGCAGCGGTGTGATCTTTAAAGACAGCGGTACGGTAAGAGGAATGAACACAGCAGCAACACTTTGGTGTACAGCGGCAATTGGCATTCTTGCCAGCACAGGAATGTTTACAATGGCAGTCTCCGCTGCAGGCATTTTGATTGGTTCAAATCTGATCCTGCGTCCGCTTGCAAGAAAGCTGAATCCGATTGCTGTTGGAGATGAATCTGAAAAAGAATACTGCATCACAGTACTTTGTCAGGAAATTGCAGAACAGGATATAAGACTTTTACTGATTAACAGTAATTCCAGTAAGACTTTGTATCTGAATCATCTGGAAAGTGGAGATGTAGTGGGGGATAAAGTCGAGATTATAGCGAAGTATTGTTCTGCAGGAAAACCGAAAAGTAATGTTCTGGAAAGTATTGTTGGTCAGGCATTGGAACTTCCGGAAGTAATCAGTGCAGGTTGGGAGGTGTTGTAGTTGAAAAAAAACAAATGTGATAGATGGATAATTTTTTTCTTTCTTTATATTTTGTTCACTGCAGCATGCAGTTGTGTGAGCCTTATATTTTCGGCTCACCAAATTTTGGTGATAGAGGTCTGGTATCAAATATCTGTTGTTGTTTGGATTATTTTGGCAGTTACAATGGTGAAATTGCTTATCAGGCTTCAGAAAATAAATAAGCTCAGAATGAGATGAATCAATGAAAGGAGAAGAAAACCATGAATTTAACCTGTATCTTTTTTGGCATCATTTTCACGATTAGCGGTTTTTTGTTCGCCTGTGGAAAAGGTCATATTTATTTATCTTCCTGGAAAAATATGCCGCAGGAAGAGAAAGAAAAGATCAAAATTGTGCCGCTTTGCCGTAACATTGGTGAAGTCATTGCATTAAATGGTTTGATTTTTTTGCTGAAAGGTCTATGGTCAGGCTTTGAAAATCACTGGTTTGTGACTGCTATGATCGCATGGTTTATTGTGGCAGGATTTGATCTTTGGTATATCGAGAAAAGTGATCGATACTATAAAAAATAATTGCAAAACAAGGAGGTAAAGACCAATGAATAAGAAAGAAAATCGTATGGCTGTTCGTCAGGCAGCACAGCAGGCTGTGATCCGTGACGAGCAGAACCATCGCATCGAACATGCGGCCACCAATCCGATTAAGGAGGTTTTGAAGAGTCTGCACACAACACTTCGTGGACTGGATGCTGAAAATGTAGCGGTAAGCCGGACAAAATATGGATCAAATAAAGTAACACATGAGAAGAAACAATCCCTTGTGAAACGTCTGGCAGGAGCATTTATCAATCCATTTACAGCGATCCTTTTCTGTCTGGCAGTTGTTTCTACTATGACAGATATGGTTTTTCCATATTTTTCTCTGTTAGGAAGTTCACCAGAAGATTTTGATCCATTAACAGTGGTGATCATTCTGACCATGGTTATGATCTCCGGTACGCTTCGTTTTGTACAGGAATCCAGAAGTGGAAATGCAGCAGAAAAACTGTTATCCATGATCACAACTACTTGTACCGTTACAAGAAGAGAACAGGAAAAAGTTGAGATTCCTATGGACGATCTGGTGGTAGGAGATATCGTACATCTTTCAGCAGGAGACATGATCCCAGCAGATGTCCGTATTCTGGATGCCAAAGACTTATTTATCAGTCAGGCAAGCTTAACAGGTGAAAGTGAACCGGTAGAAAAGACACCGAAGGTATGTGCACAGAAAGAAAGCATCACCGATTACAGCAATATTGCTTTTATGGGAAGCAATGTAATTTCCGGAAGTGCAACGGCAGTGGTTATCTGCACGGGAGACCGCACTTTATTTGGTTCCATGGCATCTGCAATTGCAGGTGAAGCAGTGGAGACAAGCTTTACCAAAGGCGTGAATGCAGTGTCATGGGTTCTGATCCGGTTTATGCTGGTCATGGTTCCGCTGGTATTTTTTATCAATGGTATCACAAAGGGAGACTGGCTGGATGCCTTTCTGTTCGGTATTTCCATAGCTGTCGGACTGACTCCGGAGATGCTGCCGATGATCGTAACAACCTGCCTTGCAAAAGGTGCCGTTTCCATGAGCAAAAAGCAGACGATTGTTAAGAATCTGAATTCCATCCAGAATTTCGGTGCCATTGATATTCTTTGTACAGATAAAACAGGAACATTGACACAGGATAAGGTTGTGCTGGAATATCACCTGAATGTGAATGGAGAAGATGATACAAGAGTACTGCGCCATGCATATTTAAACAGCTACTTCCAGACAGGTTATAAGAACCTGATGGATCTGGCGATCATTCACAGAACAGAGGAAGAAGAGGCGGCAGATCCAAAGCTCCTCGATCTGTCAGAAAACTATGTGAAGGTAGATGAGATCCCATTTGATTTTACACGTCGTCGTCTGACTACGGTAGTACAGGATAAGAAGGGAAAGACACAGATGGTGACAAAAGGAGCTGTAGAAGAAATGCTATCCATCTGTTCTTTTGCGGAGTGTGATGGCACTGTGAAGCCACTTACTGAAGAAGTTCGCATGCGTATTCTGAAAACGGTAGACGAGCTGAACGACAAAGGATTCCGTGTGCTTGCCATAGCACAAAAAAGCAATCCTTCTCCAGTGGGTGCATTTGGTATAAAAGATGAGTGTGAGATGGTACTAATCGGATATCTGGCATTCCTTGATCCACCAAAGGAGTCTACTGCAGATGCAATCCGGGCATTGAAAGCACACGGCGTAACGACAAAGATTTTGACAGGTGATAATGATAAGGTGACACGTACAATCTGCAAACAGGTAGGACTTGAAGTACGCAACATGCTTCTGGGCTCTGATCTGGATCATATGACAGATGACCAGCTTGCAAAAGCAGTAGAGACAACAGAGGTATTTGCAAAGCTTACACCGGATCAGAAAGCTCGTGTGGTTTCTGTTCTCAGGGAAAACGGTCATACCGTAGGATTTATGGGTGATGGAATCAATGATGCTGCGGCTATGAAGGCTGCCGATATCGGAATCTCTGTAGATACTGCGGTAGATGTGGCAAAAGAATCCGCAGATATCATTTTGCTGGAAAAAGATCTGATGGTTCTGGAAGAGGGAATCATAGAAGGACGCAAAACTTATGCCAATATGATCAAATATATCAAGATGACAGCTTCCTCTAACTTCGGAAATATGTTTTCTGTATTAGCTGCTTCTGCACTTTTACCTTTCCTTCCAATGATGAGTGTACATCTGATTTTCCTGAATCTGATCTATGATCTGTCCTGTACAGCGATTCCTTGGGACAATGTAGATGAGGAATTTATTGCAATACCACGTAAATGGGATGCATCCAGTGTGGGTAGCTTTATGATCTGGATTGGACCTACAAGTTCGATTTTTGATTTTACAACTTATATTTTCATGTACTTTGTATTCTGTCCGTTATTTGTGTCAAAGGGCATCCTGTTCAATGATTTGGCAGCCCATTACAGCGGTGCAGAGCTTGCTGCTATGCAGGCACGTTATATCGGAATGTTCCAGGCTGGATGGTTTGTAGAATCTATGTGGAGCCAGACATTAGTCATTCACATGATTCGCACACCAAAGCTTCCGTTTATCCAGAGCCGTGCATCAGCACCGGTAACATTGCTTACCATGACAGGTATTGCAGTTCTGACTGTGATTCCGTTCACACCATTTGGAACTGCACTTGGTCTGGTAGCATTACCGGCATCATACTTTGCATATCTGATACCATGTATTCTGCTGTATATGATGCTGGCAACAAGCTTGAAAAAAGCATATGTCCGCTATTATGGCGAACTGCTCTAGGAGGTGGAAAGAATGAATTGGAAAGAATTATGGATGACACTTTTTGGAACCTGTGAATGGCTCGGACTCAATATGGGATTCTGGGTATCTATGGCTGCTGTGCTGTTGATCGTAATAATTATGAATGTGGTATTCTGGGGAATAAAGCCAAAGAATAAAAAATAGTATGGTTGAAAATAAACTGTACCCTAGATAGTAGACAGTTTAAAAAGTGGTTTAGAAATGTTATTTATAGTGTCAAAGTATCAGCAAAGAAAAACAATTGTAGCTTTCCACAAAATTAATTCTACGATAATAACATACCGTCTAGATTACTTGTTAAACCAGTAAAATCAGCAATTAGTTATATGCCGACAGCTCCGTATGAATTACCCTATGAGGGAGCAAAAGAGATGTTGTTGGTAGATGAAGTTGATAATAAGGAATTTTTGACAGGCTTGTTTCATGCAATGTATGATGAACTGCCAGCCCCAAAACCGAAAAAGAAGAAATAAACAACTTCAAGTTTGTTAAACTGAATCCGAAAAACATTAGGGCGCAGAGGAGATAAAATCCTTTGCGTCCTTCCTTTTTATACAAGGGTTGACATCATTGCGTTATGGCAGATACCCTTGTACAATGTAGTTAGAAGAAAGGGGTTGAGCCTATGAAGCTGGTATTGAAGATATTGGCACTGCCGGTACTGTTCGTTGTAAAATTGATTTGCGTTCTTGGAAATCTGCTTACAAATGTTGTATCCTATGTGATTGGCATACTACTTTTGGTTATTGGTGGCTCTGCGATTTACTGCATTGTAAAGGCTTTGTGGCAGTCCCTGCTTATCCTTGTGGTTCTTGGAATTGCGACAATAGCAGCGGTGTTCCTGCTCGTCTGGGCGGTTATGAAAGTCGAGAATATAGGAGAAAGTCTGGGCGCATTTATCAGGTCATAAGATAATATCAGAGAAAAGTCACCGACCGGTGGCTTTTTCTTTTTGGGAAGGAAGTGATGGGAATGGCAGCAACAAGATTGATTGCGCTCCATGTGAATAAGGGAAAGACGGTCGCTCAATGTTTGGCAGACAGAACCGACTACTCACAAAATGCTGCAAAAACCAATGATGGCGAATTTATCAGCTCCTATGAGTGCGATCCAAAGACAGCGGATGAAGAATTTCTGCTTTCCAAACGGCAGTACCAACACATTACCGGCAGGCAGCAGAAGAACAATATCATCGCATACCAGATACGCCAGTCTTTTAAGCCAGGAGAAATCACTCCGGAAGAAGCGAACCAGGTCGGCTATGAAACAGCGATGCGATGGACAAAGGGAAAACACGCTTTCATCGTTGCAACTCACATCGACAAATCCCATATTCACAACCATATCATTTATAATTCGACCTCGCTGGATGCCACACGGAAATTCAAAAACTTCTTCCTTTCCGGTCTTGCGGTGCAACGGCTCAGCGATATGGTTTGCCTGGAACACGGTCTGTCCATTATTACTCCAAAGCCGTATCGGGAGCGTCAGAAAAGAACCGTTTATCCCAAGAAGCGTTCCCAGCGTGACGAATTATGTGATGCGATTGATGCGGTGCTGAAGCAGAAACCAAAGAGTTTTGATGGCTTTGTTCAGGCATTGACTGACATGGGATTTGAGTTCAAGGATGGAAGGCAGCCTGCGTTCAAGGGCAAGAATCAGAAGCGTTTCATTCGGCTGCGTTCTCTGGGCGAAGGATATAGCAAAGAGGAAATTCAAGCAGTTATCTCCGGTAAGAACCTGCACAAATCAAAAGGTAGCTCTGCCAAGGCTCCTGCCCCGAAGCAGTTCCAGATGCTGATTGATATTCAGGCAAAGATGGCCGAGGGTAAGACGGTCGGTTATGAAAAGTGGGCGAAGAAGTTCAACCGCAAAGAAGCTGCCCGTACTGTGATTTTGCTGAAGGAAAAAGGCTTGGGCAACTACGACGATCTGACTGCTCATATTGAAAATCTGTCTGCTCGGTTCGATGCGCTTTCTGATTCTATCAAGGCCGCAGAGAAAAGGATGGTTGAGGTTCAAGCGTTGCAGCAGCACATGAAAAATTATCGCAACACAAGGCAGATCTATATCGAGTACCGCAAGTCTGGATATAGCAAAAAGTTCTTTGAGGAACACCGTCAGGAAATCACAATTCATAAAGCGGCGAAGCAAGCCTTTGACGAATTGCAGATTACAAAGCTCCCATCCTTGCAATCATTGTATGAGGAGTTTCACCAGCTGGCAGTCCAGAAAAAGCAGGACTACGCTGAGTACCGTCAGATCAGAAAAGAGAAAGAAGAACTGCTGATTGCCAAACGGACGGTTGAAACGATTTTGAATATCGACAGACAGAAAGAGCAGGAAAAAGAAAAAGAGAAAGAGGAAAAGAAGAACTTCCGTTAAAGCAAATAGCCACGGTCTGCACTCCCCAAAGGGTGCGGATCGTGGCTACTTTTTTATTTTTCGACCTCGGCACTTTCAGCCATTTTAATAATTTCAGAGTCGTCAATTTTGCTTGGATCATATTCCAGAACATAGGTGATTTCGGGAGAATATGTCCAGCAGAGGAACGCCTTGTCATCGTTTTTGTAGAGGGCGCCATACCAATCCTTAATCATCATTTCTTCGCAACTGTCCATGCTATCGACCGGGAAAAGCACCCCAAGAGCTTCTGTGTGCAAGCCGGTGATCTCAGCCGGATCGCCATCATAAAATGTCGTTTTCAAAATACGGTAGTAGATGGTTCGGTCTTTATCGGTCTGATCTCCGTAAGTAAGCGTTGCTGCGAGTTCTGTTTTTGCGACCTTCTTTACATCTTCTCCAAGAACTTCTTCAGCGCTTTTTTCAAAACGGTCAGCAAATTCATCGAAGTCCATTTCCTTTTTCTGATGTGAAGTCACCGCAATTATGATTCCAACCGCCACAACAAGAATGACGGCAAAAAGAATAGCTATTCGTTTCTTTTTATTCATGTTCTTCCTTTCCGAGAAAAATAAAGCGAAGTCAACGAGGTACATCTGTCAGATTCATGATCTTTGCATCTGACTTTTTTGCATATTTCATGGTCTGATAGGCTCCGCCAGAATTGTGTTCTATGCAGAAAATAACTAAATCCGACCGGTCAACCATGGATCGATTTCTGACTTGATGGGCGGACTTGAAGTGCTTTTCTGCGGATTCGAGACAGATTTCAATTTCATCATAATACTCATGAAAAGACTCCTCGTTGTTCCGGTATTCCGCCGTCATATATGGCAGTACAAGAACGAGAGAACTGTTGTCATCACGGATGGTTCGCTTGCATCTGCGAACCGTTGATGAAACAAGCTGATCAAATTCTCCGTCTCGCCCAACAAGGAATTCGACATATTCTTTGGTAAGAAGCAGCTCACGGATGATTGATTCCAACTGTTGCTCAATCCAAAACGGATCATCAACTTGTCTGTGTCCAAAGAAACTGACAGCGAATAAATTCATAGAAATCTCTCCTTTGGAGATGCTTAGTACTGGTATCACCAATCAAGCCAAGATATTGATAATTATATCACCAATACAAGAAAGGATAAAGAGAAAATTCGTTTTCTCGCTACCAACGTCGCCTTCCGATTCATACTACAATAGTTGAGAAAGGAGGGACAGGAATGGCCAACACGCAGTATGATGAATTTATTCGTATCAGGATTACAGAATTAAGAATAGCAAAGAATATTTCCGAACACAAAATGAGCTTGGATTTGGATAAGAGTGGCTCATACATTCGTGGAATAACCAGCGGAGCAGCCTTGCCGTCTCTCAGGGAACTGTTCAACATCATCTCGTATTTTGATATGACACCGGCAGAATTTTTCGCCCCGCTGGACGATGCGAATACCCCGTATCGTGAATTGTGCGAGAAGCTGAGAACCATGAATGAGGAAGAACTCGAAAAGGTCAGCACCTTTATTGGCTGGATTGAGAAGAAAGAATAATCAAATGGAATTAAGATTTTAACCTGGATGCCAAATGGCAGTCCAGGTTTTTTCTTTCTCAGGAAAGCGTTCAGAATGAACGAGTAGCCGGTATCGTAGATACCGATCAAAGGGGATTGGGGATGCTTCCCCAACAAGCAAATTTGCGAAGATTGCACCGAAGGGAAAATCGAGAAAATGAGTGAACCTGTACAGGTTTACACTGCTTGCCAATTTGTAAAACCCCAAAATTCCGCTTCTCTAAGCTCTAAAAGTCCTTCCGCTTCAAAAATTCGGATAATTCTTTGAAATGAGAAAATAAAATGTAGTGGTAGCTCACTTTCTTGTTGGGTTTACCTATTTGCGTGCTATAATTATAAGCACAGGTACTTTTTGAACGAAATAGCTGGAAGAAAGGAATGGTGAAATGATGGCTGTCAGCTATAAGAGACTATCTTAAATTTTCTAACTTTTTCTTGAGAGCTATTATCAGAAAATGTACAGATGCTGATTTTGACCTTCCGGACGATGAGCCTGTTTGACTTCCTGATGACAACTAAAAAGTCCACCAGTCATGATGCACTACGCATCGTACTGGTGGACTTTTTCTGTAAAGATATAAAAATAGATATTCATATATCGCCATAACCAATGTCGCTATCGTAGGCATGAAGATCTTCTTTCAGGAAATCTGCTTTACGAATATACATCGAATTTACCAGCTCTCCTTTTTCGTGGAGCAGGCTGAATTTGTAGTCTAATAATGCTGCCGGTACATAGAGCATTTTAGCCGTTTCAAAAAATGTGTGTTCCGAAAGGCATTCCAGGACTTCCCCATCTTCTAACAGAAGCTCCGCCGCAAAGAAGTTTGCTTCATTTTCTTCGATTGATCTATCATCAAAAACTTCCATTTCTTGAAAGCCGTGCATCATGGCGATTTTTGTATGCAGGACAGCGTGTCCTAATTCATGTGCGACTAATATACGCTCCAGGATACCGTTCACATTGTGATCTATCACGATATTCTTTTGTCTGGACTGGTAATAGAAGAAGCCCTTCAATTTCTTCTGTAAATCGTAATAGTGGATTTTGATACCTAACAGCTGACATAGCTCGTAAGGGTCTCTGGTGTGATATTTTCGCACAAGCTTATCGACAGTTTCAATGATATGCTCTGCCGTTTTCATTTGCTTCACCTCCGAATCGCACACAGAAAACATATTCTGTGCTTGAGGATTTTACTCTTTATCTTTATGCTTTCTGTATTTCTTCGGAGTGTACTTTTCCCGTGCTGTTTTCTTAGAGTCCATATAAACTGACATAATCGCCTGGAAGAATACATCTTTTGCGTCCTCGTCCAATTCTCCACCGGCAAACAGAGAATTTACACGACCCAACACTTCCTGAGCTTCTTTTGCTCCTTTTGAACCGAAGTTTTCCTTTGCTTCTAAAATAAACATATCCTGATCTATATGGCTCTGGCTATCCGTTTCAGATTCGTCCAAAAGATAGGACACAGAGATATGCAGCGCTTCAGCAAGTTTTCTGATGTTGCTTTTTCTGGGGAGTGTTCCGAGCTGCTCATAGGTGTAAAGGGATCTTTCGGAAATGCCGGTCATCTGGGCAAGCTCCGTTTGAGATAGGTTCATAGCCAAACGAGCTTCTTTAATTTTTTCTCCAAATGTCATGGTAGTATCCTTCCTTTCAAAAAATATTTATTCGTAACTTCCGATTATTTGTTGACAAACTTCTGGAAAATGCTATAATGAGAATCAGAACAGAAGTTTTAGTTCCACTTAATTATATATCGGAACTTTTATAAAGTCAAGAACTTCCGATTTCACTTCTGTTATTTTAATCAAATATCGGAAGTTATAGTCATTCTTGTCCCATGGTATTTGTTTCCCTTTAGCCAAGTGACAGGAGTTAGAAAGGAATTCTTATTTTATGGATTAGGCTGAAAGGAGATTCTGAATGAGCAGATATAATACACTGGTATTAAGCAATATTCGAATGCTTTGCCGGATGCAGAACATTGACGAGAAGGTTCTGTATGAAAGAGCAAAGCTGATTTTATCCATATATCGAGAGGTGTGCTGGTCTACCATTGATCGTGCGAATGATGTATGTGATACCCTTATTTGTACTTACGGTGACAGCTTAGATGGTGCATTGATTTATCTGGAGAACTTTGCTCCGGATGAAGCGAGAGAACGATTTGAAGAACGCATTCGCAGCTTATTTGAGACAAAGTGGATCATTGAACTGGTAGATATGGCTATGTTGAAAATCAGAGAATATCCAGATAAAGGCGCTCTGTACTGTGAGATTATCTCCAAGGCATATCTCAACCGCTTCAAGTACAGGGAATCAGAAATGCTGGAGGTTTTGAATATGGAACGCAGCACCTACTATGACCGAAAGAAAGAAGCGATACTGTTATTTGGTCTGTCACTTTGGGGAACAGCCATTCCTAAATTGAAAGATTTCCTGGAAAGTGCCAGGGAGGAAGAAGCCTTGTGTTATTGTGAGTGCTAAGGCAGGATTTTAGTCCGACTAAAATCCGATGAAAATACGACGGTTTCCCTACTGAAAGTCCGACTTGTTCAGTGTTAAAATGGCTATGCTGGGAGATAGCGGCATAAAATTGAATAGAGAGAGTTACGCCTCGTGCCTGTAATGGGTACGGGGCTTTTTTTATACCTGCCTATCTTCCTTCATTTTAACACAAAGGCATGAACGAGAGCTTGGAGTAATTTACTCCGGCTCTTTTTTTATGCCTGCAAGGAGGACAGGCAGATGGCAAAGGGTATTGAGAATCGGGCACGATCTCCTCCCTCTGTTTTTGATTTTGCAACTTCACAAATTCAAAAACACGGAGGAACGAAAATGTATTACGACTTGGTTGAAAGCGGAAAAAGAATTAAAGCCTTGAGAAAGGAACATGGGCTTACACAGGAACAGCTTGCGGAGCAGTTAGGTGTTGCCGCAAACACCATTGCACGAATTGAAACCGGCAACAGAGGTATCTCTATTGATTTGGCAATCGAACTGGTTGTGCGCTTTGAGACAACCCTTGATTACATATTTTTAGGTCGTGAATAACCTCAAAACTATACCTACGAGGCAATAAAAACCTGCATTTGGAACAGGTACAATTTAGATACAGCCAAAGAAAACGGCTGATTGTTCCTTGAAAACTAAATAGTCATTCATCAGATACATTCCTGTTGTCGGTGCGAGAGCATCAGCCACATCAGCGATACGCAATGACCTGCTACTTAGGAGATAGAGTCACTTACGTTACTTTTGTCTGTCCTTCCTGTGGCAAGAGCGAGAACTATCGGCTCGTAAATATCGGGTTGCTCCCGATACGGCAATGAAAACAACAGGCACAATGATACTTCTGCCCAGCCACAGCCCCTTTTCTCTTTTCAGGGAACGGGGATCACGCAATGGGGGTAGCCCGGTGAGAACCACGGGGAGGTTAGATTCCTATGGAGTCGGTTAGCAGCTGACCGTCTGATGATTTCCCAGACAGTATTCTGTCTCCCAGGGGTGTCGAGGACAAATATGGGAACGACATAGTAAACACGAAGGGGCAGTTTCTGCCCCTCTTACATAAGACGATGAAAGGAGGGCAAACAGGTGATGGATAAAAATTGGGAATACCGCCGTGGCGATATATATTTGGCTGACCTGTCTCCGTTCTGCGGCTCTGAACAAGGTGGTGTTCGCCCGGTTGTTGTTATTCAGAACAACACCGGCAACCGGCACGCCCCTACTCTGGTTGTGGCAACCGTCACAGCCAGAACCAGAAAAAAGACAAAACAGCCAACCCATTTTCTGATTAGAGATAACCCGGCTCTCAGCAGACCTTCTATGGTGTTGTTGGAGCAAATCAGAACCATTGATAAGCAGCGAATTGAAAGATATTTGGGTAGAGTTACCCGACAGGAAATGTTCGGTATCAATAGAGCGTTGCTTGTCAGTCTTGATTTGAATACATCCTCTCGTCAGTGAAAACTATGGGCAGACCTACCTTTGTGGGGCTGCCTATACTTTTGCCGATGAGGTTCCATGAATAACTCAGGGAGATTTTGGCAAGAATGATAAACGAAGGTGGTGATTGCAGATGACAAGAAGTGAAGCGACAAAATCTACAGCAGCTGAACAGCTGGTGGATATTCGAGATGTGAAAATTGATCGCTCTTTGCCGAGTGAGGAAAGAATCAAATCCTTTATCGAGCAGATTAAAAATCCTTACCAGTTCAAAGTAGGCAACACGGTTGTGAGAGTGTCGTTTGCAAATACGCAGAATACGATTACTGACAACTTCATCAACATGATTGCTTCTATGTAACGGATAAATCCGTTGGAAGAAATTGGCGAGATACTAATGCGGTGACAAACTGGATTTTCGCAGTCCGCTATGGTAACATAGCCTTGGACAAAATCATGCGAAAACTCCGGTTTGTTTTTTCAGCTTCGGACGATTAACAAACAGGAGTGGCGCACTATGCAAAAAAGTATTGATAAGATTTACTATGCCGCCATCTACCTGCGTTTATCGAAGGAAGATGGTGACCTTTCTTCTGGCGAGAAGAAAGAAAGCAACAGTATCGCTAACCAGCGAAAGCTGATTGAAGATTATTTGAGCAGAAACCCTGAGATCACTTTGGTTCAGGAGTTCTGCGATGATGGTTATACAGGTGCTAATTTTGACCGTCCTGACTTTCAGCGAATGATGGAACAGGTCAAAACAGGAAAAATCAACTGCATCATTGTCAAAGACCTTTCCCGTTTTGGTCGTGACTACATTGATTCCGGCAGATACATTGAGAAGATTTTCCCGTCCCTGGGCATCCGTTTTATTGCCATCAACGACAACTACGACTCTGCACAGTCTCAGCAGGCAGGCAACGAAATCATTCTTCCGTTCAAAAACCTGATTAACGACTCTTATAGCAGAGACATTTCCATCAAGATTCGTTCCAACTTGGAGACCAAGAGAAGAAATGGCGAATTTGTTGGAAGTCATGTGGTCTACGGCTACCGTAGATCTGACGATGATAAAAACAAACTGGTCATCGACCAGACAGTTGCTCCGGTCATCCAGAGCATTTTCAGCATGAAGATGGATGGCTTCAGTCCTGCACAGATTGCAGACAAGCTGAATAAAGACGGTGTTCCGTCCCCTTATGAATATAAGAGACAGAGTGGTTCCAAATACCAGTCTGGTTTCAAGAAACAGATTCAGACCGATTGGGGCGCAAAAGCGATTTATCGCATTTTGAAAAATGAGATGTACACCGGCACTCTGGTTCAGGGAAAGACAACAACTCCAAACCATAAAATCAAAAGCAGAACCACAAAAAATGAAGCGGATTGGATGAGAACGGAGAACGCACATGATGCGATTATCTCTCCTTCCATTTTCGATATGGTTCAGAAGCTCATGCTTGAGGACACAAGAAGTCCTTCGGGTGATAATTCTGTGCATCTGTTTTCAGGTAAGGTGTTCTGTGCTGATTGCCAGAGTACCATGACCAGAAAGAAAACCAAGTCCGCAGGCAAGGAGTATGTGTACTTCGTTTGCAATGCCAATAAGGTAGATCGCAAGGTATGTGATGCACACACCGTAAAGGAACAGGTTGTTTACGATGCTGCTCTTGCGGTCATTCAGGCACAGGTTTCTCTTGCCTTAAACTTGGAAATTGCCCTTGGGGAATTGAACGGTATCTCTTGGGAGCGCCGTGAAATGGAGCGTATCGCTTCAATAATTGCCAGACAGGAAGAAGTTATCGAACACAACAAGCAGATGAAAGCTCATGTGTACGAGGACTTCAAGACAGAAATGATTACTCGTGAGGAATACTTTATTTTTAAGGCTGAGTTCGACAAGAACATTCAGGAAGCCAAAGAAGCTATTGCCCGTCTGGTAGGTAATAAAAATCAAATCAGTTCTGGTCTCACGGAACAGCAGAGCTGGCTTGCACAGTTCAGAGAATACGAAAACATTCAGGAACTGAACCGCAGAGTCGTAGTCAATTTCATTGATAGAATTGAGATTACCGAGGATAAGCAGGTTCATGTTGTTCTGAATAACGCAGATCAGTTCCAGGCGATTATGGAGTTCCTGGAGGAAGAAAAAGCGAAAGCCGACGCAAAGAAGGTGATTTCGTTCATAAGGGAGGTGAGCTAAATGGCAAGACCGTCAAAGCGCCGTCAACAGGCATTAGCCAGTCAGACCGTTGCTGCGGAACAGTTTACTGTCGTTCACAAGACTGCTATCTACGCTCGTCTTTCTCGTGAAGATAATCTGAATAGCTCTGATTCCATCGAAAATCAACTGGCATTGCTCAATGAGTATGTAAGCAATCGTCCGTATCTGGAACTGGCAGGAACCTTTGTTGACAATGGCTATACCGGAACGGACTTTGACCGTCCTGAATGGCAGAAGCTGATGGAAGCAGTTCAGGCAAAAGAGGTTGACTGTATCGTAGTAAAAGACCTTTCCAGACTTGGACGTAACTATATCGAGACCGGTGAGTTCCTTGAAAAAATCTGTCCGTTCTTCGGTATCCGTTTCATTGCTATCAATGATGGTTTTGATACCGACACCGTAGAAGCAAGCGGTCAGCTTTCTGTGTCCCTTTCCAATATCATCAACGATTACTACGCCAAAGACATCTCTCGCAAGGTATCATCTGCCCTGAGAAACAAGATGGAAAACGGCGACTTTATTGGTGCATGGGAAAAGTATGGATACCTGAAAGACCCAAACAATAAGAATCAGCTGATTATTAACCCGGAAACCGCACCTGTCGTAAAGCAGATTTTTCTGTGGCGTAGCGAAGGTATGAGCTACATGGGTATCAACAAGAAGCTCAATGACAGCGGTGTTCTCTCTCCGGGGCAGTACAAAGCAAACCGTGGCATTGTTACGAACAACAACCAAAAAGACCGTGTTATCCTCTGGAACAAGCACATGATTACTGAGATCCTGAAGGATATTACTTATCTGGGTCATTTGGCTCAGAGAAAGGCTTCTCAATGTTTATATGCCGGTATTTCCTTCCATCGTACAGAGGAACAGAACTGGATCATCGTTGAGAATACCCATGAGCCTATTATTGAACAGGAACTGTTCGATAAGGTTCAGGCTATCAACAATGCTGCCGCTGAAAAGTCAAAGGCAAACAGCGGTAAGTATGACCACTTACCGAAAGCCGTAAACATCTATGGGAAGAAATTCACCTGTGCTGACTGTGGCTCTGTAATGAAACTTGTCCGTTCTTTCAGCACAAAGAAAGACAAGGTGTACTTTACCTTTAAGTGTCCGACCTATGCCGAGCATGGCACAAGAGCCTGCAATGCGAAAAAGATGCGTAAAGCAGACTTGGATGAAGCTGTGCTTTCTACAATCCAGGCACAACTTGACCTGTTTGTAGATATGCAGGACAGTCTGCATCAGTTGTTGGCTATGAAGAAAGCCATGGCGAAGCAGAATGGACAGAAAGATGAACTCAAGTCTCTGAAAAAGAAGCTCGACCAAAAAAAGGGGTTGTTTGGAGGGCTTTATCGAGATTTGCGTGAGGGTCTTATCTCTGATGAGGATTATGCACAGACCCGTGAAGTCATTCTGGGCGAGATCAAACGCTTGGAAAAGCAGTTGGCAGAGCTTGAAGGAACCACGAACAGATTTGAAGAACAGCTCCGTGGTGAAAAGAAATGGGCTGAACTTGTAAAGAAATATCACAATGCCACCGAGGTTACTGCCGAAATGGTGGATGCAATGATTGTTTCTATGAAGATGAACAAAGATAGCTCTCTGAGCATTGAGTTCAACCACATGGACGAGTTCAAGGCTATCTACGATACTATCGACATTCTCAGGAAGGAGGTTGCGTAATATGAAAAAGTGCATTGGCATCTATCTCCGTCTTTCTCTGGAAGATGTAGACAAGAGAACCAACAGGACGAAGGATGAAAGTAACAGCGTTACTGCACAGCGTCAGCTGATCCAGCGACATATCGAACAGAACCTTTACCTTTCTAATCTGCCGCAGATGGAGTTCTGCGACGATGGCTTTAGTGGCACGAACTTTGAGCGACCGGACTTTCAGAGGATGATTGATCTTATCCGTGCCGGTGAAATCCATATCGTGATTGTCAAAGACCTTTCCCGTTTTGGTCGTGACTATCTGGAAGTAGGCGACTACCTGGAACACATTTTTCCGTTCCTTGGTGTCAGAATGATTTCCATTAACGACCATTACGATAGCGAAAAGTATCTTGGCAATACCGCAGGTATGGACATTGCCTTTCGTAACCTGATTTACGATTACTACAGTAAAGACCTTTCCAAAAAGGTCAAGTCGGCTATGAGAACAAAACAGCGTAATGGTGGCTATATCACCTGCTGTACTTATGGCTACAAGGTTTCTCCGAAAAACAAGCATCAGATGATTATTGACCCCGAAACGGCACCGATTGTACGCAGGATTTTCACCGATGTTATCGCTGGTAAATCCACCAGTCAGGTTGCCAGAGAGTTAAATGCTGAGGGCATCCTCACTCCGCAACAGTACAAAGGTGTTGCCAGAAGAAAAGACAGCCCTTCCAAAGCGTTATGGACACATAACCGAATATTGGATATGTTGAAGAATGTCAAGTACACCGGTTGCATGGTGAATCACACTCGTGAGAGCATGGTGATCCGTGCGAAGTCACAGCGTAGAGTTCCAAAGGAAGATTGGATATACCATGAAAATGCCCATGAAGCCATTGTGACAACAGAGGAATTTGAAGCAGCACAGGCGGCTCTGCGTAAGGTCAGACCCCACACAAAAAAGAACAAAGAAAACTCATTTCCATTCTATTGTGCTCATTGCGGTCGTAAGCTCCAAAGAACCTTTGGCACGGATGTCCACTTCTACTGCGTAACTCCGTATTGGGACACCGATGCAGAACCGTGCAAATCAGTCAGATGGGACAGGACGGATATTGAAGAAGTTGTTCTGGCTGCGTTAAAGGCTCAAATTGCCGTTATGACGGTCGAAACTGTGGGTAAAACTCAGAATACCATTTCCGAAGGAGCTTTGCTCAGACAGCGTCTGAAGGTACTTGCAAGCCAGTTGGAAAGTGGTGATACCCAGAAGGTCAAAAGTTACCTTGACTATCGTGAGGGACGCATAACCAAGGAGGATTTTATCGTTCTCCGTTCTGAGCGTGAAAAACGCATGGAAGAATTAAAAGTTCAGATTGCGGAAACAGAAGCTGCGTATGAAGATTTTCTTGAAAAGGAAAATCAGGCAAAGCAGGAACAAGCAATCGTTGAGCGTACAAGCTCCATGAATGATGAAGCTCTGAAAGAACTGATGTATGATGCGGTTGAGCGTATCAATGTCACGGACAATCAGAATATTGAAATCATCTGGAAGTTCGATGATCTGTTTGCAACAGCATAACAAAGAGCCAGTCAGAAACGACTGGCTCACATCTTTGAATAAGATGTCGATTTTTGTCCTAAAATGACTCAATGAGTAGGACGGGTGTGAAAGCTCCAAAAGCTGAAGAATCCTTATATTTCAATGCTTTTCGGGGCTTCACAAAAATTTTTTGCACCTGATTGACACAATCAGATGATCTGGGTCGCGTTGTCATCCCGAAAGAGATACGCCGGACGCTGCGCCTTCGGGAAGGGACGCCGCTTGAGATATTCACGGACCGCGAGGGCGAGATTATATTGAAAAAATATTCACCGATGGTGGAGCTGGCGGCATTTGCCGTGCAGTACGCGGAGGCGATGGCGCAGTCCACGGGGCTGATGGTCTGCATCGCGGACCGGGATCAGATCATCGCGGTATCCGGGGGACCAAAGAAGGAATATTACCAGAAGACGATCAGCCGGGCGCTGGAGCTGGCAGTCTCCGAACGTCAGAATATCTGTGCGGCGCGGGGAGAAAAAGCATTTATCCCGATTACCTCGGATGAGGTGGAGGAGAGCAGCGCCGAGGTGATTGTGCCGATTTTGAGCGAGGGAGATGCGATCGGGGCGGTGATTCTCCTCAGCCGGGAGGCAAAGCAGGCGCTTGGAGGGGCGGAGATGAAGCTGGCAGCGACGGCAGCCGGATTCCTGGGACGTCAGATGGAAGGATAAAAAAGATAAATGAGATAAATCTGCCTGGAAACAGGCGGTGAGAGAAAAAAGAAGACGGGATCGATGGAAAACGTAAAGAGAGATAAAACTCCTGGGCGGTTGTCCATCGATCCTGTTTTTGATAGTCCTGTATTTGATAAAAACTGGTATTTGATATAACAGATATATCGAAAAGCAGACGAAAGCGCAAGGAAGTTCACAGATACTCCATGATTTTTCACAGAAAAAACACAGCAAGGCGCACGACAAACGCATGAGTAAATAAATTGTGAACACGCCCTCTTTTTTGTTAAAATTAAGAAAGAGAGGTTATATAGTGAAACTTCGAGATATTTCATAAAAGAGCTGTCTGATGACGAGAAAGTCGGACAGCTCTTCTTATGTTTAGCTTTTTATGTGTACAGTGGAAAGGGTTCCGCTGTTATTTTTTTGCCTTGACACGGTCTCCGCGCTCTGGAAGCAGAAAGATACAGATTAAAGAACTGATAAACAGCATGCTTGGATAGAACAGAAGCGGCATGACCTCAAAGGCAGACAGTTCATAGCCCAGCTCATGAACCGCCGATAATGCTACCAGCATCTGAGCACCGTAAGGCAGGATTCCCTGGGAGATACAGGAAAAGGTATCCAGAAGGGAGGCTGTCTTTCTGGCACTGATGCCATAATCTTCAGAAATTTCCTTTGCAATAGGGTTGGCCATAACGATAGCTACTGTGTTATTGGCAGTTGCGATATCCAGCAGGGTAACTAAAAGGCCGACACCAAACTGACCGCCGCGTTTTCCACGGAAGATGCGATGAATAACGTTAAGAAGAACGTCGAAGCCACCGTTTTCACGGATCAGTGCGCACATAGCTGCAACTAAGATGGCAACCATACTGGTCTCAAACATGCCGGAAGTGCCGGAACCCATGTTGGTAAGCATTTCCCAGGGAGTAGTCTGGCCGGAGCCCAGCATAATGATGGCACCGGATACGATTCCGACTAACAGAACGACAAATACCTGAATACCGGCAATGCCGCCTGCTAATACCAGAAGATAGGGGATCAGCTGAATCAGGTTGTATGGTTTTATGATGGCAGCTCCCGGATCCTGATGGAAGGAAACGACCAGGATAAGTGCCAGGGAAGCGATGGCAGCCGGAAGTGCGATGCCGAAGTTCTCACGGAATTTATCCTTCATAGCACATCCCTGACCGTTGCAGGCTGCGATGGTTGTATCGGAGATGAAAGAGAGATTATCTCCAAACATGGCACCGCCGATGACAGATGCGACGCAAAGGGCCAGAGAGAAACCAGAGGTCTCAGATACGGCAGTGGCAATCGGAACAATCAGGGTGATGGTTCCAACGGAGGTTCCCATGGAAGTAGAGACAAAGCACGCTACCACAAAGAGAACAGCAACGGAAAAACGGGCCGGGATAAGAGACAGCATCAGATAAGCAACGCTTTCAGCACTGCTTCGTCCTACGACACCGACAAAGGTTCCGGCTGTCAGGAAGATGAGAAGCATGGTGATGATGTTCTTATCTCCGATGCCTTGCCCCATCAGCTCCAGTTTCCGGTCAAAGGAAAGAGAACGGTTCTGGAAACAGGCCGTCAGGATCGCAAGCATAAATGCGACAACAATCGGAATGTTGTAAAAGCCCATCGGGATCTTCATGATATATTCTGACCAGATTCCTAGCCCCAGATAAAAGATCAGAAATACAGCGATAGGCAGAAGGGAAGATAGTTTTTGCTTTTTCATAATAATTTTCAGCCTTTCTATATGTTTGCCGTAATAGGCCGGATATACATTATTTGATCTTACCATAAGAATGGGATTCAGGCAAGTAAAGAAGACAGTGTAACTGTAACGAAAAGGTTGACGAAAGCCTGTAAAAACGATATTCTGAAAGACGGAGAAAAGCATGCAAAAACGATAGAAAACATGATCGGAAATGAGATAAAAGCACAAGGGATTTCACAGATACTACACGGGTTTTCACCAGAAAATCACAGTGTGAAGTGCTTGCGTGTGCTTCACACTATGATTTTGGCGATGCTTCGCATTTAAAATCGGAATAATCTGCTGCCTCAACGGCATCGTACGGAATTTTCAGTTTAGAAAATTCCTATTTGCGAGTCGTAACGATTGTCGGTTCGGAATGTGAGGAAAAGTGCAAAAAACCTTGACAAAGCAAGGAGAAATGTATATAAATGTAAAGTAAGATTTGCGGGCATGTACGAAGAAAACTAAGAGGATTCATGTGCAAAGATATAAGCTAGGAGGAATATACGATGAACAAGACAGAATTAATCGCAGTTGTAGCTGAGAAAGCAGAGCTTTCCAAGAAAGACGCAGAGAAGGCAATCAAGGCTTTCACAGATGCAGTATCCGAGGAACTGGTTAAGGGCGGAAAGATTCAGCTGGTTGGCTTTGGTACTTTTGAGGTAGCTGAGAGAGCAGCTAGAGAGGGAAGAAACCCGAAGACCGGCGAGACCATGCCGATCGCAGCTTCCAAGACTCCGAAGTTCAAAGCTGGTAAAGCATTAAAGGATATGGTAAACGCATAATTATCTCAGACATATATGTGTGACAGACAGCCCTTCGTGATGATACATCATGGAGGGCTTTTGATATTATGGGGATTGAGGGAAATCCGCTATGATGAAAATGCCCTGCAAGGGTTATGGAAAGGGAAGATATGAGATTAGACAAGTATTTGAAGGTATCCCGCATCATCAAGAGAAGAACCGTAGCCAATGAAGCGTGTGACAGCGGACGAGTGATGCTGAATGATAAAGTGGCAAGAGCCAGCGCGGAGGTCAAGGTTGGGGATGTGATTGAAATTGCCTTCGGCAATAAATCGGTGAAGGTCCGCATTACAAGCGTACAGGAGACCATCCGCAAGGAAGATGCCAAAGAAATGTTTGAATACCTGTAAAAATCCAAGAGACGTCAGTAAAAGGCGCGGAGGACGAAATGCCAAGAAATATAGAGCGGGATGAAAAAGAGGCGATGCGCCGGAAAGAACAGCTGATGGAAGCTGGATTCAGGCTGTTTTCGCAATATGGGATCGAGAATGTCAGTTTACAGAGGGTGGCGGACGCTGCGGAAGTGGGCGTTGCGACCCTATATAACTATTATCAGACGAAGGTCAAGCTTGTGATAGCGATCAGCGGAAAAATCTGGGGCGATCTCTGGAAGGAGATTCTGGAAGAAAAGGGACCGGAGATATTTGAATCATTCACGGCGTATCAGTACATTGAGTTTTATACGGACCAGATCATCCGGATTTACCGGGAACGACCGGAAATGCTCCGGTTCAGTAATAACTATAAAAACTTTATCTCCCGGGAGAAGGTCAAGGGTGAAGTGCTGGCTGAACATCTGGATGTTTTGAAGCCGGCAGGAGCGCTGTATCATAAGTTCTATGAGCAGGCGAGGAGTGATAAAAGCATCCGGACCGATATTCCGGAGCAGCAGTTATTTACAAGCGTTGCGATTGCGATGCTGGCAGTGGCTGAGCGCTATGCACAGGGAATTGTGTGGGCGGACGATCACAAGGCAGACCATACGCAGGAACTGGAATTTTTAAAAGAAATGCTCCTGACATGGTGCAGAACCCCGGAGACGCTGAAGAAATAATCATATAAAGAACGGAAATAAAAAAAGAAGTCAAGAGAATGCAAGCTTTTCGGGCTTCTTTTTTGTTTATGCGCTTAAAAGAACAGCTCCTGTCTTGAAATCGCGAGGGATGTTTATTATAATACAAATATAGTTATGACTCATTTGTGTATGTACACTTTATGACTAATAATAAAGATTTCGAGAATGAGAGGAAAAAGCGTATGAGAAGGAGAAAAAGAAGAATCTTGGCAGCAGGAATGGTGGTAGTGATAACGTGCAGTTCATATGGCTCTGTGCCGAGAGTTTATGCGAACTCGAATTTTTATCAGATCAGGGAGATCGAAAGTTTATCGGAACAGGTTCTGTATCAGAAAGTTCCCTATGGCACCCGGTATCAGGATCTGGAGATGCCGGACAGCATAGACGTTTTTGTCAGCGGGGGGGGCAAAATGAAGATGTGCCTGACGCAGGGAACGATGAGAATGTAGTTGCGTTTGCCAACCGCACAGATGATGATGCCGTGCTGGAAAAACTGGACAGCGAAGCGAAGGGAGAAAACGAAGATACCGAAGGAAAAGATGCCGGAGAGGATAGCAAAGACAAAGGCGAAGAGGACTTAGAGAAAGAGGAATCCGGTTCAGATGAACAGGGAGATTCTGGGAAAGATGGAAATTCGGCAGGAAATGGGGACTCCCAGGATGAAAATGCAAATCCGGGAAACGGTGAATCGGACGGAAAAGGCGAAGATTCGGATTCTGGAGAGAATGGATCGGATGAAAGGGGCGAAAATTCAGATTCTGGGAAGAAGGAATCCGATGAAAAAGATGATTCCGGTAAGACAGATTCCGGTTCTTCGGGTGGAAATGCAGATTTGAATGAAGATGCCGATTCTTCGAATGGAAAAACGGATGAATCGAATGAAGATGTCAAGACGGATGAGAAAACCGAGGAAGAGATTGACGAAAAGGAAGGTTTCTGGCGAAAAGTAAGGGTGCGCTGGGTTCTGGATGAAGAAGAGAGCCAGGCATCCCGTTATGATGGGGAAAATCCGGGCATCTACCTGTTCCGTGCAGAGCTGAAAAGCAGCAATTATGAGGTAGATGAGGACGAACTCCCGGTGATCCAGATCACGGTCCTGGAAGAAGAGCAGGCGAAAACGACGCTGGAATTTGCACCGTTGGAAGAATCGATCGCCGATCAGCTTCTCCCGCTGGGAAGCAAGGAATCCGACATCCGGTTCCCGGAGACTCTTGCCGTGCGTGAGACGATGGGAGAAGAAACCACCGAGCGGACCTTGTCGGGTGTTACGTGGAAACTGGATGCGGAAAACAGCGCCTATTCCGAATTTCAGGGCGGACTGGCACCGGAGGACTATTTTGACCGCTTCGATGAGGACGGTGAACCAGAAGAAACTGAAGAAAAGACCTGGGAGGGCTACGATAAAGCCAATGAAGAATACAATGGGGCGATCTATACCTATGTTCCGGTGATTCCGGAAAGCGAAGAGATACCGGAAGACACTGCTTTGCCGGAGATCCATGTGCAGGTGGGAGACGCGGGGATTGCGTTGTATAGTGGTAGGATAGAAGGGCAGGGAACGGAAGAAGAACCGTGGCAGATAAAAAATGAAGAAGATTGGGAAACCATTACAACAAATCCTCGATATTGTAAGTATGGTAATTTGCAGGGATGTATTCGATTAGAGGGAAAAATTGATTTTAGTCAAATTAAAGAGGAGAGCCGGAAGATACCGCTTAAATTACATGACAAGACATTTGATGGAAATGGATATCCGATAGAGAATCTCAAAAAACCATTATTCAGTGTCGCGAATGGTACAGTGAAAAATTTAATTTTACCAGATGTAGAGATTGATGGAAATGGAAATCAAGGAGCGATTGCTCAGACGGTAGGAGATAAAGCAAGAATTGAGAATTGTTATATTAGCGGTAGTATCACAGCGACAGGAAGTAATAATGGTGCAGCAGGTGGATTAATTGGGGCGGCTCAAAATGCCCAAGAAGCTCCCCTGACGATTGAAAATTGTGTTGTTAATGCAAATATCACAAGTAAAGGAAAATTTCTGGCAGGAGGTTTGATCGGTTCTGTTAGTTGGAGTAATGCGGTAACAATCAAAAAATGTATTGCAATGGGAACTGTCTCAAGTGAAAATGGTCAAGGTGCAGGTGGATTGGTTGGTGGACCAAACCGAACGGTCACAATTAACAATAGCGCAGCATTGCAAGAAGAGGTTTCCACAAAAAAATCGAAATACTTTGTAGATCGAATTTTTGGTTATGACAACGATAAGGCTTATGTAAACGATGGACAAAATTTTGCCTATCAGGATATGAGGGTTAAATGTGGTGAAATCCTTCTTGATAAAAATAATGATAAAAATTATAAAGATTGGCCAAAGTCGCATCGTGGCGAGCGTGTTTCCAAAACAGACCTTTTAACAGCCGATTTCTGGAAAAATATGATTGGCTGGGGAAGTGATACGGAAAACTGGAAATTTTATGATAAGCAGCTTCCAACGCTAAAGATGGAGAGAAGTAATGATAATAAAGAAGTAGAGATATTCTCTGGAACAGACATACCAGATTATCTTGAGGCAACCGAGACAAAAAAAGGCTCAGTAAAGTCTGGAGAAACCGGAATCGCAGGCGCAGAGATTACTTTTAAAAAGGGCAGTAGCGAGAAAAAGGCGGCAACAGATTCCGATGGAAATTTTAGCATTGATCTTGCCAACGGAGAATATGACGTAACAATCAAAAAGACCGGATATCTTACGGTTAAGAAAAAAGTTACGATTTCGGATTCAGAAGCTCTTAATTTCACCATGGAAACAAACCCGGTTTCCATGCTTTCGGGACAAATTGTGACAGGAACTTTCCAGACAACCGATGCGGACACTGTCACGGCAGATGGAAAAATTGCGCTTACGTATACCGGAAATGACAATTTACAAGCGGAGGATTTTAAACTTTCATCCGAGGAAGATGGAACGGAGTATGACGGAGTTACAATTCTTGCAGTGGACAATACAGAAAATGGACGGGGTATAAAGATTCAATTTGCTAAATCGTTGAATCTTGGCAATACGAATGAAATAACATTATATGTCCATTACAAGGGAAGTTCGATTGGTTCAATTGTGCTGAAAAAAGAGGTAAATCTTGTTCAGCTTGCGGCGCCTGCGGATGTCAAATGGGATGAGACAGTAAAAGGAAAGACCGTCTGGAGTCCGGTTGCATATGCATCGGGCTATAAAGTACAGCTCTATAAGGATGGTTCAGCACTGGGGAATCCGGTAACACTTGGGGCGGATGCAGCCGGTCACGATTTTACCGCCCAGATTGCAGAGAGCGGAACCTATACGTTTAGAGTCCGGGCAACGGGAGATGGTTCAACCTACGGTGACAGCGAGGAGGCGAAGAGTGGAAATTATGAATTTTCCGAGCAGACCTTAGAGGATGTTAAAACAGCGGCACAGGCAGCGCTGCAGGCGATGACAGTGACAAATGAGACAACAGCGGATGAAATTTTGCAGGCTGTACGGAACATTATCACAAATCGAAAAATTCATGCGAGCTGGTCCGATGAAAAAGGGTTCCATCGAACACCGGCAACGGATGGCGAAGATCCGGGACAAAACGGAAGTATCACGGGAACGATTGTTTTGAGCGATACATCTGAGGGCGCGTCAACAGAAACAATCGAAATAAATCTTCCAATCGCGGCGAAGTATGCAATTACTTTTGCATCCGGACGCCAGGATTCACAGGGAACTGCGCCGACACTGGGAAATGCCGCAGCCGGAACTGTGATTACGCTTCCGAAGAATCCCTTTAAGGTATATGGCATGAATTTCGGAGGCTGGAGTGACGAAATTCATACATATGCCAGCGGTGCAAGTTATACAATGCCGGGAGGAAATGTGACATTTAAGGCGGTATGGGTGCAGGATCAGTGGGATGGAACGACAGTTGTGGAACCGACCAAAGATGAAAATGGTTATTATCAAATTAGTACCGGGGCGGAGCTTGCGTATTTCCAAACTCACGCAATGCAGAAAGCAAAGCTGATGTGCGATATTGATTTGGGAGAACATCCATTTACGCCGATTTCAAACACAGTAGTAGAGTTTGATGGATGCGGACATACGATTCGAGGCTTGAATGTGATCGGCAATGTTTATGTGGGATTGTTTCAAGCAATTTCTTCGAATTGTGAAATTAAGAATCTGACCATAGAAAATGCGGAGATTAAAGCTTCCCGCGATGAGGCGAGAGTTGGCATCCTGGTGGGTGATGTACATGATTCTCTGACAGTAGAAAATTGTTACGTCAGTGGAACAATCGAAACTACAGATGGAACGAATAAGATTGAATCGGCAGGTGGTTTGATTGGAAACGTAATGGAGAATTATTCGGTAAAGATTCAGTCCTGCTATGCAGATGCTAAAATCAAAAGAACCACCGACAGGGGGTTTGCGGGTGGTTTGGTCGGCTGGACCGGTGGAACTACAACCATTGACAACAGCTATGCAGTTGTGGATATGGACGTTGATAAGGGATTTTATATCGGCGGACTGGTAGGAAGCGGCAACGTAACGATCTCCCACAGCTACGCGGCAGGCGAAGCGCTGACAAAAAATTCCACTGGCGCAGCCGTGGCGGGCATTTCCGACAACGGTTCGATTTCCTCCTGTGTCAGCATTTTCCCGGAGATGCGATCGCTCAACCGGATTGGCGGAACGTCAGGAAAGTATACGAATAACTACGGCTTTGCCGGAACAGTTGCGAGAAAATTAGATGGGACGATTTTGACCCCAGATCCGAATACGATGGGGGCAGACAAGCTATATGGAGCGGACGTAACAGAGGCAGAACTGAAAAATTCAGAATTTTATGAAAAACTGGGCTGGGATTTTGATTCTACCTGGACGATGGATTCAACCGGCGAGTATGCCTTCCCGATTCTGAAAAACCAGACCTTACGTCCGAATCTGACGCTGGATCTGAAACCGTCGGTTACTGGAATTACGCTGGATAAGACCGATGAGACGATTTATCCGAGAGGAAGCGTCCAGCTCACTGCGACCGTCGATGTGGCAAACGGAGCGTCCAGAGATGTGACGTGGAAAAGCAGTGATCCGGCGGCAGTCAAGGTAGAGGACGGCTTGGTAACCGCTGCGGCTGCGGCAAATGGAATTTATACGATCACAGCCACCAGCGTGGCGGATCCTTCCAAGCAGGCAGTATGCCAGCTGACAGTTGATACGGCGGAGCACATGGTTACAGTAGGACGGGAGAAGAAGAATACCAACTCTCCGAATGCAGTCGTGAAAGCCTATGCATCTCTGGAAGATGCAATAAATGGAATAAATCCGATTTCTACGACAGGTAGTGAAACTGGTACATTTACATTTTCACGGAAAGCCGGAGAAAAAGTTTACCTTGCATTTACGGGTCTGGATTCGGGAGATGTCGTACACCAGGTGACAATTACCGATGGGAATGATTCACAGGTGGATGCGGCAATCTGCAATCTGGAGAATCCGACGGTGTATTGCTTTACGATGCCGTGTTCAAATGCCTCCGTACAGGTTTCCTATGCGGAAAATATGAACGCGTACCAGTATACCTGGTTCGTAGGACAGGAATGGGGTACCTGGGGAACAACGGCAGCCTTTGAAACCAAAGAGTGGAGTGGAGTGGACCATATTGGCTCTCTGGAAGTAACAAAGATTATCAAAGGCAAGCAGTTTAAAAAATTTAATATAAAATCAATGTCGTTGTATAAGAAAGGTTCAGTTACACCGAAAAAGGTAAATAGTAGAGCAGAACTTAAAGAGAACGGCGATTATTACATCGAAAAAGATAATACAACCGGTCTCCCGACTCTCTATGTATACTTAGAAGGACCGGGCATGGTAGCTGTGGATATCGAGGTCCAGGATGATCCAACTGCGGTATTTTCGATCACGCAGAAGCCGGAAAGCAGTTCTTATTATACGCTGGACAAGACTACAGTAAACGCCGGGAAGCAGGTAACGGCGACCTTGACAGATGAAGGTGTCAGACGGATGAAGGAGAATCCGAACAAGAATGCATGCCTTACATACAGCGGTGGTTTACTTGTAGTTATTTACCCGCCGAAATTTACCGAATCCGACGGCAAATGGACGGCTTCCTTTAAGATGCCGGCGCAGGATGTTGAGACCCATGTGTATTTTGGGGACAAAGATAAGGTTACACTGAATGGTACGGATAAAGAGGTTGATTACGATGGAACGCCGAAGTCTGTGGGGGATGGAATTCAGGCAACGATAGGTGGACAGGATCTTTCGGAACAGTTTCAGGGTCAGTATGAGGTTCACTATGAAGGTGTGAACGGAACCGTTTATTTCAGCACGACACCGCCGACCAATGCGGGAACGTATTCCTGTAGGATTAAGATCCCGGACAGCAACGTAAATTATAAGAGTGATCCGATTACAGTGCGCCTGACGATCAAAAAAATAGCAACAAAGACCCCGAAAGCACCGCAGGCAGCAGCGTGGACAGACACCAGCGTGACCCTGGAAGCACCGTCTGCATTTGTGGATGGAACCGCGATTCCGGCAGGATATGAACTGGAATACTGCGTGGATCAGGGAGAATGGCAGGATTCACCGGTATTTACCGGGCTGACACCGGAAACGACTTACAATTTCTATGTGAGACTCAAAGAAGGTGTCAATACGACAGCATCCGCAGCCAGCGAGGCGGTCGCGGTCCAGACAAAGAAAGCATCGTCTGACCCGTCCGATCCGACGAAACCGGATCCATCGAATCCGACCCCGTCCACCCCAGGCAATCCGCAGGGAACGGCCACTTCCGGCCGCGACAGAAGTACCAGCACATGGGTAAAAGAGAGTGCCGGATGGCGCTACCGCCTGTCAAATGGCACGTATCTGTCCGGAAGCCTGGTTCTGGATCCGGCGACCGGCAGGCAGGTTGAACAGGTTGTGTGGAAACAGCTCCGGGGCGCATGGTGGGCATTTGGAGCCGACGGATATATCCGGACGGGCTGGGTCTATGATTACAGCGCAGGCAAATGGTACTATGTGGACGAAAACACAGGCATGCGGACGGGCTGGTATCTGGATCCGCAGGACGGCAGATGGTATTATCTGGATCCGGCAACGGGAGAGATGCTGACGGAGTGGCAGCTGATTCCGGATTTAGGATATGTATACTTAAATCCGTATGCACCGCAGCCGACCTGGGCGTATGATGAAGCATTAAAAACCTGGGTTTACATGGAGGGCGCAGGGCGTCCATACGGCTCCCTTTATATGGCTGAGTGGACACCGGACGGCTATTATGTAAATGCAGACGGTGTCTGGGAACCGGCCAGATAATCATTCATAAACCTGAAAACCTCCCAATATATTTAACAATAGGCAGCTATAGGCTATAAGTTAGATAAATTGGGAGGTTTTTTGCATGGAAGAAAAATTGGATGCCAGACCTCACAAGCTGGAGCTTCTGAACCGGGAAAAGGGGAGTGTGACGGGGATCCAGGATGTGGTGTCATTTGATGAGAACCAGATGATTCTCGATACAAACATGGGGCTTCTGACGGTGCGTGGGAAGGCGCTGCATGTGAGCCGTCTGACGTTGGAAAAGGGCGAAGTGGATATTGAGGGCGAGTTTGAAAGCTTTTCGTATTCCTGCAACGAGTCCCACCGGAAATCGCAGGAGTCGTTCTTTGGACGGCTGTTCCGTTAGGCGGTGGCGGATGAACGGGACGGTGAGAGGGGAAATATGGCTGCTTGGCGGCAGTGTGTGTACGGGAATCGCGCTGATGATGATGTATGACGGGCTTAGGATCTTCCGGTGGCTGGTACGGCACAGCTCATTTTGGACAGGCATGGAGGATGCGGCGTATTGGCTCTTTGCCAGCTTTGCGACGTTCCGGCTTTTGTTCGGGCAGAATGACGGAGTTCTGCGCGGTTATGCGGTGGCGGGCGTGCTTGGCGGCATGGTGTTTTATGACCGGACGGGCAGCCGTCTTTTGTTTGCGGTATTGAAAAAATGCAGCGGATGGATTAAAATGAAAAGAAGAGGCAAAAAAAGCCAGAAGACCGGAAAGAAACGTACAACAAGGGGACAGGCAGAAAACATGGAAAGGAAGTGAGATGAGAATGCGTAGACAGATGTCGGAAGGCAGACCGGGTGGAAATGTGCGGAAAAAGAAAAAGGATAATTTAAACAACCGGATGGCGCTTGTGGGCGTTACGATGGTAGTGCTGAGTCTGGCGGCTGCCGTGCACATCAAGGGCATCGATCTCAAGGAAAAGGATAGGAGTTATTCAATTCGTGAGGAAAATCTGGAGGCGCAGGTTGCGAAAGAAGAAGAACGTGCCAAACAGCTTGAGGAATACCGCGTATACGTGCAGACCAAGCAGTATATCGAGAAGGTAGCGAAGGAGAAGCTGGGGCTTGTAAACCGCAATGAGATCCTGCTCAAGCCGTCGAATCCGAATTAGACTTGCAGCACATCATAGAATGCCTGGAGTATGGCACACGGGGGAGCAGTGTTCATAGATAGGTCGGAAAATGTCGAAGTTTTCCCTGGTTTTGCTCTGTCCGTTTGACAAATATTTCTCTCCAGCCTGTATATAATGGCGTTATACAGGTTAGGAGGGATTTTTTGTGCTTAAACGGAGAACTTTACATAGAGATATGGCGGATGTCAACGTCTACACGGCAAGACGTTTAAAGAGCATGGCACTGTCGCTGGGCGGTCTGGCGCAGGCATTTGCGGATGAGATCGGCGGGCAGGGGCATCTGACGAAGGAGGACGGGCTGGCGGCAATGCAGACGGCGGCGTCGGCGGTATGCGGCGATTGTACACGGTGCAACCTGTATTATGGCAACCGCCGGGACGACAGTTATTATCTCTATTATCTGCTTCGGACGTTCGAGCAGAAAGGGAAAATCGACCTGGAGGACATGCCGCGCCTGTTTCATGAGATTTGTTCCCAGAGAGGGGCATATTTGCGGGAATTGAACCGGAGCCTCGGCCGGGCGACGATGAATCTGGGGTGGAAAAACCGTTTTCTGGAAAGCCGGGATGCGGTGATCGTCCAGTTCCGGGAGCTGGCGGCGATTCTGGAGGAATTTTCCAACCAGATGGAGCAGGCGTCGGATGTGACGGCATCCTGGGAGGAGATGCTTTCGGGGATACTTCGCAGAAGCCATCTGCGCGTGGACAACATGCTGGTGCTTCAATATGAAAATCAGCAGAAGGAGGCGTTTCTCACACTCCGCAGCGTCAATGGGCGATGTATGACGGCGCGGGATGTGGCGGAACTTCTGGGACGCGCGATCGCCGGAAGTCACTGGAGTGTGGCGAAGGACAGCAAAAGCCTTATCACCCGCAATGCGGCGACCTTCCGTTTTGTGGAAGAAGGTAAATACCGGATGGTGTACGGCATGGCGTGCAGCCCCAGGGAGGGAGAACCGATTTCAGGCGACACGTGCACGGTGCAGACCGGGCTTCCGGGGCAGGTGATTATGAGCCTGTCGGACGGCATGGGAAGCGGCAGAAGCGCCAGCGAGGACAGCGAGAAGGTCATTGAGCTGACCCAGCGCCTGCTGGAGACGGGATTTTCGGCGCGATCGGCGCTCAAATTGGTAAATACGGTGCTTCTGCTGGCGGGTACGGAGCAGAATCCGGCAACAATCGATCTATGCTGTATCGATCTGGGGACAGGTGTGCTGGAAGCGATGAAGCTGGGCGCGGTGCCGACCTTTATTCTGGGGCGTGAGGGTGTTGAGTTTTTGGAAGCAGGCGGACTGCCGATGGGAATTGTACAGAACGCGGAGCCGGTTCTGATGTCGCGGAAAATGTGGGACGGCGAGAAAATCATTATGATAAGCGACGGTATTCTCGAAGCGATGCCGGGGGAACACAAGGAAGAGACGTTCATGGAATTTGTATCAAACCTTTCCGGCGGCAACCCGCAGGAACTGGCAGAACAGATCCTGGCGTTTGCGTCCGGGCTTTCGGACGGGGGTGTGGTGGATGACTGCACAGTGTTGGTCGGGACGGTGCTGGAACGTGGGTAGTTACTGTTTACGGGTAGGCACTTTTGGAACCGAAAGTGCCGTAAGAAAACGCGGTGGCAGCAGGAATTTGCCGTATTTAAATACGAAGCCACGGCAAATTCCGTTACTGGGCACGTATGCGTGAACAGTAACCGTGGGTAAACGGTAGAATCTGGCAGGTTGAGAAATAAGGGGAGATCCGTTATACTGTGAAGGTATTGAACAGTTACGAGTGGATTTATTTTTAAGAGGGATAAAAAGAAATATAAAAGAATGCAGAAACAAACAGAAATTTATATGAAACAAAATCATATGACCAGGCCGGGGGATGGCGTTCTGGTCGGTTTATCCGGGGGAGCGGATTCCGTCGGTCTTTTGCTGGTACTCTGGAAGCTGCGGGAGACGTTTCAGATTTCCCTGCGGGCGCTCCATGTCCATCACGGGCTGCGCGGCGCGGAGGCGGATCGGGACGCGGCATTTTCACGGATGCTGTGTGAACGGCTGGAAATTCCTTTTTATGAGTTCCGTATCGATGCGGCAAAAGAGGCGCTTGACCGGAAATGTTCCGTCGAGGAGGCGGGACGACTGGCACGGTACCGCCTGTATGAGGAGACGGCGCGGGCGTGGGAGGAAGAGATTCGGCAGGTTCATATCGCCACCGCCCACCATGCGGATGATAATGCGGAAACGGTTCTTTTTAACCTGTTCCGCGGAAGCGGTCTGACCGGGCTTTCCGGCATTGCTCCGGTGCGGGGGCGCATCATCCGTCCTCTTCTCTGGGCGCAGCGAAGCGAGATTCAGACCTGGCTTTTGCAGCAGGGACAGGACTGGGTCGAGGACTCGACGAACCAGGAGAGTGAATACAGCCGCAACTGGCTTCGGAATGAACTGCTTCCGGCGGTAGAAGAGCGCCTGAATGCACAGGCAGTCCGTCATATCGACCAGGCGGGCAGACGCATCCGGCAGGCAGATGCCTATCTGGAAGAGGTGGCAGAAGAATGGCTTCAAAAGCATGCACCGGACGGAAAGGCGGATGCAGGAGCGCTGGCAGAACAGGCGGAGATTGTGCAGGGTTATATCGTGCGGCGGTTGTTTTTAAAGAGCAAAATGCCGCTCCGGGACGTGACGGAGACGCATGTGCAGGCGGTGCGGGAACTTCTGCATCAGGGAACCGGAAAGAGTATTTCGCTGCCGCATGGGTTCCGGGCGGTAAATATATATGGATTTCTTGAAGTGCGCCCGCTTAGTCATCCAGGGGAAAGAAAAGGGGTTTTGCTTCCGGGCATCCAGAATGGGAATCTTTTGCAGATGCATACTTTCCCCTGTGAAAATGGGGATGAATTTCCGAAAAACCAGTATACGAAATGGTTTGACTATGATAAAATAAAAGGTACCTTATCGCTGAGACACCGGCAGCCGGGGGACTACCTGACATTGCCGTCCGGCGGTCGGAAGACGCTGAAATCTTGGATGATCGATGAGAAAATTCCGAGACAGGAGCGGGAGGAAATCTGGCTTCTGGCGGAAGAAAAACATATCCTGTGGATAGTGGGGCACCGGATCAGCGCATATTATAAGATAACAGAACAGACAAAAACCATCCTTGAGGTGGAATTTAACGGAGGAAAAAGCAGTGGCTGATAAGATTCGTGTATTATTAACGGAAGAAGAAGTAAACAAGAAGATCAGTGAAGTGGCAGCACAGATCAACAAAGATTATGAGGGAAAGGAAGTCCACCTGATCTGTATCTTAAAGGGCGGCGTATTCTTTACCTGTGAACTGGCAAAACGCCTGACCATTCCGGTTTCCCTGGATTTCATGTCTGTATCCAGCTACGGTTCCGACACCAAGTCAAGCGGTGTGGTAAAGATTATCAAGGATCTGGACGAGCCGCTGGAGGGCAAGAATGTCATCATCGTGGAGGACATCATCGATTCCGGACGCACCCTGGCATATCTGATCGAGGTATTAAAACAGAGAAATCCGAAAAATATCGAGCTGTGCACCCTGCTTGACAAGCCGGAGCGCCGCGTGAAAAAACAGGTTCAGGTTAAATATACCTGCTTTACAATCCCGGATGAGTTTGTCGTAGGTTACGGCCTGGATTACGATCAGAAATACCGCAACCTGCCGTACATCGGTGTTGTGGAAGTATAAGGAGGAAGCCAGTTGAAACAACGTCAGTCGATGGGAGGCGTGGGGCTTCTGATCCTCATGCTGCTCGTTATCATGTTTTTCTCGTTGAAAGTCCCTGGAATGGCGACGGAGCGGGAATTAAGCTATCCGGAGTTCATGGTATATCTGGAAAATAAGACCGTAGAGAGCGCACAGATCCGCCCGAACCGCGAGGTGCCGACCGGTGAGGTTATTTTTGAGACAACCTCCGGCGACCGGGAGGAGTTCAATGTGCTGGATGTGAAGGAAGTAGAGATGGCGCTTCGCAAGGCGGGGGTTCCGTACACGACCACCAGCGTCCGTCAGGACAGCTATTTTATGACGGTGATCCTGCCGATCGCTTTGTCCGCAGGCGTCCTGATCTTCCTGTTTATGTTTATCAATTCCCGTTCCGGCGGCGGGGCAAATGCCAAGATGATGAATTTTGGACGCAGCCGTGCCCGGATGGTATCGACCAGCAAGGTCAACTTTACCAAAGTTGCAGGTCTGGAAGAGGAGAAAGAGGAACTGGAGGAGATCGTAGATTTCCTGAAAAACCCGCAGAAATACACCGGTGTCGGGGCGCGCATCCCGAAAGGCGTGATCCTAGTCGGACCTCCAGGAACTGGTAAAACCTTGCTTGCTAAGGCCGTAGCGGGCGAGGCGGGTGTCCCGTTCTTCTCGATTTCCGGTTCGGATTTTGTTGAAATGTTCGTCGGTGTTGGCGCATCCCGTGTCCGCGACCTGTTTGAGGAAGCCAAAAAAAATGCCCCGTGTATCGTCTTTATCGATGAGATCGATGCGGTTGCCAGACAGCGTGGTACCGGCATGGGCGGTGGTCACGACGAGCGCGAGCAGACGCTCAATCAGCTTTTAGTTGAGATGGATGGTTTCGGCGTCAATGAGGGCATTATTGTCATGGCAGCGACGAACCGTGTGGATATTCTCGACCCGGCGATTCTGCGGCCGGGCAGATTTGACCGAAAGGTGGCAGTCGGACGACCGGATGTCAAGGGTCGCGAGGAGATTCTCGGCGTCCATACGAAGGAAAAACCGCTGGGCGAGGATGTGGATTTACACCGCATCGCGCAGACAACCGCTGGATTTACCGGAGCCGATCTGGAAAACCTGATGAATGAGGCGGCGATCAATACCGCAAAAGAGGGACGTAAGTTCCTGACCCAGACGGATATTGAGAAAGCCTTTATTAAAGTGGGAATCGGCGCTGAGAAGCGCAGCAAGGTAATTTCCGAAAAAGATAAGAAGATTACCGCATACCATGAGGCGGGTCATGCGATTCTGTTCCATGTCCTCCCGGATGTGGGACCGGTTCATACCGTTTCGATCATTCCGACCGGCGTTGGTGCGGCAGGTTATACGATGCCGCTTCCGGAGCAGGATGAGCTTCATATGACGAAGGGCAGAATGCTTCAAAATATCATGGTTTCGTTGGGCGGACGAATCGCCGAGGAGATTATCTTTGACGACATCACGACCGGCGCTTCCCAGGATATCAAGCAGGCGACCTCGATGGCGCGCGCGATGGTAACCGAGTACGGTATGTCAGAGAAACTGGGCATGATCAACTACGGCGGCGACAACAACGAGGTCTTTATTGGCCGCGACCTGGCGCATACGAGAACCTACAGCGAGGAAGTGGCGAGCGAGATCGACAGCGAGGTAAAGCGCATCATCGATGAGTGCTACGCCAAGGCAAAACGGATCATTCTCGACCATGAAGATGTGCTTCATTCCTGCTGTGCCCTGCTGATGGAGAAGGAGAAGATCGGCCAGGCTGAGTTTGAAGCGCTGTTTCAGGATGGAGAAAAGCCGTCAGGGGAAGCTGAAACTCCGGTGACAGAAGCATAAAAAGTTGAAAGCATGAGACAGGTCTGGAAATAAGCCTGAAAAAAGGTGCCAGTCAGCTGCCAGAATGTGCGGGAAAGATCCCGGACAGCCGTCTGATAGATGGAAATGGCAGCGGCGGCATCTTCTTTTATGCAAATTTCAGACGGGTTTTGCTGGATATTTCGGGAGAGAGTGCTGATTTGCACAAAAAAGAAATCGAAATAAAACGATGTTTGTGCACACTTATTTCCGCTCCTATGCTATTATAATAGACGTAACCCCCCCAATACATTATATAGTTTTTGCTACACCCCATAAAACGAAATACCTTCTCCTAAAAAGGTCAGCTACCCCGCTGACCTTTTTTATTTCATAGGAAATTACGTCCTATGAAACAAAAAACGCTCCGCGAGGATGCGCACTCGCGCGAAGCAGAAACATGTCGCAAGCGACCGCGCGAGACGCCCGAATGTGCCAAGGCACATTCTTTTTTATTACCTAAAATTAGGGGCGTGAAAATAACTTGTGTAATTTGGGGAAATCCTGTAAAATATGGGCAGAAAATAACATGATTGTGAAAGTGGTGAAACCGCTGGAAAGGGAAACAGATGGAGCAGATCAATCGCGACGCGCTATTTTGCGACGAGACAGAGGATTACCGTTGTCCTTCGGAGGCAGATGCGGGTGAAGTCGTTACATTTTATTTCAGAACAGAGAAAAATGGAGCAGATGCGGTTGTACTGCTGGAATATGACCCGGAGACCGGGGCGCTTTTGCAGGAGTGGCAGATGAAACGGCTTTCGTGGGAGTGCTGTGCTGGCAGCGTTGGGAACGGTGCAGATACAAATCGAGGCATAGATGGTAGCGGTATGGCTGACAAGTCAGACAGCCGTTTTGATTACTACAGCTGTGCGCTGACTCTGGGAACGAAAACATTTCCGTATGCATTTCAGGTAACCTGGGGCGAGAATGTCTGTCTTTACGACCGGATCGGGCTGACGGAGGATGCGGCGGCGCACCCGTTTCGCCTGATTCCGGGATTTCATGTGCCGGAGTGGAGCAAGGGCGCGCTGATGTACCAGATCTATGTGGATCGGTTCTGCAACGGCGATCCCACAAACGATACGGAAACCAATGAATATATTTATCTGAAAAAGCCGGTCACCCGGGTGACGGACTGGAAGGAACCGATCAGTACACTCGATGTGGGACGGTTTTACGGCGGTGATCTGCAGGGTGTTTTAGATAAGCTTGATTATTTAAAGAGTCTCAAGATAGAAGTGATCTACTTAAATCCGGTATTTGTATCACCGTCGAACCATAAGTATGACTGTCAGGACTACGACCATATCGATCCGCATTATGGAGTGATTCTGGAGGACGCAGACGGACTGGTGTGCCCGGAAGATACGGACAATGACCGCGCACATAAATATATGACGCGGACGGCGGATGAGCAGAACCTGGAGGCGAGCGATGCCTTTTTTGCCCGCCTGATTGAGGAAGCACACAAGCGGGGAATCCGGGTGCTGGTGGACGGTGTGTTCAACCATTGTGGTTCTTTCAATAAATGGCTGGATGCGGAACTTCTGTACCAGCACGCGGGCGGCTATCCGCAGGGGGCATATGTCTCGGAGGACAGCCCGTATCGCTATTTTTTCCAGTTCCACAATGAAAATGCCTGGCCGTTTAATGACAGCTACGACGGCTGGTGGGGACACGCGACGCTTCCGAAGCTCAATTACGAAGAATCGCCGGAATTGTACCAGTACATTCTGGGGATTGCGAAAAAATGGGTGTCGGCGCCGTTTGGAGCAGATGGCTGGCGGCTGGATGTGGCGGCAGATCTGGGTCGGAGCGCCGGGATGAACCATCAGTTCTGGCGTGATTTCCGCGCGGCAGTCAAGGAGGCAAATCCAGAGGCGGTCATGATTGCGGAACATTACGGCAGCCCGTATGACTGGCTGAAGGGCGATCAGTGGGATACGGTCATGAATTATGATGCGTTTATGGAGCCGCTGTCATGGTTTCTGACCGGTATGGAGAAGCACAGTGACGAAGAAAATCCAGCGCTGTTTGGGGATGGATGCGCCTTTTTTGAGGCGATGCGCTACCATATGAGTGAAATGCCGACGGCTTCCGTGCAGTGTGCAATGAACGAGCTGTCCAACCACGATCACTCCCGCTTTATGACGCGGACAAACCGCCGGGTGGGCCGTCTTGCGTCGGCAGGTGCAAAAGCAGCGGAGGAAGGCATCAGCTATGGCATTTTCCGCCAGGGTGTTGTCATGCAGATGACCTGGCCGGGCGCGCCGACGATCTATTACGGCGACGAAGCGGGCGTCTGTGGATGGACCGATCCGGACAGCCGCCGGACGTACCCGTGGGGCGGGGAAAACCTGGAGCTGATCGAGTTCCACCGCTACATGAGCGGCATCCGGAAACGCTGTCCGGCATTTAGAAATGGTTCCCTGAAAGCGCTGGCGGCGGGAGATGGCTATATTGCCTATGGACGTTTTCAGAGTGCTCAGAGAGCTGGCGGCGCGTGCTGCGGCGTGACGGCGGTCAATACAGGTGATGACTGGCTGACGCTCAAGATTCCGGTCTGGCAGATCGGGGCGCGCGACGGGGCGGTCCTGCGCCGGGAAATGATGACCTATGAGGACGGTTACAACGCCGGACAGGTTGAACATGAGGTAAAGGACGGCTATATCGAGGTGAAAATCCCACCGGTCGGAAGTATCGTTTTGACGGGAAATGATACGGCATTGTAGGAAATGCGGCTTCGACAAGATATATGATTTCTGGCAGTTGAACGAGAAGAATCAAAAGCAGGAAAAAATGGAAATAAAAATATTAAATAAAATATATAAAAACACTTGCTTTTTTGAGACAGCCATGTTATAATCTTCAACTGTCAGAGCAATTTTGGATGGGTTCCCGAGTGGCCAAAGGGGGCAGACTGTAAATCTGTTGCGTCTCGCTTCGGTGGTTCGAATCCACCTCCATCCATTTGGCTTTGTGCCAGTCATGAGTAATCATGATGCCGGCGTGGCGGAACTGGCAGACGCACAGGACTTAAAATCCTGCGAGGGTTAAACTTCGTACCGGTTCGATTCCGGTCGCCGGCAGTATCGGGAACAGTTTTTAACTGTTCCCGATTTTGCGTTATACGGACGTATTTGCAGCGCTGGTTTATATCGGGATATAGAAATCCTGTCATAAACCGGCGCTTCTTTTGCATATAATACAAAGCAAAGGAGTGAAAACATGTCTGCATATCATCGGTTAATATCATATATCTATGCATACGAGGGCGGAATCAAAGGGAAAAATACGGGATTTGCGAAATTGGAGACGCGGGGAACTTCCTGCCGGATTCAGGTCAGCGTCCGCCGTGTCTTTGCGGGCGGCAGCCCGATCGGCGTATACCTTCTGGCAGGGCAGGAGGAGATCCGTATCGGCACCCTGTTTGTCCGTGGCGGAAATGGGGAGTTCCGTGCCGTCGTCAATTGTGAAAATATTGAAGGAAGCGGCTGCAATATGGAAGAGTGCTGTGGTCTGACTCTTCATGAGACGGACAGCGCATGGCGTGCCTATACGACGATCTGGGAAGATGCCGTCGCGCATGCGGCAGAGGTTGAGCTGGCGGATGTGACTGCTGAGAAAGTGCGGGAGCAGGAAGCGGAGAAGGAAGGCGCAACGCGGAAACTGGCAGAAAATGTATCTGGGGAAGTGAACAGCGCGTCTGTAGGGAAAGAAAAATTGGATGAGGCGTCAGAACTTACCCGGTCGGGAGAAATGGAGAGTCAGGACACATCCACGGAGACAGAGAAGAAAGAAGCTGTGAATATAAACGAAACGGACTTCGGAATCAGCCAGCCCCAGCCAGAAAAGCTGGAGGATTCAAACCTGGAGATTTTCGAGGACACGGAAACCATGGAAGCGGTTCCAGATATCTCAGAAACATCCGATCATCAAGAGGCAGAAGTTGTTCAGGAAACGCAAACGGAAACACCGCAAGAAAGTTTTCAGGAATCCACTCAAGAAGTGCAAACGGAGACACCGAAGGAAAGTTTTCAGGAATCCTATCAGGAAGCACAGACAGAAGCACGGCGGAAAGATTCTCAAGAATCCACCCGGGAGGTCCGGAAAGAGGCGCTTCCAGATTCTCCACCAGACCATCAAGAAGCATTTCAGCCAGGCTCTCAAAATCAAAAACAACCGCAACCAGATTCTTCCAAGGAATTTCCCAAAGAAGATCCCGCCGAGTCCCTCTGGAACCGTCTGCGTGCTGCCTATCCCAAAGTAACCGCCTTCGAATGCGCCGACGGCTGCGAGATTCTGGTAATCAAACCGCAGGATATCGGGCTTCTGCCGCGGGAAAACTGGGTGTATGGAAATAACAGCTTTCTTCTGCACGGTTACTACAACTACCGATATCTGATTCTGGCGAGACTGGGGAAACCCGGCGAACGGGGGCGCTACATTCTGGGCGTGCCGGGACATTATGGAAACAATGAAAAATATATGGCGGCGATGTTCGGCTTTGACCGCTTTGTCCGTTCCACCCGCCAGCCGCCGCGCGACAGCCGGTTCGGGTACTGGTATACAGATTTGAATTTTACATAAAAGCCGGTCGCTCCTTTTAGAGAACTCTTGACAAAGGATAGCTTTTCTGGGTAGGATGGACACGGGTCAAATGCTTTCAGGTGTTTGGTTGGCAGCGGAGCAAACTTGCCGGGAAACTGAGATAAGGATGTCTGTTGTTGGAAGCGGATAAATTTGAATGGAGGAAAAGATAGAAATATATAAAACAAGAAAGAGGAAAAAACAGTGGCAGCAAAATTGACACGGGAAGAGAAATATATGAAAGCGGCGATCCGCGAGGCGAAGAAAGCCTGGGCGCTCGGAGAAGTGCCGATCGGCTGCGTGATCGTGTATGAGGACAAAATCATCGGCAGGGGTTACAACCGTCGGATGGTCGATCATAGCGCGCTGGCACATGCGGAGATCGCGGCAATCAAAAAAGCGTGCAAGCGCATGGGCGACTGGCGCCTGGAAGAATGTGAGCTGTACGTGACGTTGGAACCATGCCCGATGTGCGCAGGGGCGATCGTGCAGGCGCGGATTCCAAAAGTTTACATCGGTTCCATGAACCCGAAAGCCGGCTGCGCCGGTTCGGTACTGAATCTTCTGGATGAAAAAAGATTCAATCATCAGGTGGAGACAGAAGAAGGACTTTTGGGCGAGGAATGTTCGATGATGTTGAAAGAATTTTTCAAAGAATTGCGTGAAAAGAGAAAAAAGAAGAAAGAAGAAAAAGCTGGCAAATAAACCTCTGCCAGCTTTTTTAATTTCATATTTTCCGTTCAAACTGAAAGGTACAGTCCTTATTTGATTACGTGGATCCAGCCCTCCGGAGCTTTGATGTGACCCATCTGGATGCCGGTCAGTGTCTCGTAGAGTTTCTGGGTAACCGGACCCATCTTCTCCATACCTGCCGGGAAGCAGATTTCCTTGCCGTGGTCAACGATCTTGCCAACCGGGGAGATAACAGCTGCGGTACCGCACAGACCGCACTCTGCGAAATCCTTTACCTCGTCTAAGTATATTTCACGCTCTTCGGTCTCCATGCCGAGGTAATCTCTTGCAACCTGCAGGATAGAACGGCGTGTGATAGACGGAAGGATGCTGTTGGACTTCGGAGTTACCAGCTTGCCGTCTTTGGTGATAAAGATAACGTTTGCGCCGCCGGTCTCCTCGATCTTGGTACGTGTCTGCGGATCCAGGTAGATGTTCTCATCGAAACCGTTCTTATGAGCATCGACGATCGCATGCAGGCTCATCGCGTAGTTTAATCCGGCTTTGATGTGACCGGTTCCGTGAGGTGCTGCACGGTCGAAATCGCTGACGCGGATGGTGATCGGTTTAGCGCCGCCCTTGAAGTACGGGCCAACCGGTGTACAGAATACACGGAACTGATAGATGTTTGCCGGTTTAACGCCGATGATGGAATCATAACCGAACATATACGGGCGGATGTACAGGGTTGCACCGGAACCATACGGCGGTACGAATGCTGCGTTGGCTTCTACTACTTTTGTGATGGCGTCTACGAAGCGTTCCTTCGGGAATGGCGGCATTTCAAGGCCTTTTGCGGAATTCTCCATACGCTCGCCGTTTAAGTCAGGACGGAACGTAACGATATGGCCGTCCTCGGTCGTATACGCTTTCAGACCCTCGAAGCAGGTCTGTGCATACTGCAGAACACAGGCGCATTCATTCAGGGTAATATTCGGGTCGGAGGTAAGGACGCCTTCGTCCCAGGAACCATTCTGGTACATGGAAACATAGCGGTAATCCGTTGGCATATAGCCGAAACCGATGTTGCTCCAGTCGATATCTTTCTTTTCCATAATCGTTGCTCCAATCTTACAGAATTTTATGATTTAGTAACTGTTTGACTTTTTGCAGTCGCTAGATTTATACCTATTATAATGATTTCTTTCTTCTGTTGCAAGATTCTGGGATAAAAAATGATAAAAAAACAATAAAATGTATTTTTATACAATGCTTGTTAGTCAAGCTCCGGCTTGACAAAACGGTGGCTGCCATGTATACTAAACAGGCTGACGGTCTGCAGGTCATTCCGTCATATAAGACCAAGTCATAAAGTTTCCGCACAGCCGGGGAGTTAGCGGTGCCCTGTACCTGCAATCCGCTATAGCAGGGGTGTTGTCCGACCGAGGGCGTTTTTACTGTGGGGCTGCCCCTGAAAAGTGGCGTTGAAGTCTGGGTCTTGCGCAACAGAAATCTGTGAACCGTGTCAGGGCAGGAATGCAGCAGCACTAAGCAGAACCTTCTGTGTGCCGCAAGGCAGCCTGGACCGAGTTAACTGTCAGGGTAACGTTCATGGCATACGTTCGAAGCCGGGCGTGCGGATTTTTTTATTTCATAGGAAATTGCTTCCTATGAAATAAAAAATAGAAAATAATAGATACAGAAACAAGCATTTTTGCAGGTGTGTGAATATAGCCGGGATATGTGGAATTTGATTTGCCAAGGGGTAGGAATACCGTGCCGGAGCAGATTAAAAGCGCGTATCCCGGTATTTTTATGTCTATGATATTTGTAAGGAATTTTTTCTTGCCCGCGGGATATGATTGTATTATAATTACAAAATGGGTGTAGTTTATCCTGATATGGGGGTTGTTGGAAACTTAGAATAAGGGTAACTGTGAAGGTACTGGACGGTTATGAAGAAAGGGAAAGCGCTCATGAGAAGAATCGGTATGTTAACCAGCGGCGGCGACTGCCAGAGCTTAAATGCGACGATGCGAGGCGTGGCAAAATCGCTGTACAAGATGTTCGATGACATAGAGATAGTTGGATTTGAAGACGGCTATAAAGGTCTTATGTATGCAGACTACCGGATTATGAAACAGTCGGATTTTTCCGGGATTCTGACACGCGGAGGTACGATTCTGGGAACTTCCAGACAGCCTTTCAAGCTGATGCGGACGCCGGACGAGAACGGTCTGGATAAAGTGGAAGCGATGAAACACACCTATTACAAGCTGAAACTGGAATGCCTCGTCATTTTAGGCGGCAACGGCAGCCAGAAGACGGCAAATCTGCTGCGGGAGGAAGGACTCAATATCGTTTCTCTTCCGAAGACCATAGACAATGATCTCTGGGGCAGCGATCTTACGTTTGGATTCCATAGTGCGGTTGATGTAGCGACCAATGCCATCGACTGTATTCATACGACGGCGGCGTCTCATGGCAGAGTCTTCATCGTGGAGATCATGGGTCACAAGGTGGGATGGCTGGCGCTCTATGCAGGCATCGCGGGCGGAGCTGACATCATTCTCCTGCCGGAGATCCCGTATGATATTGATGTGGTGGTAAATGCGATCCGCAGCCGTACTAAAAATGGCAAGAATTTCACGATTCTGGCGGTCGCAGAGGGCGCGATTTCCAAGGAAAATGCAGCCCTGACCAAGAAAGAATTAAAAGAAAAGAAGAAAAATGGACCGGTTTATCCGTCGGTCGCTTACGAGCTGGGCGCCCAGATTTCCGAGCGGACGGGGCAGGAGATCCGTGTGACGGTTCCGGGGCATATGCAGCGCGGAGGCGAGCCATGCCCGTATGACCGCGTGATTGCGACGCGCCTCGGCGCGGAGGCAGCAGAGATGATCCGCCGCAAAGAATACGGCTATATGGTCGCTTTAAACAACAATAAGATTGAAAAAATTCCGCTTGCGGACATTGCCGGTAAATTAAAGATGGTCGATCCGAAGAGCGATATTATCCGGGAAGCTAAGGATGTAGGCATCAGCTTCGGCGACGAATAGTAAGGAAGTAGTAGTTTATGTCATATACAGCACTGTACAGAAAATGGCGTCCGACGTCCTTTGAAGAGGTCCGGGGTCAGGACCATATCGTAAAGACCCTGAAAAATCAGATCAACTCCGGGCGGATCGGGCACGCGTACCTCTTCTGCGGGACGCGCGGAACCGGTAAGACGAGTATTGCCAAGATCTTTGCACGGGCAGTCAACTGTGAACATCCGGTGGACGGCAGCCCCTGCGGCGAGTGCAGTATGTGCCGCCAGATTGCGGAAGGAGCTTCCCTCAATGTGGTGGAGATCGATGCGGCATCCAACAATGGTGTGGAAAATATCCGCGATATCCGGGAGCAGGTGCAGTACCCGCCGACGGATGGGCGCTACCGCGTCTACATCATTGACGAGGTTCATATGCTTTCGATTGGCGCGTTCAATGCGCTCTTAAAGACGCTGGAAGAACCGCCGTCCTACGTTATATTTATCTTGGCGACGACGGAGGTCCACAAGATCCCGATCACGATTCTGTCCCGGTGCCAGAGATATGATTTCAAGCGGATCTCGATCGATACCATCGCGGGACGGCTGGCGGAGCTGACGCAGGCGGAGCAGATCGATGTAGACGATCGGGCACTTAGGTATGTGGCACGTGCGGCGGATGGCTCGATGCGAGATGCGTTAAGTCTTCTCGATCAGTGCGTGGCGTTCCATTTCGGGGAAAAGCTGACGTATGACAATGTGCTCGAGGTGTTGGGCGCGGTCGATAACCGCGTGTTCAGCAAGCTGTTTCAGGCGGTGCTTGCAAGTGATACGAAGGCGTGCATCCGTGAGATTGAGGAAATGATCATCCAGGGGCGCGATCTTTCGCAGCTCGTCAACGATTTCGTCTGGTATATGCGAAATCTCCTGATTGCCAAGACGACCGACGAACCGGGCGATATGCTCGATATGTCGGAGGAAAATCTGGCAGTTTTAAAGGAAGAGGCGGCAGGCGTTGATACGGAAACGCTGATGCGTTACATCCGTATTTTCTCGGAACTTTCCGGGCAGCTGCGCTACGCGTCACAGAAGCGGATTCTGGTGGAGATTGCCTTTATCAAGCTGACGACGCCGTCGATGGAACAGAATCTTGATTCCATTTTACAGCGGATTACGCTATTAGAGCAGAAAATGCAGGAAATGCCGGACAATCTACAGAAACTGGCGTCCCTTGCACCGGCAGCGGGGCAGGCGGCATCCTCCAAAACGGCTGTGGTGGAAACGCCGCCTGAGCCGAAGACGGTATCCCTTCCGCCGGCACAGTACGAAGATCTGATGCTGATGCGGAAAGAATGGGGACGGATTGCGTCCCTGAGCCAGCTTGTGGGTTCGATTAGACTCAGTCTTCCCAAGACAAGTGTAGAACCGGCGGGCGAAGGCTGCCTTTGCATTGTGTGTACAGATGAAAATACGTTTGGAATTATCAATCGGGAGCCTGAACTTAAAAATTTGCAGGAAGTAGTGCAAGAAAAATACAAAAAGACTCTGCAATTTAAAGTCCGTTTAGAATCATCTGCTGTGCCGCAAAGAACGGTTTATGTCAGTGATGAGGATTTAAAGAACGCAATCCATACCGATGTGATTGTCGAAGAGGATGATTCCGTGTAGTGGAGCTTGCCAAAGATGAGCCTTGTTTTGTAATGCAAGAAGCTGTGATTAAATGCAGATAAATGATATTAGTGGGTTTATATGATATATAGAACCGGCTGCAATCGGCAGCCAGTCTGAATATAAATAAAAAGAAGTGAAAGAGAGGAATGACACCATGGCAAAACGTGGCGGTTTCCCAGGCGGTATGCCGGGCAATATGAACAATTTAATGAAGCAGGCGCAGAGAATGCAGCGCCAGATGGAAGAGAAGCAGAAAGAGCTGGAGGAGAAGCAGTACAGCGCATCCGCGGGCGGCGGCGCTGTAACCGTGACCGTATCTGGTAAAAAAGAGGTTCTTTCCGTGAAACTGTCTGAGGAAGTAGTGGATCCGGATGATATCGAGATGTTAGAGGATCTGATCGTGGCGGCGACCAACGAGGCATTCCGTCAGGCGGAAGAGGACAGCAGCCAGATGATGTCCCAGTTGACCGGTGGCCTTGGCGGTCTGGGAGGCGGATTCCCGTTTTAAGCGATGGATTATTACAGCAGCCAGATTAGCAAGCTAATCGAAGAATTGTCAAAACTTCCCGGAATCGGAAGTAAATCGGCGCAGCGTCTTGCATTTCATATCATCAATATGCCGGAAGAACAGGTCAGGCACTTGTCCGGCGCGATTCTGGAAGCCAAGCAGAATGTGCGTTACTGCAAGGAGTGCTGCACATTGACTGATAAGGAACTGTGCCCGATCTGCAGCAGCGACCGGCGAGATCATGAGACGATCATGGTGGTGGAAAATACGCGCGATCTGGCGGCATATGAGAAGACAGGAAAATACAACGGGGTCTATCATGTGCTGCATGGGGCGATCTCCCCGATGCTGGGGATCGGGCCGGGCGACATCCGGCTCAAGGAGCTGATGACTCGCCTGCAGAAAGAGGAGGTTCGTGAGGTCATTATCGCAACCAACTCAAGCCTGGAGGGCGAGACGACCGCGATGTATTTGAGCAAGCTGATTAAGCCGACAGGGATCCGGGTGACGCGAATCGCCAGCGGCGTTCCGGTCGGGGGCGACTTGGAATATATTGATGAGGTAACGCTTCTGCGCGCGCTGGATGGGCGTACAGAGCTGTAGCCGGTGAGCAAATAAAACGTTACTGGGCACGTATGCGTGAACAGTAACAATAAAACTTCTGCCGCGGCAGGAAGTTAGGAGATGCATAAGATGGATAAATACGAGTTTAACATCAAGGTAGAGCAGATTAAGAAACTGGTTAACAAGGGAGATTTCGAGACGGCGATGAAGATCGCCGATACCATCGACTGGCGTCGTGTACGCAGCACCAGCCTGCTTACGATGATTTCCCAGATTTATGAGAAAAATGCAGAGTATCAGGATGCCAAGGATATTTTATTGCTGGCATATGAGAGAGCGCCGCTTGGAAAGGGGCTTTTATATAAGCTGACTGACCTTGCATTGCGTGAAAATAATATTCAGGAGGCAGAGGCATATTACCGGGAGTTCTGTGAGCTGTCCGGCGATGACCCGCGCCAGTATCTGCTTCGTTTCCTGATTCTGGAGGCGAAGGATGCGCCGTTAGAGCAGCAGATCAATTCTCTGGAGAGATATTGTCAGGAAGAGCTGGATGAGAAATGGCTGTACCACCTGGCAGAGCTTTATCATCAGGCGAACCAGGCGGACGACTGTGTGCGGATCTGCGACAAGATCATGCTGATGTTCGGTCTTGGCAAATATGTGGACAAGGCAATGGAACTGAAACTTCAGTATGCGCCGCTGACGAAATATCAGATGGATCTGGTGGAAAACCGCGAGAAGTACGAAGAGAAGCTGCGTGCGGTGGAAGAAGAGTACAAGAACGGTACATACCGCAAGCCGGAGCCGGAAGGAGAGTATCTGGATACGGATGAGCCGGAGGCAGAGCTGGACGACGAACCGGAGAATGAGCCGGAGGGACAGTCAGAGCAGGCAGAGCCAGAAGAGAAGGCTGGAAAACCGAAAGCCGAGACAAAACCGGCGGACGAGAAAGTAGAAAAGACTGCGCTGGACGAGGATGTAGTAGCAAGCCTTCATGAAGCACAGGCGGAAGAAGCGCTGGCAAAAGAAGTGTCCAAGATCAAGCCTTACGATGAGGAAGAGGGCGCATCCGAAGGGGAGACACGTGTTTTCAGGAATCTCCGCGACCTGGAACCGGCAGAGGCAGAGGAAAAGAGCGAGGAAGCTCCGATTCATGAATTTGAAGAGGAAGAGGAAACCATAGTGGAAGACTGGGATTTCGAACCGGAAGAGGAAGAAGAGGAGATCAAGGAATCAAATCATCTGATGATCGAGGCGGAAGATCCGGCAGCCGGTCTTGCGATGGCACTTGATTCCCTGAAAAAGATTCACCGCGAGCTGGGAACCAAGCATCCGGTTGCCAAGATCAGCGGTGCAAACCTATCCCATCGCGGCATCGCATCGGTGGCGGAGCGCCTGGCAGGCAAGGATCTGGTGGTCGAGCATGCAGCTGATCTGGACGATTTGACGGTGGAAGAGCTGGAAGAACTGATGACACAGGATGAAACCGGCATGGTCGTTGTTCTGATTGATACGCAGGCACGTTTAGAGCAGATGCACCGCGCATATCCGGCATTAGCAGAGCGTTTCCAGTATATCGGCTGTGAAAACCAGAAAGACGATGCAGCGAAGCTGGCACAGGCGCGCGAGGAAGAGCTGAAACGCCAGCAGGCGCAGCAGGAAGCAGAAGCAGCCAGAAAACGCCAGGCAGAGCGTGAGGCGGAGATCCGCCGTCAGGCAGAAAAAGAGGCAGAGGAAAAACGCAGACAGCAGGAAGCAGCAGCCCGCCGTGAGGAAGAAGAGCGCGCCAAGGCAGAAGCACAGGCACTGGCAGCCAAAGAGGCAGAAGAAGCGCGTAAAGCGGAGGAAGACCGCCGTCTGGCAGAGCGGCAGAGAGAAGAACTGCGCCGTCAGGAAGAGGCAAGACGCGATGACGAGCCGGAGTATGAAGACGAAGAAGATCACTACGAGAAGGACGAGTATGAGCCGGAGGATGATTATGCGCGTGGCGGCTATCGTGATGATTATAAGGACGATTACAAAGACAGCTATAAAGACGAACGCGAAGACGACGAGTATTCCAATTATCCAGAGGATGAGCCGGAAGAGAAACCGTCCAAAAAGTCCGGCGATATGGATGTTGAGGAGTTTGTTCAGTATGCCTGCAAATATGCATCGGAGATCGACTGCAGTATTTCGGGAAAGAGCATGCTGGCTCTGTACGAGCGCGCTGAGATGATGGAGGAGGATGGAGAACCGCTTACCAAGACAAGTGCCGAAGATTTGATCGAGGAAGCTGCAGATAAGGCGGAGAAGAAATCCTTCAGCGGACTGTTCTCATCGAAATATGATAAGGATGGACTTCTGATTCTGAAAGAGAAACATTTCTTTGATTAATTAAAACAATTCGAGAAATTTTAAAATTAAAACTAATTAGTAAAAGAGAGCGCTGCGGGGGAATGCTTCCCGGCAGCGTTTTCTGGTAGTGGACAGTAAAAAGAGATACGGGAGAGAAAGATGGGAACACGGTTAATAGCCCTCGATTTAGATGGGACACTGTTAAATGAAAAAATGCACGTGTCGGAAAAAACAAGACAGGTGATGGAACTGTGCGCGCAGCGGGGGATTGAGATTGTCCCGGCGACCGGGCGCGCGCTCCCGGCAGTGCCAGAGGAGGTTTTGAGCCTGCCGGGCGTCCACTATGGCATATTTACAAATGGGGCGGTCGTCCGGGATTTCGGGAAAAATACCTGGGTGTCGGAAAGCTGCCTGAGCTGGGAAGAGACGATCCGGGTGATTGAGGTGCTGCGCCGGCATCCGGTTATTTACGATATGTATGTATCGGAGGGCGGCGTCAGCGAGACGCGATTGCTGGCACAGCTGGAAGAATACGGGATACCGGAACGTGAATGCGCCTATATCCGGGCGACGCGCCGGGCAGTTACTGACATGGTGGAGTATCTGCGGGAGAAAAAATGCCCGGTGCAGAAGATGAATTTAAATTTTAAGGACCGGGAGAGCAAGCAGGCAGTCCGGGCAAAGCTGGAAGCGATGCCGGAGGTTCTGGTGACCTCCTCGCTTCCGTGGAATCTGGAACTCAACGCGGCGGGCATCACAAAGGGAAGCGGGCTGCGGAATCTCTGTCAGTATCTGGGAATTGAAGCGGAGGAGACGATGGCATTTGGAGACGGCGAAAACGACTGGCCCATGCTGGAGGCAGCAGGAATCGGCGTAGCGATGGGAAATGGCGCCCCATTTTTAAAGGAACGCGCAGACCGGATTGCCGCTTCGAACCGGGAAGAGGGCGTAGCGGAGGCGATCAGACAATGGGTGCTTATATAAAAGAAAACTGGCTGTTCGTGGTGGTGGCAGTCTATCTGGTTTCCATGGTACTGTACGGGCATTACCGCGGATTTGTCCGCCTGGCAGTCTCGGCCGTTTCCCTGGTGCTGTCGCTGGGGGTGGTTCATTTTGGTGCGCCGTCTGTCGCGAATCTGCTTCGCAGCAATGAGGTGGTCTATCAGGCGGTGGAGGACAGCGTGACGAAATTTATTCAAAAGGACGATGAGGCGGAAAATGAGGCAGCTGACGCGGCGCCGCCATCCGTACAGCGCAGTATTATTGAAGAAATGGAGCTTCCGGAACAGTTAAAGGATGCGCTTCTGGAGAATAATAACAGCGAAGTTTACGAGGCGCTGGGTGTAAGCAGCTTTACCCACTACGTCAGCCGTTATCTGGCAAACAGCCTGATCAATATTATAAGTTTTTTTCTGCTGTTTGCAGCCGTGTTCGGCGGACTGCGTGTTCTGTCCGTATCGCTCAATGTGGTCTCCCGGCTGCCGATCATATCGGGACTGAACCGTCTGGCAGGTGCCGTGCTGGGGGGTGCGGAAGGGATCTTTTTCGTCTGGATTGCAGCACTGCTTATTACACTGTTCTCGGCAACGGCGATTGGTGAACTTTTCCTGAACCAGATAGAAAGCAATATCTGGCTGACCTGGCTGTATGACCACAATATGCTTGGAAGCATCCTGATGGGTGTTGTGAAACGGATTATTTAAAATTTTATAGAGAAGAAAACCTGTGATATTGAATGCTTCGTTACAGCTTTCGTGCTGTGCAGATGGGAATGAGAAATTTGAGAAAAGCAAGTAAAAAATCCCTTGACAAGTTAATGTTGAAATGGTAAACTTTAACTCTAACGTATTTTGACGTTGGTCTGCATATGCAGAGAGAATCGAATATCACAGGTTTTCTTATTTACAGAAATGTTTTGGAAATTAAGAAAAAACAGTTGACAACGACAACTACCTATGATATGATATTCAAGCTGTTGGACGAGAGTTCGGCTGCAAAAAATAAAATAAAAAAGTTGTTGACAAAGTCAATTGCTTATGGTAATATAAATAAGCTGTCGCTGAGACAACAACAAAGAACCTTGAAAACTGAACAGTATGTAAAA